>USIA01000038.1 GCA_900554535.1 uncultured Oscillospiraceae bacterium | reverse complement strand
TAAGATGGGGATAAATCTCTCATTTTAACTTGTGCTAATTCTTGACTTAGGACCATATACCTCTGATGGTTCTCAGAGTGTCTACGCCTTGCATTACGATTACACCGGCAGCGTCCGCGTTGATAGCTGGGATAAACACTACGGTAGCCCCGTCCGGTGCGTTGCTGCTGAGTAAAGGTACCGTTGCCTATCACACGCTAAGCGTGATCCCGTTTTTCTTACCCCACCGGCCAGCCGGTGGGGTGTTTTGACGTGCAGAATTGTCTATTGATCCATAAATGTTTTTGAAAACTAACATTTGTTTGATTTTATGGGCGCAATACGGTATAATAGTCAAAATGATGGACTAGATGAAAGTAGTAATGAGGTTATGAATATGGCTGTAAGTTACAAAAAATTATGGAAACTACTTATCGATCGAGATCTAAAAAAGAAGGATCTCGAAGCAATGGCGCAGATAAGTCACTATACGATGAATAAGCTCGCCCATGGCGACAATGTTACGACGGATGTGTTGGGGCGAATCTGCAAGGCTCTTAACTGCACTTTGGATGATATAATGGAGTTTATAGATGAAGAAGATTGAAGATAAATTCGTTCTCGACGGTAAGCACCCATTTTTTACAAATGAGAAGTAAACAATATATCATTGAAAGTTGCGGCAATATTGGAAAGGAGAGATTCTCTCTTGTGGAAAAATTGATAGATATCGGCAGCTATCCGGTTGTGAATGTGCTAGATCTGCTGCTTCAAGATAAATCGACAAAAAAGAATATCATCTGGGCTACGGATACATACGAAGAGCTAGGTGAAGATTTTACGGATAAGGCACAGATGAATGCTCATTCGCTATTACGCCGTCCCGATCTGATTCGTCCCCGCATCCAAAAGTCACAGGAAGCGCAGGAACAACGCACCCGGAAAAAAGCGGAAGTCTTTACGCCAGCGTGGCTGTGCAATCAAATGAACAACTATTGCGACGATGATTGGTTTGGGCGGAGTGGTGTATTTAATACAGAAAACACCGACCACACGTGGACAGTAGCGGAGGAAAAAATCGAATTTTCAAAAGAAAAGACATGGCAACACTATGTGGACTCCCGGCGGTTGGAAATCACTTGTGGTGAAGCGCCGTATCTGGTCTCCCGCTACGATGTCTCCACTGGCGAGTTGATCGTACCGCCACTGCGGCGGATTGGTATTCTCGACAGAAAACTCAGAATCGTGAACGAAAACACAGATACATACAAAGAGTGGTTGAAGTGGGTAGTCCGGGCATTCGAGGCATCCTATGGATATGAATATCAGGGAGACAACGTGCTGATTGCAAGGATCAATCTGCTACTGACTTTTACAGATTATTATGAAGAACGCTGGGAACGGCATCCTGATGATAAACTGCTACAGCAGATGGCTAACAAAATTGTTTGGAACATCTGGCAGATGGATGGTCTGAAAGATGCAGTGCCGTTAGGCAAACCTTATGAGGAATTCCGTCAAATAACACTTTTTGACATGCTTGGCGACATGCAGGACGATGATGACGAGCCGGAAGCCGTGCCATGCAGGATATATAATTGGAGAAGCAAGACTTCTATAAAATTTATGGATCTAAAGGAGATGTGAGCCATGGGAAAAAAGTTGTTTGATTATATAATTGGGAATCCGCCATATCAGGATGAATACGTGGGCTCCAATAACCAGGCAAAGCCAGTTTACAACCTGTTTATGGATAATGCCTATAAAGTTGGTGATGTCGCTGAACTGATTACTCCTGCACGATTTTTGACACAGGCTGGAGCTACACCGAAAGAATGGAACAAAAAGATGCTCAGCGATAACCACTTTAAAATTCTGCATTACGAAGAGGATAGTAGCAATGTTTTTTCAGGCGTGGATATCAAAGGCGGAGTTGTGGTCTCCTACCACAGTTGGAAAGACACCTATGACCCCATCGAAGTTTTTATCAAGTCTGATCAACTGAGAGCGGTATTTGTTAAAGTCAAAAGCCATTTAAGAGAAAATATCGGGGAGTTGGTTCATAGTCCAGACAGCTTTCGATTTACAGATGTATTATTCGAAGAAAATCCAAACTTGATAGGAAGAACAGACAAACAGCATGCTAAAGCTGTGGCATCCAGTGTGTTTGAAAGATATCCAGAAATTTTTCATGAAAGTCAACAAGAAAATGACGTTAAAGTTATTGGTCGAAAAAGGAACGAAAGAGTAACCTATTTTGCTAAAAGTGATTACTTTAATGATCAGGGAAATCTTCATAAATGGAAGGTCTTGATGGCGGGCGCTATCGGATCAGGTACATTTGGTGAGACTTTAAGTGATCCAATTATCGCCGAGCCAAACTCTATTCATACACAGACTTTTGTAAGCATGGGTGAATTTGACACAAGGTATCAGGCGGAATCACTTGCAAAATATTTAAAGACGAAGTTTGCAAGAACTCTGCTTGGGATAATGAAAACTACGCAGAATAACCAATCAAAGATTACGTGGTCCAAAATTCCCCTCCAGGATTTCACACCCAACAGCGACATTGATTGGTCAAAATCTGTCCACGAGATCGATCTTCAGCTTTATCGCAAATACGGTCTGGACGACAAAGAGATTGACTTTATCGAATCTCATGTAAAGGAGATGGCATAATGGCAGTGATAAATATCAAAACTTCCTCCAAAGTTACCCCGCAGTGTTATGCCTATACCACTCCTGGCGTACCGGCGCATGACGGTTGGACAAAGATCGGCTTTACCGAGCGGGACGTGGAGACCCGTATTAAAGAGCAGACCCACACTGTTGGCGTTGAGCCTAAACTGTGTTGGCACATGCGGGCAGCCTATATGACAGAGCCCTACGGCACATTTACGGACAAGGATTTTCACGCTTATCTAAAGAAGCTGGAAGTTCCCCGCGAGGAAGGAACCGAATGGTTTCAAATCGACCCGAACATTGCGCGTGGAAATTTTATTGATTTTACGCAAAATCATGGCGTGGTGTCAGAAAAAGATGCGGATGCGGTGATTCCGTACAAGCTCCGCGATGAGCAGGCAAAAGCCGTCCAGAAAACGATTGAATATTTTAGTGGCCGAGAAAATGCGGAATTTCTGTGGAACGCTAAGCCTCGCTTTGGTAAAACCCTGTCTGCCTATGATCTCTGCATGAAACTGGGCGCACAGAATATCCTCATTGTGACCAACCGTCCTGCCATTGCTAACTCTTGGTATCAGGATTATGAGACATTCTTCGGTCCGCAATCAGGCTATCTCTTTGTCAGCAATGTAGATGGCATTAAAAATAGGAAGTTTGTCTATAGTCGTGAGGAATATCTGAATAAACTAGATGACAGCGTCAAGGGATGTATCGAATTTGTAAGCCTGCAGGATTTGAAAGGCTCGATTTATTTTGGCGGACGTTTCGACAAGCTCTCAGAAATCAGTGCCGAGAAAGGGCTGACATGGGATATCTTGATTGTAGATGAAGCGCACGAGGGTGTTGATACTTATAAGACGGATACTGCGTTTAATCATATTAAGCGCAAATGGACGCTGCATCTTTCTGGTACGCCATTTAAGGCTCTCGCCAACGATAAATTCCCGGAGAGCGCTATCTACAACTGGACATATGCCGATGAACAGAAAAAGAAGCGCGACTGGGACGCCTCCAGCGAAATAGAAAACCCTTATGCCAATCTGCCTCGGTTGTCGCTTTACACCTACCAGATGTCGGACATCGTGCGCGATCGGGTGGAAAGGGGCATAGAGCTTGCAGAGGACGATGTAGAAGAATTTGCTTTTGACCTGAACGAATTCTTCGCCACAAATGAGTCTGGAAAATTTGTACATGATGCAGATGTGGACAAATTCCTTGACGCTTTGACCCGGCAGGAGAAATTCCCGTTCTCTACCCCAGAACTGCGTGATGAGCTAAAGCACACATTCTGGATTTTGAATCGTGTCGCCAGCGCCAAGGCTCTGGCCAAGAAGCTGAAACTCCATCCGGTGTTCAAGGATTACGAGATTGTTCTGGCTGCAGGCGATGGCAAATTGGATGACGATGAAGAAAACGAAAAGTCCTTTGATAAGGTAACTAAGGCCATCAAAAAATACGACAAAACCATTACTCTGTCTGTTGGACAGTTGACCACCGGTGTGACGATTCCTGAGTGGACGGCAGTACTTATGCTCTCCAATATGGCAAGTCCCGCACTCTATATGCAGGCGGCTTTCCGAGCGCAGAACCCGTGCCTGTTCACGGACTCAAACGGTAACACTTATAGAAAACAGAATGCCTATGTCTTTGATTTTGACCCAGCTCGTACTCTGACCATTTTTGAGCAATTTGCTAATGACCTGATCCCGGAGACATCCGGAGACAAAGGCGATTTCGACAGCCGCAAGCGGCATGTCCGCGAACTCTTAAACTTCTTCCCGGTTTACGGTGAAGATGAGGAAGGCTCCATGATTGAATTGGATGCTGAAAAAGTGCTCACCATTCCCCGTCACATTCACGCCAGAGAAGTGGTGGAGCGCGGCTTTATGTCTAATTTTCTCTTTGCCAACATCAGTGGTATTTTTGGCGCGCCGAGGGAAATTATCGACATTATCAACAATATGCAGGCGCTGGAAGAACCCAAGGCTCTTGCGCCCGCGGCTGTGGATGAGAATACGGCAGACGCTCTGAATCTGAACGCAAATGGCGAAGTTGAGATCCCCAAAGAGCAAATCATCGGCACAGCAAGCACGCTGTTTGGCGATAAGGTTTATGCGGATGTCGAAGATCAGCTGGCAGCAGCTGTTGAGGATATCAAGAAAAATGTTGAGATGACGCCAAATCCTAAGAAAGATGAGCTAAAAGAACTCCGGGAACGCTTTGCAAGACCAATCGCTGACAAGCTGATGGATTCCGCCAAAGAGCAGTATGGCAGAGATTTAAAGAAATCCACACAGAATATGCTGGAGCGCAAGATCCAGGAAACCACTGATACGGTTGTGGCTCGCGAATACGGCGACTACACAATCCGGGATCATCAGTTGGCTAAAGAATGCGATGATAAGATTCACGAGGCACAGCAGTCCGGTGCCACAATGGCAGAGATTACGCAGATTGATGAGGATTACACTGCCAAACGGCTCCAAGGCTACCGCGACATGGTGGACAATATCCAGCAAAAGCTGCACAGCGACGAAACTGTCAAAAAAGCTGCGGAGACCATTGTTGCCACTGTAGAAACAGAAAAACTGAATGCTACCAAAGACTCTATTGAAGGCAGTGTTCGTGACCATCTGCGTGGCTTCTCCCGTACAATTCCGGCATTCCTTATGGCCTACGGAGACGAGAGCACTACACTCGCCAATTTTGATAAACTTGTGCCGGAAGATGTGTTCTGGGAAGTCACCGTGAATCCTCAGAACGGTCAGGGTGTAACACTTGATCAGTTCCGTATGCTTCGTGATGGCGGTGATTATACGGCAGAATCTGGAGAACAAAAGCATTTTGACGGGCATCTGTTCGATGAGGTTGTCTTTAACGATGCTGTGCAGGAATTTATGAAGAAACGGGCTGAACTTGCGAATTACTTTGAGCCTGATCAAAAAGGTGACATCTTTGATTTTATTCCGCCGCAGCGCACCAACCAGATATTTACGCCAAAAAAAGTTGTGAAGGATATGGTGGACAGGCTTGAACAGGAGAATCCCGGCTGCTTTGATGACCCCGATGCTACCTTTGCCGACCTCTATATGAAATCGGGGATGTATATTACAGAAATTGTGACTAGACTCTATCAGAGTCCGCGTATAAAAGCGTTGTATCCAGATAGTGTGGAGCGGCTGAACCACATTTTTGCAAAACAGGTGTATGGCTGCGCCCCGACAGAGATCATATATCGAATCTGTCTGCGCTACATTCTCGGATTTAGCGCCGAGATCCATATTGAGAAGAATAACATTCGTCTCTGTGACACCTTAGAGTATGCGAAAAACGGGACGCTGGAAGAGGAAATGGAGAAATTGTTTTTTTCGTAAGTAAAGCAGAGAAACGAGAGGCTCTGTGTAGTATATAGATTTTTAATCGGTACATGATAATTTTCATACGTATGCTTTTAGTTTAAGAAAGAGGTAAGGCTGTGTCAGCAATCATAACAAAAATTCGGCTTTTGAATTTCAGAAGATTTAAGGACTATACAATAACGCCCAATGAAAAAATCAATATCTTTGTAGGTGATAATGAAGTTGGAAAAAGTAGCGTTCTAGAGGCTATTGATTTAGTCGCTGGTGGTAATATACGCCGTGTTGAGTCAATTGGTCTAGACCGATTACTTAATGTTGAGGCTGTAAGGGAGTTTAATTCTGGAGAAAGAACTTTTGATAACTTGCCTGTTTTAAGGGTCGAGTTATACTTGTCGGGCGACAATTTTGACTTCACAATGTGCGGAGACAATAATCTGGATGGCGCTACCTGTGATGGAATTCGTTTGGTGTGCGAGCCAAATTCAGATTATCGCACAGAGATTATGTCAGTTCTGTCGGCTGACCCTAACTATTTTCCGTATGATTATTATTCCGTCCGTTTTTCTACTTTTGCAGATGAAGGCTATACTGGCTACAAAAAGAAAATACGCAGCATTCTGATCGATAGCTCTACCATGAACTCGGAGTATGCAACAACCGATTTTATTCGTCGAATGTATATGCGATATACTGAGCAAGACGTGAAGGAACGAGCGGGTCATAAAAGCAGCTACCGACAAATGCGAACAAATTTCCAAGCTGAGAGCTTAAAAGACCTCAACGAACGGGTGCCTGCTGACAAGCACTATATGTTTGGGTTAAGGAACGGTTCTGTAACGGATTTTGAATCGGACTTAATGATTTATGAAGACGAAATTGGGATTGACAGCAAAGGCACTGGCAAGCAGATCTTTATAAAGACCGACTTTGCACTTGAACGATCTGGCGAAAATGTCGATGTAATCCTAGTTGAAGAACCAGAGAACCATCTAAGCCCGGTTAACCTTCGCAAATTGATTCAACGAGTGTCCGAGACCCAGAATGGACAGCTTTTTATTACAACACATAATAGCTTAATCAGCACACGGCTGGAATTAAAAAATCTTTTGATAATGCATATTGAAGGTACTGATAAGCCAGTTATGCTGAAAGATTTAAGCAGTGACACTGCTAAGTATTTCATGAAAGCTCCACCGGCGAGCATCATAGAATTTGCACTGGCAAAAAAGGCTATTTTGGTTGAAGGCCCCGCAGAGTATATGTTAATGGAAAAGTTTTGTGAGGAATGCGTTGGCTGCTCCCCAGAGTCTAACGACATCCATATTATTGATGTGCGGGGACTCAGTTTCAAGCGATATCTGGATATTGCAAAACTTACAGGATGTAAGGTCGCCGTGATAACGGATAACGATAAAGACTATCAAAAACACTGCGTTGATAAATATCAGGATTATGTATCCAATCCAAATATAGAAATTTTTTACGAAACCGACAATAATAAACGGACTTTTGAAGTTGTTCTCTATAAAGATAACACGGCGTTATGTGACAAACTGTTTAGTTCATCTGCATTGGATTATATGCTAAACAATAAAACGGAGGCCGCATATACCCTACTTTCTCAAGAGAATAAGATAATAGTCCCCAACTATATAAAGAGGGGAATTGAATGGATAAGCGAGTAATTTTTGCTGTTGCTGGGTCGGGAAAAACAACTTATATTATTGATTCTCTTTGCCGCAATAAACGATCACTTATTGTGACTTATACGATTGGGAATTACAATAATTTGTGTGAAAAAATCTTGAAAAAATTTAACGGAGTTTGGCCAGAAAATATCTGTGTCATGAAATATTTTACGTTTCTTTATCGTTTTTGCTATAAGCCGTTCCTGTCAGACAAAGTTAAGGCAAAAGGCATATTTTATGAAAGAAATTCCAACAATCGATTGAAAAAAAACAACAGAGCATACTACATTACTTCTGCAGGATATATCTACAGTAATCGGCTTGCCCTACTGATTGAAGAATCTGGCGCCACAGAAAAAGTAAAAAAGCGATTAGAAAAGTATTTTGACGAATTTATTGTTGATGAAGTGCAGGACATAGCAGGCCGTGACTTTTCTTTTCTTGAGCAACTCATGACGGCGAATATGAACATGCTTTTTGTTGGGGATTTTTATCAACACACCTACGACACAAGTAGGGATGGCACCACCAATAAAAGCCTTTTTGACGACTTCTCTAAATACGAGACGCGATTTGCAAGGCAGGGATTTATGTCCGACAGAACATCACTTGTTAAAAGTTGGCGTTGTAGTCCTAGTATTTGTGACTTTATTACTAAGAATTTAGGGATCGAAATCTCGTCTAATCGAACATTAGAAGCAGGCGACGAGACAAGCGATATAGTTTTTGTTTCCGATCAATCTCAAATTGACAATATTTTGGATGACCCCAGTATTGTAAAGTTACATTATAGAGGAAGCTCAAAATTTGGAGCTGGACATAAAAATTGGGGCGAAACCAAAGGCGAGGATCACTATTGTGACGTGTGCGTATTGCTGAATAAGACCACTGCTGCAAAATACGCCGCCCAAAAACTACATGAGCTACAGCCGTCAACTAAAAATAAGTTGTACGTTGCAATCACGCGAGCACATGGAAAAGTTTACCTCATCAATGAGTAGAGGAAATTTGACATTACTAAAGTAAAAGTCAATCAAATGCGGATATTTGAGTAGATTTTTATTGCTTAATGTCCGCATTTGTTGAGCAAAATTTAGAGGAGGGCTATTCTAATTCCCGCTCTGGCGCATAAACCACCATCAGATCTATACATCCCCCTGTTTTTCAAAATCATAGCGGACAATATAATCCCGGATACTATAACCCCGGTAAGGATTACTCAGGGTGTACAGCTCTCCGGTAGTAAAGTCAATTAGGGAATAACGGGTACTGGCAAGGTACTCCTCGTCGTCACTGTTCACGTGATCAGTATAAAATCCACAGACTTTGTCCAGACAATTCTGGCAAAGCTGCTCCGTCAGCGGTTCGCAGTCCAGTCCATCCGCATCCCCCAGATAAATCTTCACTTCGGAGATTCCACGCTCCGGCCACGGATTGCACGCGATAGAGCCATTACCTTCACCAAAAGAAGAAATACGTGTACTAGAACCGCCTTCCAGCGTTTCATTCCCATCATCATCGTAAGTGCGCACGCCTGTGTCTATTACAGCCAGATCCGGCCAGTAAATAATACCGATAGAATCAAATTTATAATAGTAGTCAAGCAGTCCGCCAGGCGGGTTGCCGCACACAAAACAGTCTTCCTGATCAACGGCAGATTCTAATGTCAGCTCATATTCTGTCTCTTGGTTATCAGTTTTGGCTTCTTCGTGAGGTGTTACACTGCAGCCAGTGAGTATAATCATAAGGGAAAATAAAAGGAATAGATTTCTTTGCTTCATCAGTCGCCTCTCACAAAAGAAAAAGGACGCTCCTGCCTAGCAGAAAAGACGTCCTTATTTCCTGATAATTCCCTGTATATACGCTTTCACCAATTCCTGTTGCCGACTATCCATAGAGTTCCAGTCCTTTAGCAGTTCTTCCTGATCTTTGGTCAGATCCAAAACTTTTTCGTCTTCGGCAAAGAACTGTGATAAAGTGATACCAAAACCATCACATATTTTTTCTAAAGTTTGGATTGTGGGTACGCTTTTCCGGTTCAGCAACGTAGAAATTGATGACTGAGCAATTCCTGATTTCTGAGCGAGTCGATATCTGCTCATATGCTTTTTCTCACACAATTCCTCTATGCGCTCAATGATATAGTTCTCAGCCGACAAGTATTCTACACCTCATTTCCGATATGATACCCTCATTGTACTGTGAACTCAGGTAACTTATCAGATTATATGTAATGAAGTAAAATACTTGTGAACTGCGTCATATACAAGTAAAAAAATAAGGTTCAGGTAGAGTATACCACACCTGCCGTATAGCTGAACACCTCTATTTTAATTATATTTGTCCATTGACATGCATTTGAAATATTGTGATTTTTTTGACAAAATTTACATTTTTTATATAATTACTGTATTATGGAAAAAGTTACAATCTCTCTAGCAAAATTGTTTGGCAACTGCGCCGTTAATCTAGAAGGAGCCAAAAAGGTTAGAACTCTGGTGCTTACGCCTGCGTTTTTCCTTCTCAAAACTTGTGCTGAAGCTGACATCAGCGACTATATTGATGCAATAGAGTTAGATTTTACTGGCATCAACTACACAACTCAGGCTTTCATGCATGAACTGCTAGGGGAATTGATTTGTGAATTTGGCGAATGGGTTTACGACTATATCATCTACAAAGGTGCCAATAGAAATGTGTTCAGAGTTATTCTTAAGTCATATGAAACCATGCCCCAAAAACCAAAAAGTATTTACTATGATTAAGGTATGGGCACCGGGCGGGAATACCCGCTCGGTAAATTGTTGTCTTGTCATCTTTATTTTTCCGGATAATCCCATCTGTTCCTGAGCTTGATTCCATTTTCCTTTAAGCATCTGGAAATGACTTGAGTGTCTACGCTCAGGCTCTTGGCAATTTCTTTTATAGTATGCATTTCTTTATACATTCTAATCACCTTACCATCATCGATTTTTGCCCGACCTCGACCACCTTTGCGGATAGCAACTCCTTGTTGCTTTAAGAGCTTTATAATGGTAGTTTTACTGCAGTTATACTCAGCCCCTAGTTCGTAGCTTGCTTTGCCAGACTGATAATCCTTAATGATCTTTTGTGTTTCCTCGGCAGTGAAAATCCTTTGGTATGGCTGCTGAAGGCTTTCTACCTTCTTTTTGTCACTATAATAATCTGAATTTTCTCTCTTGTCATTTTTTGGGTTATGTGAGATAATATCAGTATCGGACGCGGATAAGCGTCCGGCATGACAGGAAAATTTAAACTCGAGAATCCTTTGGTAATTCTTCGAGGGGATTTCCGCGAGTGCCACCAAACGACAGCCCCCGAAGATCGCATGAGAATGTGATTTCCGGGGGCTTTTGATCTGTCCGGCGCAAAACGAAACCAACCCCGCTGTCCATTTTCAGAAAGGCAGCGGGGTTGGACTCAATCAAATTGCAAATCGGGATAGGAAGCGGATTTCCACTCGCTCAGATTTTCAAGGATTTTTGAGGAGACAGACAGCAGCTGTTTTGCCAAATGGGCACATATCACATCGTGCCAGAGACGTGAACTGGCCTCAGGATGTTGTCATTCCGCCTTGTGCCATTTGACGCCCTGCGGGGTATCCTCCAAGATGATCTTGCGCGCCTTGAGTTCGTCGCGGATGCGGTCGGCTTCCGCCCAGTTTTTCGCCTTACGCGCCTCGGCGCGTGCGGCAATCAGCGCCTCGATCTCTGCGGTTTCGCCATCCTGTTCCGATGCGCCGGGCAGCGGGCGGCTATACAGCAGACCCAAAACATCCGCCAGTTTCATAAATAGGTCGTACATTGCCTGGCACAGTGCCTTGCCAACGCCGGCGTTGAGCGCTGTGTTGCACTCGCGCACCAGGTCGAACAGCGCGGCAAGGGCATTCGCCGTGTTGAGGTCGTCGTCCATTGCGTCCTCAAAGGCCTTCTGACAGGCGGCGAACTTCTCGCGGACCGCGGCATCGCCGGGCTGCTCTGTTTCCGGTGCATTTTTCAATGCGAACAACAGGTTGTCACGGCAGTTATACAGCCGGTCCAGGGACGCCTTGCACTGCGCGACCACGTCTACGCTGTAGTTAATGGGCATGCGGTAATGCGAGCTGACCATCAGATAGCGGATCGGCTCATAGCCATACGCATCGGCGACCTCGCGCACCGTGAAGAAATTGTGCAGGCTCTTGCTCATCTTCTTGTTGTCCACATTGATATAGCCGTTGTGCACCCAATAATGCGCGAACGGGACGCCGTTGCAGCATTCGCTCTGCGCAATCTCATTTTCGTGGTGCGGAAAGATCAGATCCTGGCCGCCGCAGTGGATGTCAATGGTTTCGCCCAGGTAGCGCCGCGCCATGGCGGAACACTCGATGTGCCAGCCCGGCCGGCCTTTTCCCCAGGGAGAATCCCAGTACGGCTCGCCGGGCTTTGCGCCCTTCCACAGGGCAAAATCCATGGCATCCTCTTTGACTTCTCCGGGTGCGATGCGCGCGCCGGCCATCAGGTCCTCCATGGGCTGGTGGCTTAATTTCCCATAACCAGGGTCTTTTTTCGTTCGGAAATAGACGTCTCCATTTTCCGCGGCATAGGCATAGCCCTTTTTCATCAGGGTCTGGATGATCTCCTGCATCTGCTGGATATTTTCCGTGGCCAGCGGATGAATGTCGGCCGGCCGGACGTTCAGGCCAGCCGCATCCTTTTTGTATTCCTGAATATAGCGGCGGCTGACGGTCAGATAATCTGTGCCCTCTTCATTGGCCTTATTGATGATTTTGTCGTCAATATCTGTAAAATTCTGAACATAGGTGACCTTGTAGCCGCGATAGGCGAACCACCGGCGCAGCACATCAAAGACGCAGATCGGGCGGGCGTTGCCGATGTGGATATAATTATAAACCGTCGGCCCACAGGCATAGATTTTCACCTCGCCGGGCGTGATCGGCACGAATTCCTCTTTCTGGCGGGTCAGGGGATTATACAGCTTCACGATTTGGGTCCTCCTCTTT
>USIA01000037.1 GCA_900554535.1 uncultured Oscillospiraceae bacterium | reverse complement strand
GGGCGACTTCCAGGCGCTTCCGGATGACGACGATTTGCCATTCTGAGCGACCTGATGTAATGCGATTAAAGGAGGTTTCAAGACGATGCCTGACAGAGAGAACCGTCGTGGCCGCAAAGGCCGCCGTAAGGTTTGCAGCTTCTGCGTCGATAAGGTTGACTATATCGATTACAAGGATGTTGCAAAGTTGCGCCGTTTCATTTCGGAGCGCGCAAAGATTCTGCCCCGCCGCGTGACGGGTACGTGTGCACATCATCAGCGTGAGCTGACGGTAGCCATTAAGCGCGCACGTCATCTCGCATTGCTGCCCTTTAGCAGTGATTGATAAAAATAGCGAACAGCCCTTTGCCGAAAATGGCCAAGGGCTGTTTTTGTGCATTTCATCTCTGATGCACAAGGCCGCAGTTCGGAAATGAGAGGATGTCCCCCACTTTCCGAGCTACGGCCTTTGATTTTTATCATTGTATCGGCGTTATTCGTCTAAGAATATTGTCAAGACCCGCTGCTTATCAAGATGGTGACCTCAGCACCATAGGCCAACTGCGCGCCGGCTTCCGTGTCAGCATAACCCAAAACCGTATCAGCCGGTTCGTCGCTTGATTCACTCTGAAAGCTTGGTATTAGCCCGGCATTCTCAACTGCTTTTCGAGCTTCACTCTGTGACATTCCTGAAATATCCGGCAGTTCCCGCAGAGCCGGACCCATGCTGACAACGACCGATACAACCGAACCCTTTTTAACGGATTCTCCCCTTTCCGGCGTCTGTTCAATAATATCGCCCTCCGGGACTGTATCACTAAACCGTTTATCCGTCATGGTCACCTGATATTCAGAAGCATTCTTGACATCAGAATAGGACTGTCCGACTAAATTTGGCACGTTGATCTCATCTGAATCGCTTTGTGACGATTCATCAGCGGAAACAGTTTCCTCACTGGAACTGGTTTCGTCCGATTGGCTCGACTCCTCACTCGCTGCTGCTGAAGAGGCCGCTTGACTATTGGTGTCACTCTCCGGATTGCTGTCGGAGGCAGCATTCTGACTGCTAGCCGGCGTCGGAAGGGAGGCGCTCATGCTTGGAGATACGCTGGAGACACTAAAGCCGGCTTGGCTGCTGGTTGTAGTGGCGTCACCGCTAAAGAAAAGGTTGTAGGCGGCAATCGCCAAAACCGCCACAATCGCCAAAATCACGCAAAGTAAGATGACCCAAAGATATGTCGGTTTTTTCCCACGTTTTTTGCGAGTTACTTCCGGCGGGGCGGTTTCCTTCTTGGACTCCGGATAGGGGCTGGGAATACGGCGGAGGCTCTGAGTTTCCTCCAGAGAAACAGTCGCCGTGGGGGCAGCAGCAAGCTCAGCGCGTATCCGCTCAAACGTCGGCGTACGATCCTGCTGGGAAACCTCCAACGCGTTGGCAATCGCCGTAACCACATATGGTGGGATGTTCTTCAATTTACTGGCAGGCAACAACAGCCGCGGATCTTTCAAACGTGTCTGCGCATCCTTCGGCAGAATGCCCGTCAACGCAAAAAACAGGGATGCTGCCAATCCGTAAACATCGGTATACTCCCCCACTTCCATGGAAGCATCCAATTGCTCAATGGCCGCACAGCCAGGTGTCAGATCCGCTTGCAAGCCTGTATCCGTCATACGCGCGGCAGAAATGCAAAAATCATTCAGTTTCATTTCCCCATCCTGGGATATAAACAGCGTATCCGGCGAGATTCCGAGATGCCCGACGCCAGATGCATGCAAAGCAGTCAGCGCCGTAATGACTGGCTTAAAAATCTTCCAGCATGCATTCCAAGTTAAACAGCCGCCGCTGCGTTTGACAAAATAGCGCAAGGTAATGGATTCTTCCCATGGAGAGATGGCATAAGCCGTATAATTTTCCTCAAATACATCCGTCACCGGCACCATCGCCGGTTGATTCTGGAACTGCGACAATGCCTGCTGATAGGTCAAAAAATCCTTCAGATATTGCTCAAAAAGTCCCTCGTTGCCGGCAATCACCGCAATATCAGTGGAGTTCAGCACGCGCGCACAGATTGGCAGCGGAAAAAACTCGTGAATCTGTACGGGGCGTAGCTGTTGCATATCAAAGCCAATATAGACTTTTCCCTCTCCGTTGGAGCGCTTCATGCGTCCAACCATATATCGGTCTTGCAACACTGTACGATAAGGAAGCGCTTCTTTCGGCTGCGGCTCTGTTTCGTCAAATCCACAGTGCGGGCACTGCGCCTTGCCCTCTGTCTCTGACATACAGTTCATACACAGATGCTCATAGCCTGTCATCCACACCCATCCTTTCTTTTTAAAAATCCGCGTTTCCGCGCTGGACACGCGAAAACGGCCTTACGAAGGAAACGGGCCCCGCACTCTTGCCGCATACAGTAGGCAATTTGCGATAGGCCCCGCAGCCGCATTTTATCATTCGACAAAATGCATCATTAACCAAAGAAAATTATACCACACTTGCACTTTTGAAATCAAGGAAAACGGCTGGAAGCGGTGGTTACAGTTCTGTCATTTTCAAAAGGAACTCCGGCATTCAAGCTGCATTTATTAGACAACCCATAAAATGGAAAACGAGATTCGCAGTTCCCACACAGGGCTCTGCGGATCCCGTCACTTTTGGCAGCACCGCATGTGCAGCGATTGCCCTTCTTCGTTTTTATTCGTCCTCTTCCCCGTCATTTGGGACATCCCAGTTGTGCCAAACGTTCTGCACATCGTCGTTGTCCTCCAGGGCATCCAGCAGTTTTTGCATGCTGGTCTGCTTATCTTCTGGTAGCTTTACTAGCGTATTGGGCACCATCTGCACCTCGGCTGTCTCGAATTCATAGCCTTTGGCGGTCAGATCGTCGAGCACACCAGAAAAATCATCCGGCTCGGTGTAAATAACAAAAGTGTCCTCGTCGGCCTGGAAGTCCGATGCGCCAGCTTCCAAAGCATCCTCCATCACTTTGTCTTCGTCGTGGCCCTCACGCTCAACTTCCAGAACGCCCTTTCGCTCAAACAGGAAAGAGACACATCCCGTCGTGCCAAGGTTACCGCCGAATTTATCAAAATAGTGGCGCACATCGGCAGCCGTACGGTTGCGGTTATCAGACAATGCCTCCACGATTACCGCGACACCGCTGGGGCCATATCCCTCGTAGGTGATGTTTTCGTATTTATTGGTATCCCCTTCGCCCGCTGCCTTCTTGATAATACGGTCAATGTTATCATTGGGGACATTGGCTGCCTTCGCTTTTGCAATGCAGTCTTTCAGCTTTGAGTTGCTGGCCGGGTCAGGGCCGCCGCCCTCTTTAACTGCCACGGCAAGCTCACGGCCGATTTTGGTAAAAATCTTGGCTTTTGCGCCGTCGGCTTTTTCTTTTTTTCGTTTAATATTATTCCATTTCGAATGGCCAGACATATTTGACATCCTCCTGCAAACAGACTTTTTATATTATAGCACAAGCGTCGAATCTTGACAAGTAGACCTCTTTCCTCCCAAAAAATCAGGCGATCAAGTCGTCGATTGGCGCAAACTGATAGCCCATTTCCTCCCATTTACTGAGCAATTCGTCTAGGATTTCTGCATTTGTCTTGGAAGTGCTGTGCAACAAGACCACTGCACCCGGATGGGTGCGCGGCAAAAGCTTTGCGAATGCCTCCTCATGAGACGGTTGCGCGTCTTTTTGCCAATCCACATAGGCAAGGCTCCAAAAGATTGTGTGGTAGCCCAGCTCATGCGCCTGCTGTAAATTGGACTCGCTGTATTTTCCCTGCGGAGGGCGGTAAAATTTTTTCATTTCCTGCCCTGTGATGGACCGGTACTTTTCTTCCACGCCCTGCAATTCCTTCTGGAAATCCTCTTTGTCGGCAATCTTTGACATATCGTAATGATGGTCCGTATGATTGCCAACCGTATGTCCTTCTGCGACCATACGCTTAACCAGATCCGGACTGGTTTCCAGGTAATTGCCGACCACGAAAAAAGTCGCCTTGACGTTGTGTTTTTTCAAGGCATCCAGAATCTGTGGCGTATAGCCCGCCTCATAACCCGCGTCAAATGTGATGTACAGTTTCTTCTCTGAAGTATCGCCAATATAATAGGCATCAAACTGCTTGAGATAGTCAGCCGTTACATTTGCCACCGGCGGCTGGCCATCCTGCTGAAAGCTGAGGCCCCAGTTCGTGTTCGGGTCCGCTGCGGCTGGAACGGCTGCCTGCGCAAAACGACAGATCACCGGGATCGCTATCAGCGCCAGCGCCACGATTCCCGCCAAAATAAAGTGTTTCCGTTTTAGGACTGCATACAAGGCGCTTCCCCTCCTTTGTGCATGCATATGCGCAAAAAGGAAGATATATGCATTTTTCTGGGTCAGAATAAGACCATCTTCAGGGTTTTCAAAATCACCTGTAAATCCTTTCCAACCGAAATATCTTTCATGTAATCGAGGTTCAGTTGCATTTTGACAGGCAAGACCTTCTCGACATACGTCTTTTCCGGGTCATCCGGAGACGCAACCAAAATTTCATCTTCATTGCGGAAGTGCAGACTGCTCGGCGCCGTCACACCAGGACGGATCAGGAGCGTCGCCATATATTCATCCTTGTAGCAATCCACATACTTCGGCACTTCTGGACGCGGACCGACCAGGCTCATGGTGCCACTGATGACGTTGAAGACCTGGGGAAATTCATCCAGCCGGCATTTGCGCAGGAGGCGGCCAACCCGTGTGATGCGCGCGTCCTGCCCAACCGTGATGGCCAAGCCCCGGCGATCGGCGTCCTGCACCATGGTGCGGAACTTGAAAATGCGAAATGTCTTGCCCCACTGCCCCACACGGATCTGCCTAAAAAAGACCGGCCCCGGAGAGTCCGCCTTGATGGCAATCGCCAGCACCAGCATGACAGGCGATGTGACCGCTGCAATGACCGTCGCCACCAACACGTCAAAAACACGCTTGGCTGCCAGGTGGAAGCGCCGTGCTTTCAGCTGTTCCATCCATTTTTTCGTATATGGATTCTGCATTTTCGGGGGAAGATCGGCAAACTGCACGAAAAGACCGCCTTTCCTCCAGGCCGGCAAGTGTGACGAGCCTGTTCTCTGGCTCGAATATCCCGACACAGGAAGCATTTTGCATATATTATAACACAATTTACTGTGCAGATTCAAATTTTTCCGGGCGTTTTCTCTGAATCCATTTACTTTTAATACGCCACAAGGTATACTTAAAATAAACACAGCAGCAATGCAAACTTTTGGCAGACTGCAGATGGAGGAATTTTAAACATGTACTACCTCGGCATTGACCTTGGCGGCACCAATATTGCAGCAGGTGTCGTGGATGAACAGTATCAGATTATTGCGCGTGCCAAACACCCGACCCAGACCCCCTGCACACAGGCGGAAATGACCGATCAGCTTGCCCAGACGGCTCTGGAAGCGCTGGGCAACGCCGGCTTGGCAGTGGAAGATGTACCCTGGATCGGCGTCGGCTCGCCGGGCAGTATAGACAATCAAAAGGGGATTGTCGGCTTCGCGGGAAATCTGGAGCTGCACAACTATCCCCTTGCAGAACAGCTTGGCGCGCGGCTGCATGCAAAGGTCCTGTTGGAAAACGACGCGAACGCCGCTGCGTTTGGTGAATATAAGGCCGGCGCCTTACAGGGCGCAGAAAGCGGCATCGCCATCACGCTTGGGACAGGCATTGGTGGCGGCATCATCCTGGACGGTAAAATATACACCGGCTGCAATGGCGCCGCAGGCGAGCTGGGCCATATTGTCATTCAGATGGATGGGCGCCCCTGCACCTGCGGCCGTCACGGATGCTGGGAGGCATATGCCTCTGCCACAGGCCTGATCAACACAACAAAAGAAATGCTGCAACAGCTGGAAGATAAGCAGGCACCGCTCTGGCAGTTGTGCGACGGAGACCTCAACAAAGTCAACGGCCGCACAGCGTTTGACGCCATGCGCGCGGGCGACCCGGCCGGCCAGCAAGTTGTAGATACCTATATCCGCCAGCTGGCCAGCGGTCTGGCGGATGTGGTCAATATTTTCCAGCCGAATTTGATCTGCATCGGCGGCGGCATCTGTCACGAGGGGGACACGCTGCTCAATCCATTGCGTGAAAAGGTACGCAGGGAGGCCTTTGAAGTGCCCGGTGGCATCCTGCCAGAACTGCGTGTCGCACAGCTTGGCAACGACGCGGGCATCATCGGCGCGGCCCTGCTGGGCCTCTCCTGAAGGAGGAAAACATGAGCCTATCCGAAAAAAAATTCGGTGTACTGCCGGATGGCGCCGCAGTTCAGGCATATACACTTCAAAATGAAGCCGGCGCGTCCTTAACCATCTTGTCCTTCGGTGCACGTATCCAGTCGCTGCAGATGCCCGACCGGAGAGGCAAACTGGGCGAAATGGTATTGGGCCACAATACGCTCGACGGATACCTTGCTGCGGGGGATTATCAGGGTGCGACTGTCGGTCGCTATGCCAGCAGAATTGCGAACGGGACCTTTTCTATCGATGGGCACACTTATTCCCTACCCTGCAACGAGGCGCATGCCTGCCTACATGGCGGCCAGGGCTTCAGCCACCGGCTGTGGCGTTTTAAATGCTGCGACAACAGCGATGACGCGCCGTCTATGACCCTCTCCTATACTTCTGAAGACGGTGAAGACGGATTTCCTGGGAGATGCAGGGTCACGGTAACGTTTTGCCTGACGACGGACAATGCACTCATGATTGACTACAAAGCCAAGACGGATCAGACAACTGTTCTGAACCTGACTAACCATACCTTTTTTAACCTCAGCGGCAACTGTCATCGGGATGTTCTCTCAACGGAAGTATCCATCGATGCGGACGCTTTTACGCCGGTTGACGCACGCCTGCTTCCGACGGGAGAGATTCTGTCTGTGTCAGGCACTCCGCTCGATTTCCGCAAGACCAAAACCATCGGCCAGGATATTCGCCATGATTTTCTGCGGAATACAAACGGTTATGACCATAACTATGTGCTCAACGGAAGTGGCTATCGGAAAGTTGCACAGGCGTATAACCAATCCACAGGCCGTAGACTGTTGGTCTTTACCGACCAGCCTGGGATGCAGTTCTATACAGCCAACGCTTTCGGCCCAAACGACCGAAACCGGGACGGCAGCCTGATGAAACCGCATACCGCATTCTGCTTCGAAACACAGCACTATCCGGACTCGCCGAATCATCCCGATTTTCCCTCTACCCTTCTGCGGCCTGGAGAGATGTTCTTCTCACGGACGGTATTCAAATTTGAAACCGTGCGATAAAATTTTTCTGATCCTTCTTCATAAATTGTTCAGGCGCCTGCGCCCCCGTCAATGGGAAGCGGGCGCCTTCTGCATGCACAAAATTAAATTACAAAGGGCAGCGCCCATCCTGCATGAAACGAGCGCTGCCCTTTGTAGGTGGCAGTCACAATGCTATCCATACAACCGCCATAGGCCATAGAATTGTCTAATAAATTAGATCTCCGATGCGGGAATTTCCTTTTGCTCTGCTGCGGCTTCGGGCTTCTTTGTTTTGCCCGTTTTGTGTACTTCCCACGCTGCATACAATGGACCTGCAATGCAAATGGAAGAGTAGCAGCCACAGGCAACGCCAATCATCATCGGCAGGGCAAAGGTGCGAATACTGCTGAGACCAAAGATTGAGCCAACAATAAAGACACAGGTAATGACCGCAAAGGTGCACAGAGCTGTAAAGAGAGAGCGGGTCAGCGTTTGATTGATGCTCTTGTTTACAACTTCGACGATATTGGTACGAGGTCCCAAAATCGTACGGTTTTCACGGATACGGTCATAGATAATAATCGTGTCATTCAGCGAATACCCTAAAATCGTCAGCACGACAGCAATAAAGTTCTGGTCCACGGGTAAGCGGAACACCACGAAGGTGAAGTAAACCATCAGCACATCGTGCAAAAGCGCGATAATCGCGGTAACAGCCGCAGGCACGCCACCAATTTTGCGAAAGCGTGCCGCAATGTAGAGAATCAGCAGTACCACCGTAATGGCCACGGCGACCAGGCACTTCTTAAAGAAATCAGAACCCATGGACGGGTCGATGGAACTGGAATTTTCAATGGCCAGGTTGGCCTTCGGATACTGCTTTTGCAGTTGCGTCAACACATTCTTCTGTGTGTCCGTCGAAATGGTCTTAGAGCCCGGCAGGGAAATGGAGATTTCGTTTTTTGTATCGCCATTGCTGACTTTGACGTCACTATTCAAACGAACGGAAACCTGCGAGCCAACTGCCTCTTCCGCAATCTTTTCGACATCCGACTGCGAAACGCTGCCCGTATAGGAATAGTTTAATTGCGTTCCGCCGCGAAACTCAATCGCAAGCTGCGTGCCAAAAATGATGTTGAAGATAATGCCAATAGCAATCAGACAAATGGAGATGGTAAAATAAATCTTTTTATTTTTGCAAAAGTCAATTTTAAACTGCTTCATGCGCCGCACCTCCCTTGTCGGACTTCTCATGGATAGGACCGCCGTAGAGCCACTTTTTGCGCAGCGGTTTAAACGCGGAGAGCGACTTGGTCATCAAGCGGGTTGTGCCGACGCCAAAGACGAAGTTTCCTATGTTACCGATCAGTAATGTAAAGCCAAATGAATAGATCGAGCCGGTTGTGCTGGCACCAAAGATAAAGGAAAGAATATTGTTCGGGCCAAAGACCAACATCAGGATGACAGAAACCAGAATCGTCGTGACATTGCCGTCAAAAATTGCCCAGAAGCTATTCTCGTCGCCAGCCTTGATTGCGTGATCGATCGATTTGCCAGCCCATATCTCTTCCTTGATACGCGTCGCGGTAATAATGTTGGCGTCCACGCCCATGCCGATGGAGAGGATAATGCCGGCGATGCCAGGAATGGTCAGGGTGAAGCTCTTGACAAAGTAGAAGAAGCCGGATACCGCTGCAAAGCACAGCGCAGCCTGTCCACACAGCGAAATGACTGCCACAACACCAGGCAGGCGGAATACCAAAATCATAAAGAGCGCCACAAAGATGAAACCGATAATGCCCGCAATCGCCATTACCTCCAATGACGAAGCACCGAGTGTCGGGTTCACCGTACTAAAGCTGGTCGTGTTCAACTTAAAGGGCAGCGCACCGGAATTGATTTGGTTCGCAAGCTGGGTGGCTTCCTCGGCAGTAAAGTTGCCGCTGATCTGCGCTTTACCGCCAGTGATACCCGTCTCGCCATATTCGGACTTGTCCACGGAGGCTGAGGAAATCATCGTATTGTCCATCCAGATGGAAATCGTGCTTCCCTCGTTTGCAACCTTTTTGGTCGCATCGGCAAACTTCTTAGCGCCGTCATCATTGAGTTCCAGATCCACCACGTACTTTGTCTCGCCGGTATTCTGGTCCTGGATAACGCCGGCTTTTGCAGATTTGACGTCACTGCCTTTAAAGAAAATATTGCTGGCAGTGGTTCCCTTGGGGTCCGTCTGCACCGTCTTGCCGTCGCTGTCAATCGACGTGTTGGTGTACTCACTGCCTTCTCGGAAGGTCAGTTCCGCTGTTGCGGAGAGCTCCTTGATTGCTTCTTCCGGGTTAAAATCCTGCTCGTCATTCTGCCAAGGATACCGGACAATGATGCGGTTGTGATTGTAGTCCACATCCAGCTCATAGTCCGTGATGTTGTTTTGCACCAGGCGCGTCTCGATGATGGATTTGGCCGCATCCATCTGCTCCTTAGTTGCATTGTTGCTGCCAGTATCGGGGGCAAAAGTTGCCTCCACACCGCCGTTGATGTCAATGCCCCATCTGATGTCACCAATGCCCTTGAAATATGTCGTCTTGGTGTCGCCATTATAGGAATATAGGCCCGAAATGGACACAAATGTAAAGGCGAAGATGAGGATCGCCACCACGAAAAAGACCGGTTTTCGTGCTCGCTTCATGCGTAAATCCTCCAATGTGTACTAATTCCACGTGCATAGCCGCAGACGTAACACAGTTTATTATAATTTTAATACGCAGAAAAGTCAATCATTTGACACGCGTACACGGACGATTTCTAAAAAGAAGGCCGTTCCGGCAATTGCACGGACGGCCTCTTCACAATCGGTTTTAATTTTCAAGCATCATGCTCCGTGCTCATTCGCCCAGGAGCTTCTCGCACGCAGCCAGCTGCACGCACAAGCAGAACAGATCCGCCGCCACTTTAAGTTCCTCGATGGGCGGGAAAGTCGGCGCGACACGGATGTTGCGGTCGTTCGGATCCTTATGGTACGGGAAGGTTGCGCCCGCGCCAGTCAACGTCACACCCGCTTCCTTGCACAGGGCTACGGTGCGCTTCGCACAGCCATCCAATACATCCACGCTGATGAAATAACCGCCGTTTGGATTGGTCCAAGTCGCGACACCCTTACCGCCGAGTTCCCGCTGGAGCGTCTCTTCAACAACATGGAATTTCGGCTCGATGATCGCGCGATGCTTTTGCATCTGCGCGTGCACGCCATCGATATCCTTCAAAAATGCAAGATGGCGCAGCTGGTTGATCTTATCCGGGCCAATGGTCTGGTATTTATAATGTTCGCGGAAGACCTTCAGATTTTTCTCGCTGGCGCCCATCGCCGCGACGCCGGCCCCCGGGAATGTAATCTTGCTGGTCGAAGCAAAGAAGATGGGCAGGTCAACGCTGTTGCACTTGCGGCACTCTTCCCACAAATTCAGCAGATGGTCCGGCGTGTCGGTCAGGTCATGCACGCAGTACGCATTGTCCCAGAAAATGCGGAAATCCGGCGCCGCGGGTTTCAAAGCGGCAAAGCGCCGCACTGTCTCGTCCGAGAAGGTGATGCCCATGGGATTTGAATATTTCGGCACGCACCAGATGCCCTTGATCGCCGGATCCGAGGAAACAAGGGATTCGACCATATCCATATCCGGACCCGTTTCCAGCATAGGTACCGTGATCAGTTCAAAGCCAAAATATTCTGTCACGGCAAAGTGGCGGTCATAGCCAGGCGACGGGCAAAGGAATTTCAAATGCCCTTGTTGACTCCATGGCTTGCTGCCCGGAAAGCCGTGCGTCATGCAGCAGGAGATCGCATCAAACATCATGTTCAAGCTGGAATTGCCACCTACAATGATGTGGTCGGCATCCAGTCCCATCATGTCTGCGAATAGCTGGCGCATCTCTGGCAGGCCGTCAGCCAAGCCATAGTTGCGGCAGTCATCTCCGGTCGAGGCACGCAGATCGGAGTTGGAATTTAAAATGTCGAGTAAGCCCATGGAAAGATCCAACTGCTCTGTGCTCGGCTTTCCACGCGCCATATTGAGTTTCAGGCCCTGAGCTTTATAGCCCTCATATCGTTGCTGTAGCTGCGCCTGCAACTGCCGCAGCGCTTCCCTGGACATCTTTGCAAATTCCACAAACAAGCATCTCCCTATCTAAAATTATAAGAATCATCATTTCCTTTTGCGGCACGCCGCAAAGCTTTTCCTATTGTACCGAAAATAGCGCAAAAATGCAAGGCGAAAATAAAAATCCTGCATTATCACAAACGTAAGAATGGAATATGCACGGGTTTTGGTCAAAGCGACATTGTGAAGATGCAAGTAGATAAAATTTCGCAAAATTTCGATAGCGGCTATGGCATCTGGACTGCCTTTGGCTGAAAATACCCAAAGCGATCCTTTCCGTGCAATATTCAAAAAAACGCAAGAAAAGTTGAAAAAAGGGCTTGATTTTTTCAAACGGATTCGCTATAATATAAAAGTCGCTGATAAATAGCGGCTGAGGATATTGCCAATTTGGAGAGGTATTCTAATTGGTAAGGAGCCACATTGGAAATGTGGTGTGCCGCAAGGCATTGCGTGTTCGAGTCACGTCCTCTCCGCCAAAGGAAAGCCCACATGCGCTTGTCGCATGTGGGCTTTTGTCATCTCAAAATTTGTTGAATCTTTTTTACCACACCGTACCGCTCTTCTTATCCAGCAAGCCATACAGATCTGTGCGCCGTGCCGAAATGAATGGTAATTGCGCGCGGATGCTGCTGTTCTGTGCAAAGTCCACCGTACAGCAGAGCATCTCCTCCTCTGTCCCCGCACGGCACAGCACCTCTCCCCACGGTGAACACACCAGCGAGTGTGCATAAGATACATAGGGTCCGGATGGGTCACGGGCGGGCGCAATTCCCACTGTAAAAAGCTGGTTGTCCACGGCTCGCTGCCGGAACAAAAGATCCCAGTGCGCCGGTCCTGTGGTCCGGTTGAAGGCAGCGGGTGCGAGGATCATCTGTGCTCCCTGCAACGCCATCAGTAAAGAAAGCTCCGGAAATCGCATGTCAAAACAAATACACAGCCCGATCCGCCCGAAGGGAGTGTCAAAGAGTGTGACCTGGTCGCCTGGCGTGAACGTATCAGATTCCTGAAAATGCTGTCCACCCTGGACAGCAATGTCGAACAGGTGCATTTTGCGGTGCGCCGCAATCAGCTTGCCAGACGGGGAAAACACGTAGCTGGTATTGTAAAGCCTGGTCTCCTCCTGTTCCGGCACGCTGCCCGCAATCAGCCACACGCCCGCTTTGGCCGCTGCCTCTGCCATGGTCTGTGCATAGCGGCCTGTTCTGGGCTGTGCGAATTGTAGAAAGGCCGAATTGGTGTAAGGGCACACAAACATCTCCGGCAAAACCACCATGTCAGCACCTGCGGCAGCGGCTCCCCCCCCCGCCGCCCCCTGCCTGGGAATTTCTGGC
>USIA01000036.1 GCA_900554535.1 uncultured Oscillospiraceae bacterium | reverse complement strand
TTGGCGCAGAAGCGGCCGGGGCGGGAGCCGGTGCAGCAGGACGTTGGTAGCTGTTTTCATAACCGCCATAGGATTCACCGGCATCATAGGCGCCAGTTTCCCGTTTGCTTCCGCAGAAGCTCACATTATCGGCGACCACCTCAAACCGTGACCGCTTGTTGCCATCACGATCCGTATAGCTGTCCACCCGGATAGAACCTTGCACAGCAATCATGGAGCCCTTCCGGAAATACCGGCAGATAAAATCCGCCGTCTGCCGCCAAGCGGTGACATCGATAAAGTCAGTCTGTTTTTCGCCGCCCGCTTTATTGAAGCGCCGGTCCACAGCAATCCGAATTGTCGTGACCGGAATATCGTTCGGCGTGTGACGCAGCTCGGGATCCGCCACAAGACGGCCCATCAAAACAGCAACGTTGAGCATGCTACAACCTTCTTTCTGTCGCGGAACTTACGCTTCCTTCCGAATAATCAGGGAGCGGATAATGCCGTCCGTAATCTTGTAAATACGGTCCAGCTCAGCGGTGAACGCGGGCACACTGGTAAAATCGATGAGCACATAATAGCCCTCGGTTTCTTTGTTGATCGGGTAGGCCAGATGACGCTTGCCCCACTCGTCCACGTTATCCACAGTTCCGTTTTCTGCGATCAGGTCCTTGAATTTCTGAATCACGGCCTTGGTCGCTTCTTCGTCCAGCTTGCTGGAAACGATAAAGACGGTTTCGTACTTGTTTTTGATTTCTTCCATTGATACGCACCTCCTTTTGGACATATGGCCCCGGAACCTTGTCCGGAGCAAGGATGTGTCAGTCTGTCAAGAGACTAACAGAATCATTATACCAGTCGTTTCCTTTTACGTCAAGATATTTTTAAAGCGTTTTTGCGATCTTTTTCAGATAAGCGCGGAAATCGTCCTTCAGGTCTGGATGCTGCAGCGCAGCCTCCACCTGTGCCTCCATGATGCCGAGCTTGTTGCCCATGTCATAGCGCCGGCCTTCATAATCCACCGCTATCATGCCTTGACTTTTCGCCAACTGACGCATGGCGTCCGTCAGCTGGATTTCGCCGCCTGCGCCGGGCGGCGTCTGGTCAATAATGTCGAAAATTTCCGGCGGAAGCAAGCAGCGGCCGAGAATGGAAAACTGGCTCATTACCTTGTCCGGCGTCGGCTTTTCAATCATGTCTGTGCAGGTATAGTAATTATCGTGCAGCGGTTCCACTTTCAGAGAGCAGTATTTGGAGATATCGGACAGCGGCACCTGCTGAACGCCCAAGCAGCCCTTTCCGGTTTGCTCATAGGCACGGATCAATTGCTTGCAGACAGGCTCTTTGCTGAAGATCACGTCGTCGCCGTAAAGGACGGCGAACGGCTCGTTTCCTACAAAGGAACGCGCACAGCCGACTGCATGGCCCAGGCCTTTGGTTTCCTTTTGGCGGACAAAATAGATATTCGCCATATGTGCAATATCCACAACCTCCTGCAGAATTTTTTCCTTTGCCGGACCACCATTTTGCAGGCGGGCCTCCAGTTCGGGTACGCGGTCAAAGTGGTCTTCAATCAGGCCTTTGCCACGGTTTGTAATAATGAGAATTTCTGTGATCCCGGATTTTACAGCTTCTTCGACGATGTATTGGATTGCCGGTTTATCGACGATCGGCAACATTTCCTTTGGCATACTTTTGGTGGCGGGCAGGACGCGCGTTCCCAGTCCTGCGGCGGGAATCACAGCTTTTCTTACTTTCATATTTTAACAGCTCCTATCATTTTGTTTATCTCATAGCAGCATCGTGGGTAGGCTTGTAAGAACCAGGTAACAGATAAAAACCAGGAATACATACAGGGAATTGACACCGCCGCGTTCCTGATATGCAATCAGCCATTCTCCAGAATCCGAAATTTTTTCCTGAATTTGATGGACCAACTTGACACAGTGTTTGCGATAGCAGCGATTGCCGATGATGCCAAACACAATGTGCAGAATCACCAGGCATAACAAAATTAACATCGGCACAACAAAAAGAAATTTTTCGCCCGGCGGCATCTGTCCCACATATTGATAAAGCGCATCCATTTGTGTCTGGCTGAAGGAACTCAAAGTGGCGCTGCCTGACGAATCCAATGCTTTGGAAATGATGGGAAGTAGAACGGCCGCATCGATATAATTCCACAAGAAGTGCAGCGCCAGTTCAAAAATGGTGATGATCGTCCCAAGAAGATATTGCTTGCGGTAGAGCAGCCATGCGCCGGTCAGCACAAAAGCTGCACCGTTAAAGCGGTTTTTGCGTTGGCGTTCATACCGCAAAAAGACAGGTAAATAATAGGTCGTATTGCTTTGCACCACTTTGGCAAGGTCCCCGGCCTTCACACCGTCGATCGTGCTTTCCGGATCGACCCCGCCCATGGGATCAAAGACAAACGGCATGGGGCCATTCCCCGGCATGCCATAGCCCCATGGCCCGGCGCCCGGCATCCCCTGGGAACCCGGACCGCCGGAATTCATTGACGGTTGTTGCGGGTTTTGTCCAACGCCATAGGGTGGGAAAGGATTCTGATCCCCGCGCGACAGCGGGGTGCCGCAATGCTCACAAACCAATGTCCCAGGTGGGTTCCGGTGTCCGCATTGTGGGCACCGGACCGATTCCTTTTCCTGTGTTGGGGGATTCCACGCCTCTTTGGTTCCGTGTTTTTCTTCGTATATGCAATGGCCGACCTGCTTATAGCAGGCGCGGTGATACGGCGCACCGCATTCCGGGCAGACGACGATATCATCCGCCCGTGTAAAAGGCTTGCCGCAGACCGGACATTTGATGCCAGTAAAGTCAGTCATAATCGATTGCCTCCTCGCGGACGAATGCCCGCTAATGACTTTCGTTTTCTATTGTATCGGTTTTGCAGGCAAACTGCAAGTTTTTGTCACAAGAGTTTTTAGTCTATTTACAATTCTGCCCAATACAGAAATTTTGCAATTTGCATAATCTCTTTATAAGAGAGTTTATAGTTCTAGATAATTTTACAAAAATTCCAATTAATCAAATAAAATTGCCGTAATTTCATTTACATTGTTCCAAGATATATGTATAATTAATCAAGAAGTTGCAACCGTCCCAGCCGGTCAAACGGTTACTTTTTATGCATCCATGACCAGTGCGGATAAGGGCGCATATCTTCTTTTTGAAGAATCCGGTTCGTATTCGGTATCCGGCACCGTCTCAAAAGCTTAAAACCGAGAAATGAAGGGGGGCGGCTGCGCCGTTGTGCAGTCGCTTCTTTTTCTGTGGAGGGTTCCATATGACAACAGTTGCTTTGCGCCGGGAGGGCCTTTCGAGTTCTACCCTGAAATGGATTGCGCTGTGCTGCATGGTATTTGACCATGTGGCAGAATTCTTCCCCATGCAGGCGCCCCTCTGGTTCCATTGGATCGGGCGTCTTGCGGAGCCAATTTTCTTGTTTTGTGCGGCGTGGAGCGTCGTGTATACGCATAGCCGGAAGCAGTTTTTGCTGCGCCTTTACCTCGGCAACGTTGCGATGGGCGTCATTCAGTTTTTTACCGGAATGGATAACAATGTCCTCCGTGTCATTTTGGTTGCCTGCGCGTTTTTGTCCATCGTCGAGTGCCGCAGGGAGGGAAATCCTCGTTGGAAAGCCTATCTGGCCGTCTTTCTCGTGTGGCAGGTTGCGAGTACGGTGCTGTTCGCGTGGCTGGCCAACTCGCCTGACGTCGCAGGCGCAACTGACTCGCGCATTTGGACGCCCCTGCTGCCGGCCGTTTTGGGGTCTGCGTTCAATGCGGAAGGCGGCTTTTTCTTCATTTTCCTGTGCATCGCGTTTTATTGGCTCAAAGACAGCCGCAAAAGACTGATCCTTGGGTTCGTTCTTTTTTCCATCGCCCTGTTCATTCTGGATGTGACGCCGCTTGTTCCCCGGGCGGGAAGTTTCCTCATGCGCCGCGTTGCCGTGCCGTTGGGATGGGATTTATGGTTTAGGATTTTTTATGACGAAGCGGCCGCGCTGTTTGGATTTCCGCCGCAAGCGGTTGGCGGTTTTCAGATTCTCCAGTCTTACCGCTGGATGATCATTTTTGCGCTGCCGTTTTTGCTGGTTTACAACGGTCGGCGGGGAAGAGGTGGAAAATATTTCTTTTATATTTTCTATCCCGCGCACCTATTGTTTCTCTATCTTCTCTCTTATGCCACCGGCGAGCTGGTTAACGTATGGTTTGGGTCCTGAAGAAGGGCATGTACTTTTGCAGCTCTCGCTTTCTCATTCCTTTACATTTCACCCAAAATGGAATATAATACAAACATATATGCGCAATTCGGGACGGCATGCATGCGCTGCCGGCAAAAGCCGCAAACTACGCTGCGTGGCCGGGCTTTTTGGAATGAGATTTTGAGAAAGTAGGATGGAACAGATATGCTGCAATTTGAAGAACTGAAACAGACGCTGCACGAGCTCAAGCCGGAGTTGGATGACCTCGGTGAGGCGCTGGGGCTGAAAGCCATGCGCAATGAGATCGACGAGCTGGACCACAAGGCGAGCGAGCCTGGGTTTTGGGACGATGCGCAGAATTCCCAAAAAGTCCTACAGCGTGCGGCAAAACTCAAAGACAAGATTGCGGCCTATGAAACGCTGTGCGCCAAATGGGAGGATGCGATGACGCTCTGCGACTTGGCGGATGAAGAGGGCGATCTTTCTGTGCTGCCGGAAGCGCAGGGAGAAGTGGAAAAAATCCAGAAAAGTCTGGAGACTCAACGCCTGCAAACCCTCCTGACCGGTGAATATGACAGCAAAAATGCGATTCTCACCTTCCATGCCGGCGCGGGCGGCACCGAGGCGCAGGATTGGGCGGAAATGCTGTACCGCATGTATAACCGCTGGGCAGAGCGCCACGATTATAATGTAAAACTGCTGGATTCCCTGGACGGTGAGGAGGCGGGACTGAAAAGCGCCAGCATCCTGATTGAGGGTGAAAATGCATATGGCTTCCTCAAAGGGGAAAACGGCGTGCACCGCCTGGTGCGCGTCTCTCCGTTTGACGCCTCTGGCCGCCGCCACACGTCCTTTGCCTCTCTGGAAGTGATGCCGGAGATTGACGATACCGTTGAGGTGGAAATCGATCCGGCAGACATCAAGATGGATGTGTACCGCGCCAGCGGTGCAGGCGGGCAGAAGGTTAATAAGACCAGCTCTGCTGTGCGTTTGACGCACATCCCGACCGGCATTGTGGTCGCCTGCCAGGTAGAGCGCAGCCAGTACCAGAACCGCGACGTCGCCATGCGCATGCTGAAGAGCAAGCTGCTTGAAATCAAAGAGCGCGAACATCTCGATAAAATTGAGGACATCAAGGGCGTGCAAAAAGAGATCGCGTGGGGCTCGCAGATTCGCTCCTATGTTTTCATGCCATATACGATGGTCAAGGACCACCGTACCGGTTATGAGACGGGCAATGTCAACGCTGTGATGGACGGCGACCTCGACGGCTTCATTAACGCTTATCTGAAAGCACTCAGCCAGGGAACGCTGGGCAATTACGACACCGAGGACTAAATAGGATCACAAAATACAAAAACACGTCCGCTCCTGCATTTGATTGACGCAGAGGCGGACGTTTTTAATGTTGGGGTGGCCGGTGACCAGCGGGCGTTGTAGCCGGGCGAACAGGCCCGTGTCCCAGGCGCTTTTGTTGGCGGACATCAGTGCCGATAAACTGGACACGCTTATAGCCGCCGATCACACGGGACGAAAAGCGTTCCGTATAATATTCTGCCATCTCTCGGATGGTCAGATTGGTGCTCATGATAACCGGCTTCTGGGCCAGCTGACGCGAATTGACGATATTGTATAATGCGGCAATTGAAAACTGACTGCGGAATTCTGTCCCCAAATCATCGAGAATCAGCAGGTCGCAGTCCAACAGGCTTTGCATTGTGTTTCCGTCCGAACGGCCAAAATGTTCGTCTGCCAGGCGCGAAAGAAGGTTCTGCACGCTGCCGTAGACCACGCCGAATCCCCGGTCGATCACCACTTTTGCGATGGCCAGGGAAAGGTGCGTTTTCCCCAAGCCGGTCTTGCCCGCCATCAAGAGGCTTTCCGAGCGGCCGTTAAATTGATAGGCATACCGCTGGCAAAATGAAAACTGCCGTTCCATCCACTTCCGGGGAATGCGTCCCTGAGCATCCGGCGTATCAGCATAATAAGACAGGTCAAAGGTCTCGAAGGTGCACTGCTCGAGCGGGGTGTCTGTATTCAACTGACGCCGCGCCTGCGCGCGCAACAATTCTTTCATGCAGTCGCACATCCGGCCATCCACATTGCCGCGGTCCTTGCATTTTGGGCATGTATAGGCTGGCTCCAAATCCTCGGGACGCATTCCGTGTTTGGCGAGAAGAGCGGCGCGTTCCTGTTGGAGACGCTGGTTTTCCACGCGCAGCGCCTCCAGTGCCTGGCGCACATCCTTGCCGCCAAGCACAGCCTTGGCTGCCTCCACGCCGGTGTGCGTCAGCAGCCGGTCGATCTCTTGCCCTCGCGGTTCCATCCGGTAAAACTGGGCGCGCCGGCGGTCTGCCTCTTGCTCCGCCTGCATGCGGCGGGCGTTGAGCGTTGCATAAACGGCGTCATAAACAGAACGGCTATATCCCATCCGTTGGATCCTCCATTGTATCATACCAGCTTTCGCGTTCATAGGCGTCTATATCATAGGAAGGCTGCGCGGCTTCCTCGCGCGAACGGGCCTTTTTCTGGGCGTCCGCCTCCACCTGTTGCGGTGTTGTGATCTTTTCCCGATGCCAGCGCTCCAGAATTTTGTGTATGTACCCTGCAGCAAACTTGCCGGTTGCATCAATGCAGCGGTCGTAAGCCAGCTTGATCATTTCCGGGGAAAATTTCCAATCCAGCACCCACGCGGAAACATAATTTTCCTCGCGGGTAGAGGGTGCGCGTGCGGGGAGACCGAGCGTGCGCTGTACGGTGTCCCAGGCGCGGCGGACATTCGTCAGCGCCTGCAATTTTTCTTCCGCCTGCATATGGGTAGTGATACCCTCATCGGCCCAATTTTGCGCCACTTTTTCAATATAGCGCATGTTTCCCTTGCCATTGCTTGCCGCATATTGCAGCAGCATCAGGATTACGTCGACTGGCAGACCATAATGATCGTGCAGCATAAGCAAAACGCCCAGATCGCCCGGCGAAAGCAGACGGCCAAGAATCTGCTCGGCTTCCTCCATCAGGCAGCGGATTTCTTCACTTTCCTGCATACGCTTGGCGACAAATGTCGGATCCGGCCGCTCAGCCCGCGGCAGTGGACGATGTTTGGGCACAGCCGATTTGTTTCGTTGGCTTTCCGGCGCTTGGGGCGCCGCTGCAGCGGCTTCTGACGCTGCAGCGGTTCCCTCAGCGTGGAATTGGAGGATGCCGGTTTCCTGCCAGTAGGAAAGCGCGTCGCGGGCATCTGCCGGGCTGATCCCCAGGGCCTCGCCCAGCGCGCTGTCTTCAAATGTGTCCGTGCCTTGCCGCAGTACCCAGAGCAGCGCTTTGAGTTGGACACCGCCGCTTAGGCGCAGATGCGCATCCACAACCGCTGTTGGAACGGCAAAAACGCTACTCCAGATGCCGTTGTCCAATTGATATTGCATGCCGAACCTCCCCGCTGCTCATGGTTTTATGTCATACGAGATGACATATGTCAAAATATCTGACATAATTCGAATAACAACGCTATTATAACATTGGATGCCCCAGAATACAACTGTACAGAAAAGGCTATAAAATCAGGCGGATTTTTCAATCATAAATAAAATTATAAATAAAAAAATCAAAAAACTTCTCGTACTTTTCTTTCTTTTTTTCGGAAAATGGCGTATAATCAATTAAACAGCATCCAGATGGATGGCGGAGCAGAAGGGGGAATGGATGATGCAGTCATATGATTTTTTGCTTGACTTGGCTTTGATCCTCTTAAGCACAAAAGTTTTGGGACTGGTGACGCGCAGGTTTCATATGCCGCAGGTGGTGGGTGCCTTGTTGGCAGGCCTTGTCTTGGGGCCCGCTATTTTGGGCATTTTGAAGGAGACGGAGTTTATTTCCATGCTCAGTGAAGTGGGCGTCATCACGCTGATGTTTTCTGCTGGTTTGGAGACAGACATGCAGGAAATGAAAAAGGCAGGCAAGGCTTGCTTTATTGTGGCACTCATTGGTGTCATTGTGCCGTTGATTGGCGGCTTTTTGCTGGCGACGGTGTTCAACCAGGGAGGGGAGGACGTTTCCGCGCCGGTTTACCTGCAAAATATCTTCATCGGTGTGATCCTGACGGCGACAAGCGTCAGCATCACAGTGGAAACGCTCAGAGAAATCGGCAAGCTCAACACGCCTGCCGGCAACACGATCCTCGGCGCAGCCGTAATCGACGACGTTTTGGGCATCATTGCCCTGACCCTGATTACCTCGATGGCGGACACGTCTGTGAATATCGGCATGACATTGCTCCAGATTGTGCTCTTCTTTGTGTTTGCCATTGTGATTGGCATCATCTTCAATAAGCTGTTCGAGAAATATCAGGAACACTACAATAAGGACATGCGTCGCTTTGTGATTCTGGCGTTCGTCTTTTGCCTGTTGCTCTCTTTCTGTGCGGAGAAATTTTTCGGCGTTGCGGATATCACCGGCGCGTACCTGGCCGGCGTGATTATCAGCAACACCCAGCGCAAGCAATATATTTCACGCCGCTTCGAGACCATCAATTATGCCTTTTTATCGCCGATCTTCTTTGCAAGCGTTGGACTGAAGGTGACGCTGCCGAGCATGAGCGGAACGATTATTCTGTTTGCCGTCCTGCTTTGCGTGATTGCTGTGATAACGAAGGTGATTGGTTGCGGGTTTGGCGCAAAGCTTTGCAAAATGACGAACCATGAGTCGCTCCAGGTGGGCGTGGGCATGATCTCACGTGGCGAGGTCGCGCTGATTGTGGCCACAAAGGGCGCATCGCTCGGGCTGATGAGTTCGACATTGTTTGGCCCAGTGGTCATCGTTGTGATTGTAACGACGATTCTGGCTCCGATTTTGTTAAAAGTGGTCTTTAAAGATAAAAACAAAGGCGGAGCGGGAACCGGGGAACCGGCGATTCCCCGTACCGATGGATATGCGCTTATAGAGAAACAGGCGAGCGAGAACAAATAGAGATGGATGGGAACTGCAAGGGCAGAGTATGGTAGCGTTTGTGCTGGCCAAAAGAATTTTGAAAAATTTTCATTTTTCTATTGACATATTCGAAAATGCTGTAGTATAATAGCTCTTGCAGTCTGAACGCGAACGTAGCTCATCTGGTAGAGCGCCACCTTGCCAAGGTGGAGGTAGCGAGTTCGAGCCTCGTCGTTCGCTCCAAAAAGCGGGTTTCCGCATAGAAAGGCGCTGCTTCCAAACGAATGGTAGGAAGCAGCGTCTTTTATCTTTTTCCCCAGCAGACTGCGCAAATATTTTTGAGAACGTGGAAAAGGATTTTATATTCCCTTCTTTGCGCAGCTATGGTATAATAATTTAGTTTGAGTACGCTTTGTCCGGAGAAAGTCGCGGGCAGAGTCGGAAATATGGATTTCTGAAGTAAGAGGGATCAAATTCTATGGATACAAGAAATGATTTGCGGAATGTTGCGATTATTGCCCACGTTGACCACGGCAAAACCACCCTGGTGGATCAGCTGCTGCGGCAAAGCGGCGTTTTCCGCAGCAACGAGACAGTGGAAGAACGCGTGATGGATTCCAACGACTTGGAGCGTGAGCGCGGCATTACGATTCTTTCCAAGAATACAGCCGTGATGTATCAAGGCGTCAAGATCAATATTGTGGACACGCCCGGTCATGCCGACTTTGGCGGCGAGGTGGAGCGCATCCTGATGATGGTCGACGGTGTGCTGCTGCTGGTTGATGCGTTTGAGGGCTGCATGCCGCAGACGCGTTTTGTGCTGAAAAAGGCGCTCGGTTTGGGAAAAAAGCCGGTTGTCGTGGTCAATAAAATTGACCGGCCTGGCGCGCGCCCGGCAGAGGTCGTCGATGAAGTATTGGATCTGTTTATTGAACTTGGCGCCAATGATGACCAGCTGGATTTCCCGGTGGTTTATGCGTCTGGCCGTGATGGCTATGCGTCCAATTCTGCGGAAGAGCCCGGAACGGACATGAAGCCGTTGTTTGAGGCAATTCTCAAGTATATTCCTGCGCCCCAGGGCGACTTAAATGGTCCGACGCAGGTGCTATTCAGCAATATCGACTATGACGATTACGTGGGGCGTATCGGCATTGGCCGCGTTGAACGTGGCAGCATCCATGTCGGTCAGAACGTTACTTTGTGTCACCGCGACGGCACGACGCATAACGAGCGCATCACGAAGCTTTATCAGTTTGAAGGCCTCAAGCGCGTGGAAGTCGAAGAGGCTAAGCTGGGCGACATAGTTGCAGTTTCCGGTATGCCGGATCTGAACATCGGTGAGACAGCCTGCGATCCTGAACATGTGGAACCGCTGCCATTTGTCAAGATTGACGAGCCGACAGTCAGCATGATGTTTATGGTCAATAACAGCCCCTTTGCCGGCCGAGAGGGAAAATATGTGACTTCCCGGAATTTGCGTGACCGGTTGATGAAGGAGATTGAGACGAACGTCGCCCTGCGTGTGGAAGAGACGGATTCTGCGGACACGTTCAAGGTGTCCGGCCGCGGCGAGCTGCATTTGTCAATTCTCATTGAAGAAATGCGCCGCCAGGGCTATGAATTCCAGGTTTCCAGCCCGGTGGTTATTTATAAAGAGATCAACGGCAAAAAATGCGAGCCCATTGAGCTTTTGATGATCGAGGTGCCGGACAACTATGTCGGCCCTGTCATGGAGAAGCTGGGTTCCCGCAAAGCGGAGCTCGTCAATATGGGCACCCGCGACACGGGCATGACTCACTTGGAATTCCGCATTCCTGCGCGTGGCCTGATGGGCTATCGTCAGGAATTCCTGACCGATACAAACGGCAACGGCATCATGAATAACGTCTTTGATGCGTATGAGCCGTACAAAGGCGACATCACCGTGCGCAATACGGGCAGCCTGATTGCGTTTGAAACCGGCGAAGCGACTGGCTATGGCTTGTGGTATGCGCAGGACCGCGGTCGCCTTTTCATCGGGCCGGGCACAGAGGTTTATGAGGGCATGGTGGTTGGCGTCAGCCCCCGCAGCGACGACCTGGTGGTCAATGTCTGCAAGAAAAAGCACGTCACCAACACCCGTGCAGCTGGTTCCGACGAGGCGCTGAAACTGACGCCACCCAGCCGCCTGAGTTTGGAGCAGTGCCTGGAGTTCATTAAGGAAGACGAGCTGCTGGAGGTTACACCCAAGTCTCTGCGGATGCGCAAACGCATTTTGAATAAAGAGCAGCGCATGAAGCAGAACAGCAAAAAGAAATAACCTTCGCCTGAAAAGGACTGCCTAGCCTATGAAACCGATTGTTGTTTTAGATTTGGAGTGGAATGGCGCTTACAGCAAACGCATCAAGGGATTCCTCAATGAGATCATTGAATTTGGCGCAGTGAAACTGGATGCCCAGATGCAGCCGGAAGATACCTTCGCAGCGCTTGTGCGCCCGCAGGTCGGCAAAAAAATCAGCGATAAGATCGCGGCCTTGACCAGCATCACGGATGAAGAGCTCGCATCCGGGACGCAGTTTATGCGGGCGGTCAGCCGCTTCCGGCAATGGGCCGGCGACTGCCTTTTGATGACATGGGGAACGTCTGATATTCTTACGCTGATTGAAAACTGCCGCTATTTCAGCGGCAATGGACATATTCCTTTTTTGACCGATTATGTGGATGCGCAGGCATACTGCGAGGACCGCATGGCCTATGAAAAGGGCAAACAGATGGGGCTTTCGACAGCGGCAGAACTTTTGCAAATCGATGCGGACGCATTAGGCCATCATCGCGCGCTGGATGACAGTTTGCTGACGGCACGCTGCTTGAAAGCCGTCTACAATGGTCCAGCGGGCTTACAGCCGTTTATCCAGGACGCGACGCAGGAGGAATTTTATAAGCGGATGGAATTCCGTACTGTGATTCTCAGCGACATGGAGCATCCGCTGGTCCGCAATGTAGATCTGTCCTTTACGTGTCCGGCGTGCGGCGCGCCGGCAGACCGCTGTGAGGATTGGCAGCTCCACAACAAAAATTTTTATGCGCTGTTTTGCTGTCCATCCTGCCAAACGAAATTTTGTGGGCGGGTGCAGTTCAAATTGAAATACGAGGGGCTGCAAGTGAAGAAGACGACGCGTCCGTATGTAGCTCCGGAAGAAGAACCGGAGCACGCGGATCCCACAGGCGCTTCGGCCCCGCTTCTCTGATAGATCCGCCGAAAGGCGGATTTTTTCTTGCAACAGATGGCTGCTTATGGTATCATGACAGACAAATCTCCAAAATGGTTTCAGGAGGATATGCGATGGAAACACAGCTTGGCAATATGCGCCTGCACGAACGAAACGGCGTTTCCTATCTGACAGCGCCCGCGCTGGAAACGCAGGATTGGGTACATCATGCGTTTTCAACCCGGCTCGGTGGCGTGAGCACAGGCGACTGCGCCACCATGAATCTCGGCTTTGACCGTGGCGACAGCCGGGAGCATGTACTGGAAAATTATCGACGTTTCTGCACAGCGGCGGGATTTTCCATGGAAAGTCTGGTGGCGACGGCACAAACGCACAAGGCGGCGGTACGGCGGGTGGGCCGGGAGGACCGCGGCGCAGGCATCCTGCGGCC
>USIA01000035.1 GCA_900554535.1 uncultured Oscillospiraceae bacterium | reverse complement strand
CTGGCCGCCGCCCGCGACGGCGGACCGTACATTTCCATCGACGACTTGCGCGCGCGCAGCAAGGTCAGCAAATCGGTTATCGACCATCTGGCGGAGGCGGGGGCGCTCAACGGTCTGCCAGAAAGCAGCCAGATGAGCCTGTTCTGATGAAATGCAGTCTTCCATGAATGCAATTCCGTTTGTGCCTGAAATTTTACAAAACAATGGTTGACAAAGAGATGTTTCACATAGTATTATAGTAGCGCACTAAAGTAAATTGATGTAAGGATTGAGCGTGCCAAATGAAACAGAATAATAAAATCACGCCCGAGGGAACGCGCGACCTTTTGTTTGAGGAGTGCCTGGCCCGCCGCGATGTGGAGCGTAAGCTTGCGGATGCATTCCGGCAGCGGGGATACAATGAGGTCATGACTTCGGGACTCGAATTTTACGATGTCTGCGATCCGGAAGTCTCCGGTATTGCGCCGGAGAGCATGTATAAGCTGACTGACCGCCACGGCCGTCTGATGGTGATGCGGCCCGATTCCACTTTGCCAATTGCACGCCTGGTTTCAACACGCCTGCAGGGGCACCAGTTGCCATTGCGCCTGTTTTACGTACAGCCGGTTTGGCGCAGCAATCCGGGCCTTGCAGGCCTGCAGGACGAGAACATGCAGGCCGGTGTAGAGCTGATGGGTGCTGACGGTATCCGTGCGGATCTGGAAGTGCTCACCACGGCGGTGGAAGCGCTTTCCACCTGCGTGCCGGATTTTCGGCTGGAACTGGGACATGCGGGATTCTTCCGCGCTCTTGCCGAGAGATTGCCGATCAATGACAATATGCGGGAGGACATCCGCGGTGCGATTGAGAGCAAGAATTATGCCGCACTGGATACAATGCTGGATGCACTGCCGCAGTCACAGGCTGTCGCCAGCATGCGGCGCTTGCCGCGGCTTTTTGGCGGGGAAGAGGTCTTTGCACAGGCAGAGGCTGTTTGCCCGGCAGAGGTGGCCAACGAGACGCTGGCTTATCTGCATAAGATTTATCATGCGGTGCAGGATTTGGGCCTTGGCGACCGCGTGATCGTAGATCTGGGCCTTGTGCAGCGCAATGATTATTATACGGGCTTGGTGTTTACTGCCTATACGGAAGGCTATGGGGATGCAGTGATGCTGGGCGGCCGGTACAATAACCTGTTGTCCCATTTTGGCCGCCCGATGCCTGCCACTGGATTTGCGATTGATGTCGATGCACTGACGCGCATTGCACTTTCTAAAGGGCAATACGCAGTACCTGCGCCGGAGGTTCTGGTCTATAGCGAAAAGGGCCATACAATCAAAGCACTGTCCCATGCGCGCGCCTTGGAAAAGCAGGGGATCCACTGCGAATCCTCGGTGGCGCAGGAGCGCGCGGACGCGGAGGCGTATGCACGTGCGCGCGGGATCCGGCGGCTGGATGTCGTCGGCGAAACCATCACGGAGGTGCAGCTATGAAACCGTTGCGGATTGCATTGACAAAGGGCCGCCTGGAAAAAGACACGGTTGGCCTTCTGGAGAAAATCGGGTTTGACTGCACGGCAGTCCACGAAAAGGGCCGCAAGCTGATTTTGCCGGTCGGGGATTCCATTGAAGTGGTGCTGGCAAAGGCCGCGGATGTAATTACGTATGTCGAGCACGGCGTGTGTGACTTGGGCGTTGTCGGCAAGGACACGATCCTCGAGTCGCGCGGCGGCTTTTATGAGCTGATGGACCTGGGGTTCGGCAAGTGCCGTTTTTGTCTGGCAGGCCCTGTGGGGAAGAATTTTTTTGAAGGCTACCATACCCGTACCATCGCCAGCAAATATCCCAAAGTGGCGCGCAGCTACTTTGAGGGGAAAGCGATGGATGTCAATATCATCAAGATCGAGGGCAGCGTCGAGCTGGCACCGCTTTTGGGCCTTGCGGATGCCATCGTCGATATCGTGGAAACAGGCACCACGCTCAGGGAAAACGGCCTGGCTGTGATCGATACCATTTGTCAGATTTCTGCGCGCCTGATTGCCAATTCGGCGAGCCTGAAGCTGCGCAAACAGGAGATAGAAAGCCTGGCTTCCCGCATGGAGCAGGCAAAGGAGGAACAGTAATGATCCAGATCGTCCGTCAGGGCGGGGACCCTGCAAGGGAATTTATCCGGAAATTCCGCGCACGCAGCGATGACAAGGGAAAAAAGGTCGATGCTGCGGTTGCGGAAATTTTGCAAAATGTCAAGGAAAACGGCGACAAGGCGGTACGGGAATATACCCTGCGCTTTGACGGCGCCATGCCGGAATCTGTGGAGGTCAGCCACGAGGAAATGGAGGCGCTCGCCAAGTCTTGCGCCCCGGCGTTTTTGTCCGCCCTCCACAAGGCGGCAGCCAATATTGCGGATTTCCACGAACGCCAAAAGCAACAGAGCTGGTGTGAGCCGCGCGCGGACGGCGTTTTGATGGGCCAGCGCATCCGCGGTCTGCACCGCGTGGGCATCTATGTTCCCGGCGGGACGGCGGCGTATCCAAGCAGTGTTCTGATGAACGCCATCCCCGCAAAGATCGCGGGAGTGGGGGAGATCGTCATGGCGACGCCCCCCGCAAAGGGCGGCAAGCCAAACCCGGACATCATGGCTGCGGCGCTTGAAGCGGGCGTGGACCGCGTGTTTTTAGTCGGCGGCGCACAGGGTGTCGCAGCACTCGCTTATGGCACTGAGACCATCCCCAAGGTGGATAAAATCGTTGGTCCGGGCAACATCTATGTGGCGACCGCTAAGCGGCATCTTTATGGTACAGTGGATATCGACATGGTAGCCGGTCCCAGCGAGATTTTGATTGTGGCGGACGAAACGGCCAATCCGCGTTTTCTGGCAGCAGACCTGATGAGCCAGGCGGAGCACGACCGCATGGCCTCTGCGGTGCTTTTGACAACGAGCGAGCAAATTGCGGATGCCACCGTCAAAGAACTGTACCAACAGATTGAGCACCTGTCGCGCAAGGACATCATCAACGATTCGCTCGACCATTATGGGGCGATCCTGCTTTGCAACAATATGGATGAAGCGATCGAATTCGCAAACGACATTGCGCCGGAACACTTGGAGCTGTGTGTGGCAAACCCGGTCGAATACGTGGGCCGCATCGACAATGCGGGCAGCGTGTTCCTCGGCAATTATTCCCCGGAACCGCTCGGCGACTATTATGCGGGTCCGAACCATGTCCTGCCCACCAGCGGGACAGCGCGGTTTTTCTCGCCGCTTTCCGTAGACAGCTTCCTGAAAAAGTCGAGTTTCATTTATTATACGAAGGAAGCGCTCGCCCCGGCGGCGACAGACATCATGACTCTCGCCAAGGCCGAGGGCTTGACCGCTCATGCAAATTCCATTCAAGTGAGGCAGACAAATGACATATCAACTCAATGAAAAGCTGCGCGGCTTTCAGCCCTATACGCCCGTGCAGGAGGACCCGGATATCATTCACCTGGACGCCAATGAATGCGGCATCAATTTGCCCCAATCGCTTCTGGAGCAGGCGGCGGCCGAAATCCCGCAAATCTCTTTTAACCGCTATCCGGATGCCTACGCAGCGGATCTCTGTGAGGCATTCGCCGGCTTTTATGGCATCAATCCGGCCCACGTCACAGCGGGCAATGGCTCGGATGAGCTGATCGGCCTGTTGGTTTCCGCTTTTTTGATGAAAGGCGAAACCATGCTGACAACAGACCCCGATTTTTCGATGTATACGTTTTATCCGCTGCTGGCGGAAACGCCGTATGTGCTGGTGAACAAGGGCGATTCGTTTGAGATTTCTGCGGATAGCCTGATTGAGCAGGCCAAAGCGTGCAAGGCGCGGCTAGTGCTGTTCAGCAATCCCTGTAACCCGACTTCCATCGGCTTACCCAAAGAAGAAGTCGTGCGTATCCTACGCGGCCTGCCGGATACGTTGGTAGTCGTGGATGAAGCGTATATGGATTTTTGGGAGCCTGCCCAATCCCTACTCGGCGACGAGGATGCCTATGACAACCTCGTCATCCTCAAAACCTGCTCCAAGATGGGACTGGCTGCGCTGCGTCTCGGCTTTGCCGTGGCAAATCCACGTTTGACAGGCGTCCTGCATGTGGTCAAGTCGGTCTATAATGTGAATACCATGACGCAACGCGTGGCAGCTGTAGTGCTGCGCGAAAAAGAGACCCTGCGCCGTCAAATTAAGGAGACCATCCAGTCGCGCGATTATTTGCAAGCGCAGTTGCAAAATCTGCTTGACGCCCATCTGGGCGCATTTCGGCTCTATCCCAGCGCAGCCAATTTCGTGACCATATGCACACCGAATGCAGCCGATCTGCATGCATTTTTGATGAAGCGCAAGGTTTCGGTGCGCAAGTTCCCGGGCATGCTGCGCATCACCGCCGGGACGGTTCAAGAGGATGATGCCTTTCTTGCGAGCCTGCGGGCGTTTTTGGAAGAATCCAAATGACAGGGGGCGATACCATGCGCAAAGCGGAAGTGACGCGCAAGACAAAAGAAACCGACATTACAGTTGCGCTGTGCCTGGATGGCGGTTCAGTTTCCATCGATACGGGCATCGGTTTTTTTGACCATATGCTGACAGCTTTGGGGGTGCATGCGGGTTTTGGCCTGCGGGTTCACGCGGCGGGCGATTTGCAGGTCGATTGTCACCATACAATCGAGGATGTCGGCATCGTCCTGGGCGATGCATTGGCAAAGGCTCTAGGCGATAAAGGGGGTATCGCACGCTATGGCAGCTTCTATATCCCCATGGATGAAGCGCTGTGCTTTACGAGTGTGGACGTCAGCGGACGGCCGTTTCTGGTATTTGACGGCACGTTTGAGCAGGAACGCGTTGGGGCGTTCGACACTTGCATGACGGAGGAATTCCTGCGCGCCTTCGCCATGCATGCAGGCATCACGTTGCATAGCCGGGTGTTGTATGGGAAGAATGCCCACCACGAAATTGAGGGAATCTTTAAGTCTTTGGGACATGCCCTGCAGGCGGCGGTTATGCCGCGGGAAGGCGTGCTTTCGACGAAGGGTTCCCTTTGAAAGAAAGAGGAGACAGTATGCTCATTTTCCCCGCAATTGACATCAAAGACGGCGAATGTGTGCGCCTTTACCGCGGCGATTATGCGACCGCGCACAAGGTCGCCGAGGGCGCTGTCGATACGGCACAAAAATTTGAGGCGGCAGGTGCAACTTGGCTGCACATGGTCGATCTCAATGGCGCCAAGGACGCTCATCCGGTCAACGAGGATCTAATTTTTAGCGTTGTGCAAAAGACCGGCCTGCACGTGGAGGTCGGCGGCGGCATTCGGCGTATGGAGACGGTTACCCGTTATCTCGAAAATGGTGTCGCGCGCGTGATCCTCGGCTCGGCGGCGTTACGTGATCCGGATTTCACGGCAGAGGCTATCCGCACCTATGGCCCACGCATCGCAATCGGCATTGACGCCCGCGATGGCAAGGTTGCAGCTGAAGGCTGGCTCGAAACTTCATCTGTAGATTATATCGAAATGGGAAAGCGGATGGAACAACTCGGCGCGTCGACGCTGATCTTTACGGACATTTCCCGCGACGGAATGCTTTCCGGTCCAAACCTCACCATGCTGGATGCGTTAAACAAGGCGGTTTCCTGCGACGTTGTGGCCAGCGGCGGCATCAGCGGGCCAGAAGATATCCGTGCTCTAAAGCAATTGAACCTGTATGGAGCCATTTGCGGAAAATCCATTTATACCGGGGCGCTCGACCTGCACGAGGCCCTCAAAATTGCAGGAGGAAATGCCGATGAGACCTGATCCAGCCACATTTGACTATGATCGCTATTTTCAAAAGGGCGAGTTGATCCCTGCGATTGTGCAGGAATACGGCACCAATAAGGTGCTGATGTTGGCTTATATGAACCGCGAATCCCTGCGCAAGACGCTGGAGACCGGCTACACCTGGTTTTGGTCCCGCTCGCGCCAGGAGCTGTGGAACAAGGGCGCGACCTCTGGTCACCTGCAAAAGGTCGTTTCCATCACAGGCGACTGTGACGACGATACCCTGCTGGTTGTGGTCCACCAGACAGGCGCAGCCTGCCATACAGGCCATCACAGCTGCTTTTTCAATCGAATTTTGGAGGATGATACCAATGCCGATGCATGATACATTTCAAGCGTTATACAATACAGTGCTCAAGCGCCGCAGCGAGCATAAAGAGGGGTCCTACACGTGTTATCTGTTTGAGCAGGGGCTCGACAAGATCCTGAAAAAGGTTGGCGAAGAATGCAGCGAGACAATTATTGCCGCAAAAAACGGCATTGCAAAAGATACAATCAGCGAGATTGCAGATCTGCAATACCATTTGATGGTGATGATGGTCAATGAAGGAATCACACTTGATGAGCTGGAGGCTGAGCTCGACCGCCGTTCAGAAAAGACCGGAAATTTGAAAAAATTCCATCAGGTGGATCACAATACCTGAAAATTAGTTGGCCACGATGCCGGCGCTGCTTTTGTGGAGTAGCGCCGGCATCCTTTTGCATCCCCGAATTTTGCGCGTTGACCCGACCGGTAATTTGTATTTCATCCAATACATGATTTTTGCCTCTTTTCCGTATACTAAGGAAGAAAGGGGAGAAGGTCATGGTTGCAAAAATACGATGGAAACCGCTGATTGTCAATCTTGCCATTGCGTTTGGTGTGGAGGCCGTGTCCGCGCTTGCCACACGCGACAGCATGCAGGTCTATCAGACGCTGCAAAAGCCGCCGATGTCGCCCCCGGGTGCCGTGTTTGGTATTGTGTGGTCGGTGCTCTTTTTCCTGATGGGTATTTCGGCATACCGGGTGTATCAGTCCGGCGCGCCAGAGACAAAGCGGGCGCTGACCGTCTATGGCGTGCAGCTGCTGGTCAATTTTCTCTGGTCGATTTTTTTCTTTAATTTGCAAGCTTACTGGTTTGCATTTGTCTGGCTGGTCTTTTTATGGGTGTTGGTTCTCTGGATGAGTATCCTCTTTTTCCATGTGGACCGTACCGCGGGGCTATTACAGATTCCATACCTTATCTGGTTGACTTTTGCGGGTTATTTGTCTTTTGGTGTGGCGCTGCTCAATTAAACTTTGTATATAAAATCATCGCGGCAACTGCAATCCTTTGTGATGCAGTTGCCGCGATGGTTTTTGCGATTGTGTCTCCTTTACATTTGATCGGCGCGCTCCGAAAAGCCGCGGATCACATCGCAGGAATGCGCGAAAGCCGCCTGCTCATCGGGCGTCAGCGGCAATTCCAGAATGCGTTCGACACCGTTTTTACCGATAATTGCCGGCACGCCTGCATGGATGCCGCGTTGCCCATATTCGCCCTCCAAAAGCGTGGAGACGGGCAGAATACGCTGCTCATCGCGGAAAATAGCCTTGATAATGTCGCAACAGGCCATCCCAATGCCGAATTCCGTGCAGCCCTTTCCCCTGACAACCTGCATGCCGGCTTCCCGAACCTGCTCGCTCAGATAAACGGCATCCAGCTTGTCCGCCAGCTGCGGATGTTTGGCGGCATAGAGGGAAAGTGGGGAACCGCATATTGTGATGCGCGAGACAGGCACTATTTGAGAATCGCCGTGCTCTCCCATGGAGAACGCCTGGATAGAGTGGCGGTCAATTCCGAGAATCTCGGAAAGAATACGACGAAGGCGGGCAGAATCCAACGATGTGCCTGTGCTGAACACCTGATTTTTCGGCAGGCCCAAGCGCTTACGCAGGAAGTCGCCCACAATGTCGGCAGGGTTCGAGATACTGACCAGGATACCGTCAAATCCGGAATTTTTCAGCGGACCGACAATGCTGTTCATAATGGCGATTGAGTCGTCAAACATATCCAGACGGGTCTGGCCGGGGAGACGGGTTTTTCCGGCTGCCATAATGACGATCGGTGCATCCGTACAATCCGTATAATCACCTGCCCGTACTCGCACGCGGTGCGGGAGGTTGCTTACGGCATCGTTGAGGTCAAGCGCCTGCATGCGTGCCTTTTCTTCTGCAATGTCTATAAGTACGAGTTCGTCTACTTCCTGCTGCAGCATTAAGGAAAGCGCGCAGTGCGTTCCAACATGTCCTGCGCCAATAATGACGATTTTGTGCGTCTGTATTTGTTTCATAGAATTCGGTGCTCCCTTTCCGGCCGCCTGTCGAATTCATGACATTTTGCAGGCAAGCCACATTTATTATAGCACATCTCCTCGTTGACGCAATACCAATATGCAGTAAAAAGCTGGTGGTTTCCGACGCTTTTCGAGTGGTCATCACACAGGGGTCACAAAGCTGGACTACGATCATGATAAATTGGCTTATAGTCCAAACGGGTTAGCCGAATGCGGCTCAAGGAATGCATTGCGGTCCCTGGAACAGTATGGTATCATGAATGAAAGGCAGCCGGTTGGGTCGGCTATCCGCCTGTACGAGATCGGACATAGGAGGAGATCACATGGAGCGATTGCTGGTTGTAGATGATGAGGAAAAGATTCGTCTGTTGATTCGCAAATATGCGGAGTTTGAAGGCTATACAGTTGTGGAAGCGGGAGATGGCATGAGCGCAGTTCAGCTTTGCCGCGACCACCCGCGCGATTTTGATCTTATCGTCATGGATGTCATGATGCCCGAGCTGGACGGTTTTTCGGCTGTGCGGGAGATCCGCAAGGTGTGCCAGGCACCGGTTTTGATGCTCTCAGCACGCGGCGAAGAATACGATAAAATCCACGGGTTTGAGCTTGGAATCGATGACTATGTGGTCAAGCCATTTTCACCCAAAGAGTTGATGATGCGCATTGCGGCGATCATCAAGCGCAGTAAGTCATCGGACACGCCGCAAAATGAGGTGTTGGAGGTCAAGGGACTGCGGGTGGATTTCACCGCGCGCGTTGTCACAGTGGATGGCAAAAAGGTGGAGCTTTCGCCAAAGGAATACGACCTTCTGTTCTATCTGGCCAAAAACCGAAATATTGCCCTAACCCGCGAGCAGTTAATTACCAATGTATGGGGCTACGACTTTTATGGCGACGACCGTACGCTCGATACGCATATCAAACTTTTGCGCCGCAGCTTGGGGCCTTACGCCAAGTTGATTGTCACGCTGAGAGGGGTTGGATACCGCTTTGAAACCACTTGAACAGGCTGGCCGGCCGGATCCAGCTCCACCGGAGCCGCCGAATGAATTCCCCAAAGAGGGCTTCTGGGCGCGCTTGCGAACGAAATGGCACAGCATTAGCATCAAATGGCGCATTTTTGGCGTGTTTGCGGTTTTTACAGGAATTGTGCTGGTGGTGCTGTGGCTGTTTCAGACCGTTTTTCTCGACCAGTTTTATGAACATACCAAAAAATCGGAGCTTGTCTCCGCCACCCAGACTGTACAAAAACACATCAATGATGTGAACTTGAGCAGTATCCTGGATCAGACGGCACAAAATGGCCAGATCTACGTGGCTGTTCTTTACCAGGACGGCCGCACCCTTTCGAGCGACTATTCTCCAAACCGCGGTTCCTTGATCTTTCAGAATATTCTGCAAAAAGCATATGTACTCACAGAAGAGCATGGCGGTATTTATACCGAGAGAATTCCGGATCAGCCGCCGCGCGGCCGGGATGAGAGTCGTGCCATGATCTATGCGACGCTGCAAAAGGATAAAACCGATGCGGAATACATGGTGTTTTCCTATACAATCCTGACGCCGCTTGGCGCAACGGTCTCCACCATCCGCACGCAGATTGTGTGGATCACTGTAATCCTGTTGGGGGTGGCGCTGTGTTTGGCGCTTTATCTTTCCAAGCACATCAGCAGTCCGATTATCCGCATCAATGATTCGGCTAAGCAACTCGCTACCGGGGATTACAATGTGGCGTTTGATGAGGACGGATACCTGGAAATTGCCCAGCTGGGCCACACGTTAAATTATGCGGCGCAGGAGCTTGGACAGGTCGAGCAGCTTCAGCGCGATTTGGTGGCCAATATCAGTCATGATTTGCGCACGCCGTTGACCATGATTTCCGGCTACGCGGAAATCATGCGGGATCTGCCCGGCGAAAATACGCCGGAAAATGTACAGGTCATCATCGACGAGGCACAGCGGCTGACATCCCTGGTCAATGATACACTGGACCTGAGCAAACTGCAATCCGGCACGCAAAAGGTGGAAAAGACGTCGTTTAACCTGACCGCAGATATCCGCGAAATCCTGCACCGGTATGACAAGATGACGGACTATACGCTGTCTTTTGAGGCAGACCGCGATGTCATGGTTTATGCAGACGAACTGAAAATCTCGCAGGTAGTGTATAACCTGATTAATAACGCGCTAACTTATACGGGGGCCGATCACTGTGTCTTTGTGCGCCAGATTCTCGCAAATGAAGAGGTACGCATTGAGGTGACAGACACCGGCGACGGCATCCCGGAGGACAAGCTGAAAGATATCTGGAAACGCTATTATAAAGTGGATAAAGAGCACAAGCGTGCGCAGATCGGCACGGGTTTGGGCCTGTCCATTGTCAAAACGATCCTCGATATGCACGACGGCGCCTATGGTGTGCGCAGTGCGCTGGGGCAGGGCAGTACATTCTGGTTTTCCCTGAAGATACATGGGGAAGGCCCGGCGGTCTGCCTGCCGGCGACAGAGGAAGGAGAAGATGTAACATGAAGATCGGTGTGGTTGGCTGCGGTCGGTGGGGAAGCTGTCTGGCATGGTATGCAGCCACACAGTGCGGCCATGCGGTAACCCTTTATGGCCGCAAGACCTCGGCTGCCATGCAGCAGTTTGAAAGAACACGGAGCAATGGTTTGCTGACTTTGCCGGAAGAGGTCCAGCTCAGCACAAACCTAGGTCAGACCGTTGCCGCTGCACAGGTGCTCATTATCTCTATCGGCGCCCAGGGGCTGCGCTCGTTCTTGCGGGAACTTTCGGCTTTTGATTGCACGGGCAAGACGCTGGTGTTGTGCATGAAAGGAATCGAAACGGGTACGGGCCTGCGTTTGACCCAGGTGGTGCGGCAATTTTTCCCGCATGTGGATCTCGGCATTTGGGTCGGACCCGGACATGTGCAGGATTTTGTGCGTGGCGTGCCGAACTGCATGGTGATTGACAGCGACGATCCGGCTGTGCAGGAGCGTTTGGTGGAAACGTTCAGCAGCCGCCTGATCCGCTTTTATCTGGGCGAGGATCTGATCGGCAATGAGGTCGGCGCTGCGGCCAAAAACGTGGTGGGCATCGCGGCCGGCATGCTCGACGGCCTGGATAAAACCGCGCTCAAGGGCGCGCTGATGAGCAGGGGCACCCGCGAGATTGCCCGCCTGATCCATGCAATGGGTGGGCATGAGCGGACGGCTTATGGTCTGGCGCATCTGGGCGATTATGAGGCGACGCTTTTCAGCGCGCACAGCCATAACCGGCAGTTTGGCGAGGATTTTGTGCGCGGCATTCCCTATGAGAAGCTGGCGGAAGGCGCTGCGACGGTCACGGCTCTTTTGGAACTGGGAGAGCGCTACCACGTCGAATTGCCGATTTGCAGTGCGGTCGATCGCGTCATTCACGGAGGAGAGGACCCGGATAAGGCCTTGAGTGAACTTTTCCTAAGGCGCATTAAGTCAGAATTTTGAGCGGTCTCGTCCCTTTATAATTTGACATTTGTGCAAAACAGGATACAATAAAGAGAGCAGCTCGCTGGTCTGCGGGCGAATCGGATAGAATGGAGTAGAACAACATGAGTGAATGTACCCACAATTGCGAAAGTTGCAGCCAAAACTGCGGCGAACGGCAGGCGCCGGAAAGCCTGCTCAAGCCCCTGAATCCCAAGAGCAGCGTAAAACGCGTGGTCGGCGTGGTCAGCGGCAAGGGCGGCGTCGGCAAAAGTTTTATTACGGCCATGATGGCAGTGCTGCTGAACCGCCGCGGTCGCCATACGGCAATTTTGGACGCAGACATCACCGGCCCGTCCATCCCCAAGTCTTTTGGCCTGCACGGCCGGGCTTATTCCCAGGACAATGTCATCCTGCCGGCCAAGACCAAAACCGGCATTGATGTGATGAGCGTTAATTTGATGCTGGAAAATGAAACGGACCCTGTCGTATGGCGTGGACCGATCATCGCGAGTATGGTCACCCAATTTTGGACCGATGTGCTTTGGGATAATGTTGACTTTTTGTTTGTCGATATGCCGCCTGGAACCGGCGATGTGCCGCTGACGGTCTTCCAGTCAATCCCTGTGGATGGCATCCTGGTAGTCACTTCGCCGCAGGAGTTGGTCTCCATGATCGTTGCCAAGGCGGTCACCATGGCTGACATGATGCACATCCCGGTGCTGGGCGTGATCGAAAATATGAGTTATGTGCAATGCCCGGATTGCGGCAGGCGGATTGCGGTATTTGGTGAGAGCCATCTGAACGAAGTCGTGCAGAAGTATGGACTCAAAGTGCTGGCACGCTGCCCGCTGGATCCGCACAATGCGGCCCTGATCGACAACGGCCATGCAGAGGATGTCCAGGCCCCCTTCCTGGATGCCGCTGCGGATGCAGTAGAAGCCCTGCTCAACGAATAAAAAACGAATCAAAAACTGCCGCACCTTGCCTTCTGGCTGTGCGGCAGTTTTTTGATAGCGCTATAATCTTTTAAAAGTGGATGCGCTTTTCATCCAGCAGACGGCGCAAATCTTCCGGCGTGCCTTTGGTAAATGACTTCTTCGCAACGACAAAGACATGTTTTTCACTCAGATAGAGATAGAAAAAATCCTTCGTTTCACGGACTTCCACAAGCTGAACATAGGGGTACACCGTTGAGGTTACGTCTGTCACGCGGAAATCCTCCGCACGAAATTGATAGCGCCGCTTGCGGGTCTTGGCTTTCCGGAAGAAGCCGTTTTCTGTCTGGAAGGTTTTGCGGGGAAGCCGCAACGGCGGAATTAAGCAGATCACTGCGGCCACCAGGCAGATAACACA
>USIA01000034.1 GCA_900554535.1 uncultured Oscillospiraceae bacterium | reverse complement strand
TGGAAGCCTGGGAAAAGATGACCTGGGGCAGCACGCTGGGCGGTATGGTCATCAACACAGCCGGCGTATCCGGCGCGCATGGCATGGAGCATCCAGCCAGTGGCCTGCGCGACATCGTCCACGGCCGTGGCCTGGCCGCATTGACGCCGGCGCTTTACCGACGCTCCATTTCCGCTGCGCCGGAGCGTTTTGCAGAGATTTCCCGCATCCTTGGTGGTAAAGATGAGCACGACTGCATTGACCGAATCGAAGCGCTGCTGGATTCCATCGATTTGCACATCACGCTCGGCGAGCAGGGAATCCTGCCGGAAGATGTGCCGTGGATGGTGGAAGACTGCCTGAAGGTCTCGGCAGGCAGTATGCGCAACCATCCCGTCGCGTTCACCAAAGAGGAACTCGCGGAAATTTACCGCGAAGCTCTATAAATGCATCTGCTATTCGATTTTAGAAATAGAAAAAGCGTGCATGTCATTTCCATGGCATACACGCTTTTTCAGTTGCAATCTTTTTTTCTGACGGCGCAAACTCAGCCGGGCAAGTTGGTATAGCCCATCAGATATTCATCAACCTCATGAGCGGCAAGACGGCCTTCCTCGATGGCCCAGACAACCAAAGACTGGCCGCGATGCATATCGCCGGCTGTGAAAACGCGAGGTATGTTGGTGCTATAGCATTTATCCTCGGTCTTGACCGTAGAACGTGCGGTCAGTTCCACACCAAGCGCTTTCGCTGTATACGGCTGGCAGCCCAGGAAACCTGCCGCGATAATCAGCAGTTCGCAGTCGAGCAGTGCTTCTGTGCCTGGAATCGGTTGATGCTTCGCATCCAGCTGGACGGTTTTCACAGCTGTCAGCTGATTTTTCGCATCGGTAATAAATTCTGTCACCGTCGTCGAATAGATGCGCGGATCTTTTCCGAATACCGCTATTGCTTCTTGCTGGCCGTAATCCGTCTTGCAGACCTGCGGCCATTCCGGCCAGGGATTGGCGTCCGTACGCTCATCCGGCGCTTTGGGCATCATCTCCAGCTGCACAACAGATTTGCACTTATGGCGGATGCAGGTGCCAACGCAGTCATTACCCGTATCGCCGCCGCCCACAATCACGACGTGCTTGCCGGCCGGGTCAATATATTTCTTGTCCTTGAAATTGGAGTCCAAAAGGCTCTTTGTGTTTGCGGACAGGAAATCCACCGCAAAGTAAACGCCCTTTGCATTCCGGTTTTTAACAGAGAGATCGCGCGGCTTTTTGGCTCCACAGCAGAGAACCACCGCGTCGTAATCCGCTAAAAGCTTCTTGGCGTCATATCCGTCGCCGACATTTGTATTCAGGACAAATTCGACGCCTTCTTCCTGCATCAAGCGGATGCGGCGTTCCACAATCTGCTTTTCGAGCTTCATGTTCGGAATGCCATACATCAAAAGGCCGCCAGCACGGTCATCGCGTTCGAAGACGGTTACCTTGTGGCCGCGCAGATTGAGCTGTTCGGCACAGGCCAGCCCGGCCGGTCCAGAGCCCACAATCGCCACCCGTTTATCCGTTTTGCTGGGGGGGATGCGCGGAGAAATTCTTCCGTTCGCAAAGGCGTCCTCAATAATTTCCAGCTCATTTTCACGGATGGTAACAGGGGATCCATTTAACCCGCAGGTGCAGGCTGCCTCACACAGAGCGGGACATACGCGGCCTGTAAATTCTGGAAAATTGTTGGTTTTGAGCAAACGCTTAAGCGCAAGATCAAAGTTGCCATGATAGACAAGGTCATTCCATTCCGGAATCAGGTTATGCAGCGGGCAGCCAGAAACCATCCGGCCCAGCTGCATGCCGGATTGGCAATAGGGGACGCCGCATGCCATGCAGCGTGCGCCCTGTGCCTGACGCTCCTCCTTGGGAAGATGCTCGTGGAATTCATTCCAATGCTGAATCCGCTCCAAAGGGGATTGTCCAGGTTCGTTTTCCCGCTCAAACTCGAGGAATCCACTGGGTTTTCCCATTCTTACACACGCTCCTTCCCATTTACAATTGCATAAAAGGCTTCCATAGAGGCCTGTTCGCGGTCCATGCCCTTTTCCTCATATTGCGCAATCGCCCGCATCATCCGATCATAATCATGCGGCAGGATCTTCTTGAAATTCGGCAACTCCTCATCGAAGTGCGCCAGAATGTATTTGCCGCGTGCGGAACCGGTGGCCTCTACGTGTTCGGTAATCATCTGTTTGAGCTCCGCAATGTCATGCTTTTCGGTCACCTGATCCATAGAGACCAGTTCTTTGTTCAGGCGAAGGTACAAATCCCGGTGCCGATCCCAGACATAGGCGATACCGCCGCTCATGCCAGCGGCAAAATTTTTGCCTGTACGTCCCAAAACAACGACACGTCCACCGGTCATATACTCGCAGCCATGGTCGCCAACGCCCTCGACAACCGCATAGGCGCCGGAGTTGCGCACGCAGAAACGTTCGCCAGCTACGCCTTCAATGAAGGCCTTACCAGAGGTCGCACCATATAGCGCAACATTGCCGATGATAATATTTTCTGCGGGGTCAAAACGGATCCCCTTCGGTGGCGTGACGATAATTTTGCCGCCAGACAGGCCTTTGCCCAAATAGTCGTTGGAGTCACCCTCAATGTGCAGCGTTAAGCCCTTCGGGATAAAGGCGCCAAAGGACTGTCCGCCGCCGCCTTTGCAGTGGATGACAAAGGTGTCATCCGGCAGCGAATCGCCGAATTTCCGCGTAATGTCGCTGCCTAGAATGGTGCCAAGCGTCCGGTCTGTGCTGGAGACAGGAATTTCCACTTCCGCATGCTCGCCGGTCACCAGCGCCTGGCTCAGTTTCTTTTCCAGAACCTTGAGGTCCACCGTCTTTTGCAGATGGAAGTCATAGATATCTTTCGGATCAAAATGCGTCTTATGCGTCTTACTGTTTGCATAGGGGTTATTCAGAATTGCAGAAAGATCGACCATTGCGGCGCGTTCATTGACTGTTTGTACGCGCGGCTTGAGCAAATCTGTACGGCCCACCAGTTCATCAACTGTGCGGATTCCAAGCTTCGCCATATGTTCGCGCAGATCCTGCGCAATGAAGCGCATGAAATTCACCACGTATTCCGGCTTTCCGCGGAAGCGCTTGCGCAACTCCGGATTCTGGGTGGCGATGCCGACCGGGCAGGTATCCAGATTGCACACACGCATCATAACACAGCCCATGGTCACGAGGGGCGCAGTGGCAAAGCCGAATTCTTCGGCGCCCAGCATGCAGGCGATGGCCACGTCGCGGCCGCTCATCAGCTTGCCGTCCGTCTCAATGATGACACGGGAACGCAGATCGTTTTCAATTAACGTCTGATGCGTTTCTGCAACGCCCAACTCCCAGGGCAGGCCGGCGTTTTGGATTGAACTGCGCGGCGCTGCGCCCGTACCGCCGTCATGGCCGGAAATCAGCACCACCTGTGCGCCGGCTTTTGCCACGCCAGAGGCGATCGTGCCGACGCCCGCTTCGGAAACGAGCTTGACAGAAATGCGCGCCTGGCGGTTTGCACTCTTCAAGTCATAGATCAGCTGCGCCAAATCTTCAATGGAATAAATGTCATGGTGCGGCGGGGGAGAGATCAACGACACACCCGGGGTGGAATAACGCGTCTTGGCAATCCACGGATAGACCTTTTTGCCGGGCAGATGGCCGCCTTCGCCGGGCTTTGCGCCCTGCGCCATCTTAATCTGGATTTCTTTAGCGGAAATCAGGTATTCACTCGTGACGCCGAAACGACCGGAAGCCACCTGCTTGATGGCGGAATTGCGGTCCGTCCCAAGGCGCTCCCGCATTTCGCCGCCCTCGCCAGAATTAGACTTGCCGCCCAGAATATTCATGGCCTTCGCCATGCATTCGTGTGCTTCCTGCGAAATGGAACCATAGCTCATAGCGCCGGTCTTAAAGCGCTTGACGATGGAATCAACAGGCTCAACCTCTTCGATCGGGATCGGATGATCGGAATATGCGATGTCCATCAGCCCGCGCAGTGTATGCGGGTTATTTTCGTCGTCGATAAGCGCAGTGTATTGCTTAAACAGCTCATAATCGCCGCGCCGCGTTGCTTCCTGCAACATATGGATCGTACGCGGGTTATATAGGTGGTCCTCCTGGCCGGCGCGCTCTTTGTGATATCCCAGGGAGTCGAGTGTCGTATCCATGCCAAGCCCCAGTGGATCGAATGCTTTTGTATGATTATGATCCACCAGCGCCTCAATTTCCTTCATGCCGATGCCTTCGACGCGGGAGACCGTGTTGGTAAAGTATTCATGGATGACCTCGTGGTTGATGCCGACCGCCTCGAAGATCTGGGAAGACTGATAAGACTGAATGGTCGAAATACCCATCTTGGATGCAATCTTGACGATGCCGTGCAAAATAGCGCTGTTATAATCGTCGACAGCCGCATAGTAATCCTTATCCAGACGGCCGTCTGCGATGAGTTGGCCGATCGTCTCATGCGCCAGATAGGGGTTGATGGCGCGCGCGCCATAACCCAAAAGCGTCGCAAAATGGTGCACGTCACGCGGCTCGGCAGATTCCAGAATGGTCGAGACAGCCGTGCGCTTCTTGGTGCGGACCAGGTACTGTTCAATGGCAGCAACCGCCAGCAGGGAGGGAATCGCTACATGGTTTTCATCTACGCCACGGTCTGAAAGGATAATAATATTCGCGCCATTGCGATACGCGCGGTCCACCGCAACAAACAGATGATCCAAAGCGCGCTTAAGCGGCGTATTCTTATAATACAAGATGGAGACAGTCTCCACGTGAAAGCCGGGTTTTTTCAGATCCCGGATCTTCATCAAATCGGTGGAGGTCAAAATGGGATTGCGTACTTGCAGCACGCGGCAGTTTTCTGCTTTTTCCTCGAGCAAATTGCCGTCATCGCCCAGATAGACACTTGTATCCGTGACGATTTCCTCGCGAATTGCGTCAATCGGTGGATTGGTAACCTGCGCGAACAGCTGCTTAAAGTAGTTAAAGAGCGGCTGATCATGGTTGGACAGCACCGCCAGCGGGATATCAATGCCCATAGCGGCCGTCGGTTCCGCGCCAGTCTTTGCCATCGGCAGGATTGTGCTCTGCACATCCTCATAGGTATAGCCAAACGCCTTCTGGATTTTTGGCAGTTCCTGCTTATCATAAGTCGGCACCTTGCGGTTCGGGATGGGCAGGTCACGCAGGCGCACCAGATAGCGATCCAGCCACTCGCCATAGGGCTGGCGGGTAGCATAATACTCTTTGAGCTCGTCATCCCCGATGATGCGGCCTTTGACCGCGTCTACCAAAAGCATCTTGCCCGGCTCCAGGCGGGATTTTTTCACAATGCGCTCTGGCGGGATATCCAGGACACCGACCTCAGAGGAGAGGATCAGGCGGTCGTCATTTGTGACATAATAACGCGAAGGACGTAGACCATTGCGGTCCAGCACAGCGCCCACACAGTCGCCGTCAGAGAACAAGATGGCGGCCGGACCGTCCCACGGCTCCATCATGATTGAATAATACTGATAAAGGTCATGCTTTGAATTGGAAATGCTGTTGCTCTTTTGCCATGGCTCCGGAATGGTAATCATCACGGCCAACGGCAGATCCATGCCGGACATCATCAAGAATTCCAGCGTATTATCCAACATGGCGGAGTCCGAACCGTTTGTGTTGACCACCGGGTAGATCTTGTCCATATCGCCGGAAAGTTCCCGGCAGGACATGGTTTCTTCACGTGCCATCATACGATCGATGTTGCCGCGAATGGTGTTAATTTCACCGTTGTGCAAGATCAGGCGGTTCGGATGGGCACGCTCCCAAGAAGGCTGGGTATTCGTCGAAAAGCGTGAATGTACCATGGCAATGGCGCTGTCATAGTCGGGCGACTGCAAATCCAAATAGAATTTGCGCAGCTGTCCGACCAGGAACATACCTTTATAGACAATCGTTCGACTCGACAGCGAAACTACATACGTATCTCCGCTCGATTGTTCAAATACGCGCCGCGCCACGTACAGGCGGCGGTCAAAATCCAAACCTTGGCGCGCTTCTTGCGGGCGCCGGACAAAGCCCTGCTCAATATAGGGCATTTTGTCTAACGCCTTACGGCCGAGGATCGAGGGATCTACCGGCACTTTACGCCAGCCGATAAATTCCATGCCTTCCTTTTGGATGATGATTTCGAACATTTTTTTGGCCTGGCTGCGCTTGAGCGTGTTCTGTGGGAAGAAAAACATGCCAATTCCGTAATCACGCGCATCCGGCAGAGTGAAGTTTTCACTTTTTACCGCTTGCGAAAAAAAGCGGTGGGAGATTTGCAGCAGGATGCCGACGCCGTCGCCGGTTTTGCCTTCCGCGTCTTTGCCAGCACGATGCTCCAGCTTTTCCACAATTTTGAGCGCATCGTCCACGGTCTGATGGCTCTTGCGGCCTTTGATATCCACAACAGCGCCAATACCACAGGCATCGTGCTCAAATGTAGGATGATACAGGCCGTGCTGGTTTCCATCCCCATTTTGGCTTCCAATCATATTTCCAGGGCTCCTTTCAAAGGGATTGATCAAAAAATCGGTGCAATCATTTTCCCTCATTACACACCAAAGGGCACCAAGGTCACCTGAGATCTTAGCGCCCACAGATGAATTTTATTATACACTGTATTTCAAAACACGTCAATGCAATTTCTTAAGAAATTCAAGGATACAAAACGATTTCCTGCAAAATCGCCATTTTGCAATCTGGACGTATGGGAAAATTGCACTCATTAAATGTGAAATGCCAAAGTAGTGGTTTTAAAACAGAATATTCAGCTCAATTTGGCCGGTACAGATAGGGGATTTTCTAAAAATTGGCACCCAATATTCTTCGGAAAAAAACAGGAAAATGACGGGAAGACGGACGCGCTATGCAAAATTTAACAGGCAGTGCATGAGCGCCCAACACGAGCCAGGCCAATTTGCTTTTTGCAGAAGAATTGACAACAGCATCGGGGATGTGCTATAGTTAACTTTGTCACATGCGGCATTTTTTAGAATGCCACTACGAAAAATTTTGACCTGTCTCTGTAGCTCAGTTGGATAGAGCGACCGCCTCCTAAGCGGTAGGCCGGAGGTTCGAATCCTCTCAGGGACGCCAGCAGACTGAGTCTGGACGCCATTCGCGTTCCAGGCTCTTTTTCGTTTTATTAACTGCACACTTGAATTTGTAAGTGTTTCCCATCTTGGACCTGCGCCATATCATATAATTAAATGTTTTATGGCGCAGGCAGCTTGCAGCTTGTCCAAATTTATAAACGCTCAAAATGCCCAATTTCCATTTTGAAAAATAGGCGTTTCTTCGCCGCTTGTTGTAATGCCCGTGATTTCAAGGTCCGGTGTACCGAGCATAAAATCAACATGTGTGGCGGAAATATTCACGCCGGCCGCTTGCAACGCTTTTGCGTCCATTTCCAGCCCGCCTTTGACACATTCCGGGAACCCGAGACCAAGTGCAAAGTGGCAGGACGCATTTTCATCATAAAGTGTGTTGTAGAACAGCAATCCCATTTCTGCAATGGGAGAATGCTGAGGGACCAGCGCACATTCACCCAACATGTGGGCGCCTTCGTCTGTGGCCAGAATCTCGCGTAACGCATCCTCGCCCCGCGCCGCGTGAAATTCGACGACACGCCCAGCGTGAAAGGTGATTGAAAAATTTTCAACTAAGCTGCCATTATAATTGAGCGGTAAGGAGCTGTGTACGGTTCCTTCCGTGCGGCGGCAGTCTGGGGAACAGAAAATTTCTTCTGTTGGCATATTCGGAAAGAAAAAGGTACCGTTCACGGTCTGGCTGCCGCCGCCTTGCCATACATGATTGGCGGGCAGTCCCAGCACGATATCCGTTCCGCCGTTATTCCGATAATGCAGCCGGTCAAATTGCCTTTCATTGAGCCATGCACGCCGTTCGTCAAAGCTGCGGCGGTGTGCCTCCCAAGCAGCGACCGGGTCTTCGGCGTCCAGCCGCACGGTGTGAAAGATAGCTTCCCAGAGCTTTTCTTCCGCCTCCGCCGAGGGCAGAGAGGGGAATACATGGACAGCCCATTCTGGCGCGCTGGCGCCGACAATACACCAGACATTGCGGCCAAAATCCATACCGTCGTGAAAAGCCTTGCAGGCCTCATGGTTGGCTTTGGCACGGGCAGCGATTCGTTTCGGGTCAATCCCGCGCATGGCGTCCGGAGCGCTGGACAGGATAGACAGGATCGCGGCGCCGCGCTCAGCCACCCCATTGGTGAGGGTGGCGAGCCATTCCGGGCAGTGCGTAAAGACTTCCATCGGCGCGTGCGCATAGGTCATCCGGCTGATTGCTTCGTCGGTCCACTGGACTGTCACTTCACGCACGCCGGCTGCATAGGCTTCTTCTGCCACTAGGCGTGTCAGCGGCGCGCTTTCAATCGGCGCGGTGATAAACAACTCTTGGCCCGGCTGCAAATTGCATCCGGCGCGGACGATCAAGTGTGCATACTTTTGCAGGTTCTTTTGTAAATCCAAAGAAAATCTCCTTCTTTCTGTTTGTTGAGAATAACGGTATGTGTCTTTCGAGGCATTATCTTTCGGACCACTTGTACGGCTGAGGAAAAGATGCCCTCTACATCAGGCCGACAATTGAATAGGCGATTCCTTTCGAGTGTAACATGGAAGGCCCGTATTTGCAATTCGGTACAAAATGTGTTACAATTTATTCATATGTAAGAAGAGAGAAGGGAACATGCCCGCATGAACACAGCCGCGGAAAAGTGTTGCTGGGTCTATATTCTGCGCTGCGGGGACGGCAGCCTTTACACCGGGTGGACCAATGACCTGAAAGCGCGCATACAGGCGCATCAGGCTGGCCGCGGCGCCAAATATACGGGCTCGCATTTGCCCGTCACGCTGGTTTATCAGGAACCACAGATGAATCGCGCGGCAGCGTTGCGTCGGGAGGCGGCAATCAAGCGGTTGACGCGCGCCCAAAAGCTTACTCTTATCAAAACAAACGGGGGTTCAAATGGTACGGATTCACCAAGTGCAGCAGGAGAAGCGCCGCTTTCTCCCCCTCCTGTTGCTGGGCGACGAACAGGAGAGCATGATTGATCGCTATCTGGACCGCGGCGATCTCTATTGCCTCTACGAGGGCGACAAGCTGCAAAGCGTCGCTGTCGTCACGATGGAGGCGCCGGACATCTGTGAATTGAAAAACATCGCCACCAATCCGAAAAGTCAGCGGAAGGGATACGGACGGATGCTTTTGGATTTTTTGTGCCGGCGGTATGCAGACCAATGCACATGGATGCTGGTTGGGACGGGGGATAGCCCTTTGACACTGCCTTTTTATCAATCCTGCGGTTTCACCGTGAGCCACCGCGTACCGAATTTTTTTCTGCAGTACGATCACCCAATCTTTGAAGCGGGCCGCCGTTTGGTAGATATGGTGTATCTGCGCAAACGACTGGCAGAAGTCGAGCGCTGAAAAATTGTCGTGCCGCACCCCTTCTTTTCGAACGTCAGCCGGCGAGAAGGGGTTGTGGGTGTCGATAGAGTTAGAAAGTGAGATGCACTTTAAAAAAGTAAGTATTCCGTTTTTTTATAAAAAGATACTTGCTTTTTTACTCAAAATACTTTAGAATATACAAAAATTAAATCTGTAAGACGCAACGGCGCGTACTCCACACAAAAACGTGTGGTACGCGCCGATTTTTTATGGAGATGATCTGGATGGATAAGATTGATGCGACTTTGTTGGAAACCTTGCAAGAGGACGCGCGCGTCTCGATCAAGACACTGACAAAGAAGGTGTTTCTCTCGGCACCAGCGGTTTCTGCCCGTATCGAAAAAATGGAAAAGCAGGGAATTATCAAGCAATACCGGGCAGTGCTTGATCCGATCAAACTGGGGTATCACATCAAGGCATTTATCAATTTGCAGATGTCGCCGTCCCAGAAACCGGAGTTTTATCCATTTATCAATGCCTGCCGCAATGTGCTGGAGTGCGACTGTGTGACGGGGGAATATTCGATGCTCATCAAAGTCGCTTACCCCAGCACAGCAGAGTTGGACGCTTTTATCGGGCAGCTTCAAAAATTCGGTGCCACCTCGACGCAAATTGTCTTCTCCACGCCGGTAGAGCCACGCGGCGTTCAGGTCACGGCGGAATAGGCCGGCGGCTGACGCCTGTTATATAAACCCCCGCACGAACACATGCGGGGGTTTTGGAGTTTTTGGAGTTTATATAATAAAATAAAATTTACGATTCAGCCGGGGCAAGCAGCCGCAGTCTGCTTGGGCGTCAGGTAACGGTCGATCATGTCCTGTGTCACGCCGTGATGCTCGATAATCTCTTTATAAAAGTAAGCGCTCTTGCGCGGCCGGCGCTGCTGCGTCTGAAAATCGCATTCTACCAGCCCAAAGCGCGCACTTTCGCCTTCCGCCAACTCAAAATTATCCAGCATGGTCCAATGGTAATAGCGCTCGACCGGCAGACCGGACATGGCGACTTGCTTGAGATGGTCATACAAAAAGCGCGGGCGCAAGCGGTCGGTCGCATCGCACACGCCATTTTCTGTGATCCAGATCGGCGCACAAAATCGCTTGTAGCGATGACGCATCAGAATTGAAAGCCCTTCCGGGTAAATCTCCCAGCCCAGATCATTGGTCGGACAGTTCGGCTTTGTACCGACATGAAAACCGTGAACCCAGCAGCGGGTATAGTAATTGATGCCAATGAAATCATAGAAACGGCCTTCGCCCATCGGGGCATCTGCGCCAATCGGATGGCGGAACCGGCCGGTGTAAAAGCTCTCTGTTAACCCTTGAAAAAGATATTCCAGCGCATTGGCAATAGGACGGTCCCCAGGCGTTGCGGGTGAAAAGATACGCATATGCTCGGCAAAGCCGACCATCGTGCGTCCCGAAAAATGATTTTTCTTGCGAATCTGGTGGATACGGCGATAGGCCGCCAAATGGCACAAAGTCAAATTGCGCATCACGCGGATCGCTGCGCGGGGACTGACCTTTTGGGGCGGCCATTGTCCAACAAAATAGGACAACGTATCATATACATTCGGTTCATTGATCGTCACGTAGTCTGACACCAAATCGCCGATCTGCTCCACCACATATGTTACATATCGCAGGAAAATCGGGACGCTGTCCTTCCGCGTAAAGGCCCCTCGCTTTTCAAACCAGGAAGGGTTGGTAAAATGGTGCAGTGTAATCAACACCTTGATGCCGTGGCGTTGCAATTCCTGAATTTCTGCCCGATAGTGCTCGATTGCCTGGTGGCAAAAACAACCTGGAGCCGGCTCAATACGGCTCCATTCCAAACTCATGCGAACGGTTTCCAGCTTCAAATCATGTGCCAGCTGCGCATCTTCCTTCCAGTGCTCCCAATGCCGGTTGCCATTGCGCGGCGATGTACCGTCCCGTATGCGGCCGGGCTTATCGGCCCAGTCGTACCAGCTGTTTTTGGTGGGAAACCCTTCCGTCTGCATTGCCGACGAGGCACAACCCAAAAGTGTATCTTTCAACGAAAAAGGTGTATCCAAATCATAACCCCCTGCATCTTCAAGCATTCCGTTCGATGCGTCCATTTCCTCTTTGTCATATTTCCAGATCATTGTCGGAATCTTCAAATGGGCCTTGCCATCGATTAATTAAGCTCTGGCCGTACATCTGCGGGCAATCAGACGTCAACTTTGCAGCGTACTGCCCTTGTGCCAGCATGCGAGACCCATCGGCGTCTATTTAACTTTATTATTATATCGCGTTTCGGGCGGGATTGCAACGCTTGCGGTGAGGTCTTTACAGGTTTGGGCGAAGCCAACTTCTGGCTGGACTGGATTCAAAAGCATCGTCCTGAATGCCTTTGACGTTTTCAGAAATCCGTGCTATAGTAAAAAAAGGTTTTTGGAAGGAGCAACGCCATGAAACAGAGTTGGAAAGTCTGGTCCTGCGCCATTGTGGCGGCTATTTTCGTTTGTGTGGGAGCCGTTCTGCCCGTGCAGGCAGCTAGCTTTAACCCCGGATTTGACCCAGCCAGCACCGCTGTCACCCTGGTGAACTTAGACAACGGAGAATCTGTCTATCAAAAAAATGCGGATAAAAGACTGCCGCAGGCCTCAACTACCAAAGTGATGACTTTTATTATTGCTGAGGAGCAGCTTAAGGATCCGGCCAATACAAAAGTGACGGTCACTCAAAATGCTTTAAATCAAATTCCGGACAGCAGCTTTGTGACAGTGCAGCTACGGGAGGGCGAAGAGATGTCTGCGCTGAACCTGATGTATTGCATGTTGGTCCCCTCCGGCAATGACGCGGCAAATGTACTGGCGGACTACGTCAGCAACGGCAATATCAGCAACTTTGTCGAGCAGATGAACGAAAAGGCCAAGGAGCTTGGCTGCACCAACACCCATTATACCAACGTATTTGGCAATTACGACACACAGCATTACACTTCTGCCAATGATCTTGCAAAAATCTATCAGTATGCCCTCAAACTCCCCCTGTTCAAAGAGATCACAGGAAAAGCGGAGTATACGGTACCAGCCACCAATTATTCCGCAGCGCGCAATCTGAAGACATCCGTCAAATTGATGGACAAGACTTCCAATTATTATTTTGCCGAATGCACGGGCGGTAAAACAGGCACCTCTGATCAGGCGGGTTATAATTTGGCTTCCACTGCTGAGAAAGATGGAAAAAATATGCTCTGTATCGCGTTGGGCGCGCCAAGCGTGCAGAATGGGCAGGCAGTAAAAATCAACGGTGCATTTAACGACAGCCGCAAGCTTTTCGACTGGGCGTTCCAGTCTTTAAAGCAGCAGGAAGTGCTTCCCAAAGACAAAGCCGTGAGCAGCCTGCCGGTTTTAAAAGCAAAGGACAAGAACCAAAAGGTATCGGCTGTCCCGGAAACGGCTTATGCGGCTCTGCTGCCGGCCGACGCAGCGAATGGCAACATTCAGACAAATGTCTCGCTGCCACAGAATGTGACTGCACCAATCAAAAAAGGGCAAAAGCTGGGAACAGCCACGGTCTCGTATAATGGCCAGGAACTTGCACAAGTGAACCTGGTTTCAGCTGCAGACATCGCGCAGTACATTCCCATTTACCAGCGCCCCTGGTTCCGAATTGCAGTCATCGTGGCGGCTGCGGTTGTGGTCGTAGTGCTGATTGTTTTGCTTAT
>USIA01000033.1 GCA_900554535.1 uncultured Oscillospiraceae bacterium | reverse complement strand
CACGCAGATTGGCAGCTTGGGGGATACCCGCCAGGATGTGATGACGCTGTTGTCTCAGCTTCCCGATACCCTGGAGATCCCCGATACTTCAACGAAGGAGGGCGCTTGATATGACGCCTATTTTACAGTGCAACAATTTAAGCAAAGTCTATCCCGGCGGCCGACAGGCTTTGACGAGCATCAATTTACAGATCGAGCCGGGCCACATTGTCGGTCTTCTGGGGCCGAATGGCTCCGGCAAGACTACGCTGATTAAACTGGCCAGCGGGCTTTTGACACCCAGCATAGGCGAGATTCTGGTCGACGGGATGCACCCCGGCGTGGAGACCAAGCGGATTATTTCCTATCTGCCGGAGCGCAGCTATCTCAATGACTGGATGACGGTGCGCGACCTGATGGCGTTTTTCGCAGATTTTTATATCGATTTTGACAAAGCGAAGGCTTATGATATGCTCCAGCGGCTACATATCACCACAGATGAACGCCTGCGCACTATGAGTAAGGGAACTAAGGAAAAAATCCAACTCATCCTGGTCATGGCGCGTAACGCAAAGCTTTATCTGCTGGATGAACCGATCGGCGGAGTGGACCCCGCGGCGCGGGACTACATCCTGCACACGATCATCAATAACTACAACGAAAATGCGACGGTCCTGATCAGCACGCACCTGATTGCAGACGTCGAATCTATTCTCGACGAGGTTCTGTTTATCAGCAACGGCGCAATCGCGCTGCAATCGAGCGTGGACGAGATCCGCGAGCACGAGGGCCAGAGCGTGGACAGCTTTTTCCGGGAGGTATTCAAATGCTGAGAAAACTCGTGAAATACGACCTGAAGGCCACATCCCGCGTGTTCTTTCCGGTCTATCTGGTCGTAATCGTGCTGGCTGTGCTAGCTGCAATTTCCAACTATGTGACGGCCCACACCCTTGCGGACGCCGATGTGGTGAATGGATTGGCTGTCTTGTTCATGGTACTATACGTCATCGCGTTAGTGGTCCTGCCGTTTTTGACGGTCTTCTTCTGCATGCGGCACTTTTACGACAACTTCTTCAAAGATGAAGGCTACCTGATGCACACACTGCCGGTCACGCCGGCCAAGCTGATCTGGAGCAAGGTCATCACAGGAGGCGTCTGGTCTCTGGCAACGAGCGTGATTCCGGCGATCAGCGGGTCTATCATTGCCACGCTCTCGGACATTGGTGGAATTCCGACGTTTGATTTCAACCGAATTTTTCCCAATCTGGTAAGCGTTTCACCGAAAACCGCAGTGGAGGATGTAGTGGCGATCTTCCTGTCCATTATCATCATGCTGGCCATGCTGCTGTGCTTCCTGTTGATGCTGTATGCGTCACTGAGTATCGGAAGCCTTGTGCCGAAGCATCACCGCGGGATTACGGTGCTCATGATCATTGCGTTTTTCCTGGCTCATGTCATTGTGTTAGTTGTGGTAATGGTAGCGGCGTTCAATGCGGCGAACCGTGGATGGTTGGATCCGCTTGCGCATACGTTTGAACCGGTGTTAAATAACTTCTGGCCATTTTTGTGGGTTGCGTTCGGATGTGTGATGGCTTATCTTGTGGGGTTCAGCGCGATCTATTTTCTGATTACGCATTACATTATGAAAAGAAGGCTGAACCTGCAATAAGGAAGGAAAAAAACGTGAAACGCGAACAAAAATGCACGCTGGCACTGCTCCTCATCTATTTGCTCCTTTTGACCTGGGTCATCCTGTTCAAGCTGCAAATACCGTTCGCGCCGTTGAGCAATTTTCGGTCGGTGAACTGGATCCCCTTCGCCGCTTCCGTGATCATCAACGGGCGGCTGCACGTCAGCGAGATTGTAGAAAACGTGCTTGTCTTTCTTCCCGTCGGTATCTATGTGGGAATGCTCAAGCCGGACTGGCCTTTTGTACAAAAGGTGTGCCCTGCATTTTTACTTAGCCTCTGTTATGAGACGTTTCAATATGTCTTTGCTATTGGCGCAACCGACGTGACCGATCTAATCAGCAACACGTTGGGCGGTGCGTTGGGCGTTCTTTTGCTTGGCCTGTTGGCGAAGGTACTGCAAGACCGGACTGCCCGTGTTCTGAACCGCGTTGCCTTTGTGTGTACCGTGCTCGCCGCCGCACTTTTTATTTTTGTGAGTAATATGTAATTTTCATGCCTGTTTTTATTAGGAAGGAGGCACTTTCCATGCGCAGACCAATCAGCCATTTCACGGAATTTTTATGGACCTGGTTTATCGGAATCCCAACCCTTCTCATATTGGGTACCGGCCTGATTCGGGACATCCGCTACGGCGCGCACTAAAAGCAGGTGCAGCCTTGAGACCGTCTGTAGTCGGGCTATTGCCCCACGCCCGGCTCGCGGGCAATAGGAAACGTCCCAATCAACAAATATACGGTTACCATGGTCCAACTCAGAAAGGTTGGACGTGATTCCGGGAAACGACAAATAAGCGCCTACCTCGCCGCTGCGTTGACAGCAGCTGCCATGTTCGCGTTCACCGAGTGCGGCGTTATCGGCCGGTTCGGCTAGGGTGCAACGGATGCTGCATTGGAAGATGTGCAGAGCGTGGACCCCAATATTACACAAACCCAATCATAAGAATAGAGCGCATAAAAACTTGACCGGCAGGGAAAAGCCGAAGCGAACGAAAAATCAGGATGCGCTCTTTCCGAAAAAGCGTGCAGTTATGTTGCGCGCTTTTTGTATTTTCAGGCGCATCGTCTTATTTTCAAAGGCAGTTCCACAATTTTAGCACTCTATAAAAAAGACTGCTAAAATTAATAATTTAGAAATAAATTTGACACAAAGCGTTCACAATCCATCCGTATACTATGTTTCGGAAACAAAAGAAAGGCTTTGGCAGCAAAAGCCCTTCTGGGCGAAAGCCCGCCAATTGCTGCATCGTTTATGAGGAGAGTGAAACGCCATGAATGCACAGAATTTTACCCAAAAGACGGTGGATGCCATCCAACGGGCACAGAGTCTGGCCCTGGCAAATGACAATATGCAAATCGAGCAGGTCCATCTGCTCAGCGCGCTGCTCAGTCAGGAAAACGGCCTGATTCCGCAGCTGCTCAAGAAGATGGGCGTGGACACGCAGTCGCTGTTGTCGGCTGTGGATCGTGAAATCAAAAAGATCCCCGGAGTGTCAGGCCCTGGCCGTGAGGCCGGCAAAATTTATGTTGCGCAGGACGTGGATGCGGCTCTGACCGAGGCGGAGTCCTTCGCCGAGAAGATGAAGGACGAGTATATCTCTGTCGAGCACGTTTTTATCGGTCTGATCCGCAAGGCGAGCAACACGGTCAAGGAACTGTTCCGCGCGTATCAAATCACGGAAAACGCTTTTTTGAAGGTGCTCAACGACGTGCGCGGCAACACCCGTGTCACCAGCGACAACCCGGAGGAGACGTACGCTTCGCTGTCTAAGTATGCCACCGACCTGACCAAGGCCGCGCGCGACCAAAAGCTCGACCCGGTCATCGGCCGTGATACCGAGATCCGCGACGTGATCCGCATTCTGTCGCGTAAATCCAAAAATAACCCAGTTCTGATCGGTGAACCTGGCGTCGGTAAGACGGCAATTGTTGAAGGACTCGCGCAGCGTATTGTGCGCGGCGACGTGCCGAATACGTTGAAGGATCACCAGCTGTATTCGCTGGATATGGGCGCCCTGGTTGCGGGTGCAAAATACCGCGGCGAATTTGAGGAGCGCTTGAAGGCGGTTCTGAATGAGGTCAAAAAATCAGAAGGCCGCATTATCCTGTTCATCGATGAGCTGCACACGATCGTTGGCGCCGGCAAGACGGAAGGCAGCATGGACGCGGGCAACCTTTTAAAGCCCATGTTGGCGCGCGGCGAGTTGCACTGCATCGGCGCAACCACGCTCAACGAATACCATCAATATATTGAAAAGGATGCCGCGTTGGAGCGCCGGTTCCAGCCGGTGCTGGTGGATGAGCCGACCGTCGAAGATACGGTTTCCATCCTGCGCGGATTAAAGGAACGCTATGAGGTTTTCCACGGCGTCAAAATTACAGACCAGGCTCTGATCGCGGCGGCCACGCTTTCTGATCGCTACATCTCAGACCGTTTCCTGCCCGATAAGGCCATCGACCTGGTCGATGAGGCGTGTGCGACCGTGCGCACGGAGATCGACTCCATGCCGAGCGAACTGGACGACGTATCGCGGAAGATTATGCAGCTGGAAATCGAGGAGGCCGCCCTGAAAAAGGAGGACGACCGCTTAAGCCAGCAGCATCTGGTGGATTTGCAAAAAGAGCTGGCCGACCTGCGCGCGAACTTCAAAGAGAAGAAAGCGCAGTGGGATAACGAAAAAAAGGCCATTGAAGCGGTGCAAAAACTTCGCAGCGATATTGAGCAGTGCAATGCCGAGATCGAGCAGGCGGAGCGCACGTATGACTTGAACAAAGCGGCTGAATTGAAATATGGTAAGCTGCCCGAACTCAAAAAGCAGCTGGAAGCGCAGGAGGCTGTCGCTGAAAAGAGCGACGAGGATCATCTGCTGCGGGACCGCGTGGACGAGGAAGAGATCGCCCGTATCGTGGGCCGCTGGACGGGGATTCCGGTCAGCCGCCTGATGGAGGGCGAACGCGAGAAGCTTTTGCGCCTGCCGGAGACGCTCCACAAGCGCGTTATCGGCCAGGACGAGGCTGTACAGAAGGTATCGGACGCCATCCTGCGCAGCCGCGCGGGCATCCAGGACCCGAACCGGCCGATCGGCTCCTTCCTGTTCCTGGGCCCAACTGGTGTCGGCAAGACGGAGCTGGCCAAGGCGCTGGCGCAAGCACTGTTTGATGATGACCGCAACATGGTGCGCATCGACATGTCGGAATATATGGAAAAATACAGCGTATCTCGCTTGATCGGCGCGCCTCCGGGGTATGTCGGTTATGAAGAGGGCGGCCAACTGACTGAGGCTGTGCGTAGGAAGCCCTACAGCGTGGTACTGTTCGATGAAGTTGAAAAAGCGCATCCAGATGTGTTTAACATCCTTTTGCAGGTGCTCGATGACGGTCGCATCACGGACAGTCAGGGCCGCACCGTGGACTTCAAGAACACCATCCTGATCCTGACCTCGAACCTCGGCTCACAGCAGATCCTGGATGGAATCCAGCCCGACGGAACGATCAGTGAAGCCGCACGTTCGGCTGTGCAAGCGCAGCTGCGCCAGCATTTCCGCCCTGAGTTTTTGAATCGGCTTGACGAGATCGTGTTCTATAAGCCGTTGCAAAAATCCGAGATCAATCAGATTGTCGACCTGCAGATGGAAAGCTTACGCCATCGTCTGGCAGATCGCGAGCTCGATGTCAAGCTGACGGATGCCGCCCGCCAGTATATTGTGGATCAGGGCTATGACCCGGTCTTTGGTGCGCGTCCGCTCAAGCGTGTGCTCCAAAGCAAGGTCGAGACGCTTTTGGCGAAAAAGATCATCGCCGGCGACATTGCGCCGCGTTCGACCATTACGGTGGACTACGATGGCCACGAACTTGTCACAACAACCGCAATCAACGCGGATGTTATTTCATAAATTCCACATTCGGAAAAGGGACTGCTGTAGCGGGCAGTCCCTTTTTATGCAAAAACGGCGTCGCCTCGATTTATGTACCCACCGCCACAAAGAGCGGCGATGGGTTGACCCGTCTTCTCTTATACAGTTATCACAGCCTCGCAACAGCGAAAGTCTGTATCGATATAATGTGCAATAAAACGGGCTTTAAAGTTGCGCTGACGGCAGTTGCCCTGGATCGGGCAGCATCTGGAATCATTCAAGTCCTCCGGCACAACAAACTTGATACACTTGACCAGTACATCCCGGCAGCTTGAAGAGTTGTGAGCTGGGATCGTCATGGTTTTCATGCCGCGCTGTTGCTCCATGCCCTCTTGGTCCACTTCAGTCAAAATGGCGGCCAGCGCGACCCGTTTGCGCGGGCAGACATTTTTGATGGTTATATCCATCTGGATGATCCGTCCCAGAGATTCCAGAGTGACATCGCCCATGTCCACCACGACAGCGTCGGAGCACCCGCTGACCGGAAAGTCTACCGGAACGGGACATGGCTCCGGATTCACGATCACATCACAATCCACGCTGACGGTAGGTGCCGGGAACGTGACCGCGTTTCCTTCCGTGTCATCGTAAGTGATGGATTGGTTGATCAGCTTGGTTCCGGAGGTTTGAGCGGTATGGCGGATGAAGAACTCCAAAACCGCGCTCTCGCTGGTGGTCGTGCCCAGCTCTGCGATATTCCACCGCAGAGAATTGGAATCGAGCGTGGTCACGGTGCCTTTGCTGGGGGCCAGCACGTTGGTGATGACAAAATCTGGATTGACGACTTCATTGATGACGATATTGGTAGCCCCAGTCTTGGAGATGTTGGCCGCCAAATCGGCAAATAGTTGCTCCAGATCCGCTGCATCCGGCGTGACCGCCACATGGGATGCGTCGGGGTCGGTCGCCCATTCGTTCAGAGCGCTGACGTCGACACCGTCAGAACCGACCAGGCCAATGGCATAAATGATGATTCCCTGCGCTCTGGCTGCGGCAGCTACGGGGGCGGGCGGTGCGCCGGTGGTGGTATTGCCGTCAGTAAACATGACGATAACTTTGGCGTTGCTGGACTGAGGATCAAACAGTTCAATCGCTTTGGTAAACGCGTCCGCATGATTGGTGTTCCCGCCGGCATTCAGACTATCTACAGCACTTTTCAGGGTATCCACGGATGTGATGAGCTGGGTATTTGCCACAGCGGTATCCGCAAAACTGACGATTCCAATGTGACTGCCGAAGCCGATCTGGCCGTCGGCCACACCGTCGGTCGCTTCCTCGATAATGTCGATAAAAGTCTTTGCGCCGAGCTTCATGTTCGCCAATGGCGCTCCGGTCATGCTGCCGGAGCGGTCCAGGACCAGCGCAATATCAGTGGGGTTGGTGATGATGTCCGGAGCGGCTGTCAGAGCAAGGGTCACGCGTAATGACCCATCACAGTCAATACGATCCGTACTAATTTGTTTATTTGAATTTGTAACACCCATTTGTGTTACCCTCCTTCTGGGGAATAGCTCCACATCATGCTATGCGGGGTGTCCATCAATTGACATACTGAAAATAGGGAATTCCAGATTATCAATTGATAAAAGGAATCTGGTATAACAGGCTGATTTTTGCCGCTATTTTGTGGGCTCTAAAGAACGTAATTATCAGAAAATATTAGAGCGTTTATTCTATAAAATATTCTCCAGAATTTAGAACACGAGAAAAAGTATACAGGTGTATAACAGTCGCCTTTTTATTCCCAAATCAAATGTGCGTTTTAGGGTGAGAAGTTTGCTGATTTTTCTCCTGCAGGCGGCACAAACGAGGTCGCCCATATTCTTTTCCCTCATGGAAGACCGGACGGCGATGCAGGGGCGCAAACCCTCCGAAATGATCATATGTCAAGATTTCGTACATGTGAAAAGCAGATGTTCATCTTGACTCTTCTCGTACAGTTTCCCGAAATCATTTGGCGACATATAAATCATAATGACTATGAATGCTCTTGGTATTGTAGAACGTTTCCAGATATTCAAATACAAGCCGGTATGCCTGTTTCTTGCGTATATTTACCGACCGTCCTCTCTGATTGGTCAGGGTAGTATACCTCACACCGAGATTTTCAGCATATTCACGGACGTCAAGATTTTTGTGACCCTGATAGTTATTGTACGGCATCCAGTTTAAATTGCTTGTCATGTTGTTTGGCCATCATGAGACCCTTCAGTACTATACATCTATTGTATCATGTTTTCGGTATATGGGATTTTCTCATTTTCACTTGTACGATTTTGATTCTAGCACCAAGCTATGTTGTTATTACCAGATGTAAGGGAGCTAGTCAGGCCGTAGTGGTTTAGTAAGTTGTAGAACTGTTACTGCCTAATACCCCCATAGACAGACACATCCCGACCCCTAATACCAGCGCCATGAGTGTGCCAAAGGTATAAGCAAAAATGTTTGCCTTGCGTTTGGCTCGCCTGTCCAGCTTTTTCAGTGCTACAACCTTGGAAGTGTTTTTGGGCGCATACTCGTTTGCAATTGCCTCTGCAAAAATCTTATCCGTGTTCATATCGATTCTCCTTTGTTTGATGATTTCAGCTCCAGCTGATGGTATAAGTATATCTATTTCCCAAAAGAAACTGAACAACATCTTTGTGACTTTACGTTGATTTCTGCATTTTTCCGAAGAACTGTCAGGAGTAGATAACTAATAGTAACTGTACACCACCGCATAAGTGAGCGAACTACCGTTAAGGTAGCCACCGCACAGAAGGTAATAAAATCTCTTAGCAGTTTTGCGCCTACTTCTTTGGCAAAAAAATAAAATCTTATAGATTTCCTTGCAAACAAAGATAGAAATCCTGTTGACAATAGTCCGAGTCCGTACTACACTATAATGGTACGAGCCCGGACTATTTTGGGGAAAGGAGTTATGCATGGAGAACAGCATAATAAATCAGTTACTTCAACAGTTCTACACACTTTGGCATGAAAATGATGCAGCATATGAAAATTGGTCAAAAGCTCACGGATTATCCCTCAACACTTTGCTTGTCCTGTATTCTATCTACGATCAAGATCAAGACGGTGCACCCTGCACCCAAAAAATGATCTGCCACAAATGGGTCTTGGCAAAACAAACTGTGAATACCGTACTAAAAGATCTGGAAAAGAATGGGTACTGTACGCTGACCCCCATCCCGACAGATAAACGCAATAAAATGATTTGTTTGACGGAAACGGGAAAGGAATTTGTTCATTCAACTATCTCCGAACTGCGTCAGTTGGAGCTATATGTTATTGAAGAAATGGGAGAAGAGCGTATGCGGAATATGACCGAAGGGTTGGCGACTTTTGTCGAGCTATTCAAGAAAGGCAAGGATAAATCAAAATAAATTTTATAATAGGGGATTTTTTCATGAACGAGATAAAACTTTTTGCCGATGAAAAAATCAGTACACTATTCCTAAAAATCACTATCCCTGGCTCGATAGGGATGTTGTTCAGCGGTGTCTATGCCATTCTGGATGCGCTGTTTGTGTCGAACTACCTGGGCGGCACAGCTTTCAGCGCCTTGAATTTAGCACTTCCCTTTGTCATGATTTTGACTTATATTTCTGACCTAATCGGCGTAGGCTCCAGCGTCCTGATCTCCATTGCTTTCGGAAAAGGACATACAGAACAGGCCAATAAACTGTTCAGTGTCTCTGCGCTTCTCATCGTATTACTGGAAGCGGCACTATCTATTGTCTTCTTTTTGGCTTGCCCGTTGGTCTTCCGGGAACTGGGCGCACAGGGCGACATGCTGGACATGGCTACCTCGTATATGCGAATGTACCTTGTCTTCCTGCCGGTATCTGCTTTGTGCTTTGCTTTCGATAACTATCTTCGAATATCGGGAAAAGTCAAAACCAGCATGGGTGTCAACATTTTTATGTGCGTGTTTATTATTGCGATGGAATACCTGTTCCTGGGCGTATTCCACATGGGCGTATGGGCCAGCGCATTGGCCTCCAGCATCTCTTTTGTGGTATGCTCCCTGTTTGATATTTTCCGGTTTGCTGGCAAAAAACTGACGCTGCAATTTGTTAAGCCATCGGTTCCCTTCCGCGATGTATTAGATATTCTCAAAAATGGCAGCGCCACCTTTATCAACAATGTCTCCGGCAAAATCATGGGCATCATCTTCAACGCCATCCTGCTGCGGATTGCCGGGCAAAATGGCGTCAATACATTAGGCATCTTGTTAAGCATTGAATCTTTCATCGTTTTGCTGATGTATGGCTGCTGCGATGCTCTGCAGCCTGCCATTGGATATAACCTGGGACGGGGAAAAATTGATCGCGTAAAGGCAATCCAAAAACTTGTCTACGCTGTTTCCGGTACAATCTGCTTGGCCGCAGCAGTGCTGCTTCTGGCGCTGCCGGAGCGGTTTGCCGAAGCATTTTTGGATGCAAGTCAATCAACTGCGCTGGGCATGACAGTTACGGCGATTTTTATTTATGCTTTTACCTGGTTGACCCGGTGGTTCTCCTACGCAACGCAGTCGTACTTTGCCGCGCTGAACAAGCCCTTTGCCTCTGCTGTCTTGAGTATGGCCATCTCCCTGGTGGTGCCCTGCGCCCTGCTTTGGCTTGCAACTCCTCTTGGGGCAACTGGCGTATGGCTGAACTATCCTCTTACAAGCCTAATCGTCTGTTTGATGGCGGTCGTCATGTTACTTTACAAAATAAAAAGAAATACGCTTTATAAAATTTAAATCACATGAAGGAGCAGTCTGTATGCCAGCAAAATTCTTTCCAACAGAGGATTTTGCTGGCTTTGCACATGAATTCAGAGGTACCTTCTAAACACGTGCAAGTGGTAATTTTCCTGCTTATTTCCACCTGCACCAACTTTCTCAAAAGTTAGCGTCCGATCGCTCAGGCAAAAATTGGCGCAAAAATTAGGGCTACCCTTGGCTAACCCTAAAAACCGTTCAAATTGCCGCCTCAGATATACCTCTGTAAATCCGAAATTGGTGCTAAAATCAAAGAAAACCCCCGAAAAATCAGGGGTTTTCTACACGCCACTTTGTTTCCAAATTGACGTCATAGTCTGGTGCGCCTGGCAGGATTCGAACCTGTGGCCTTTGGAGTCGGAGTCCAACGCTCTATCCAGCTGAGCTACAAGCGCATTTTTCAACCGGACTTATTTAGTATAGCACAAACCAGTCTGCCTGGCAAGTGCTAAATCAAATCGAGCGTCTCGCAGCCCAAAATGGCCGCAATGCGCCCGAGGACCGCAGTGCCCGGCTCTACCTCATTGTGCTCCCATTGGTATACCGTCAAAAGCGGCACGCCCAGGCTGTCTGCGAGCTGTTGACGCGTGATGCCCGCCTTTTCGCGTGCATGCGTAATTTTGGGGTCTGGCTCCAGCAAAAACGCCAATTCACGCTCGGCGTCCACCAGCACGGGCGCATCGTTGTGCAGCTGCAAGGAGCAGGGGCCTGCCTGTCCGATAATTGCATTCTCTTCCAGACGGTATCCTTCCGGAAGCACATAATCGCGTCCGCCGTCATCCAGGCCTTCTGGCTCCGGAATCAGCGAACAGACCGGATTTTGGCTGCCGTGGGTATCATATCGATAAATCCTGACTAACATTTTGTATGCGCTCCCTTCTTCGTTAAATTATAGAGAATATTTCGCCAAAAGTAAAGAAAAATAAAGAATTATTCACAATTTTCTTGACAATTTGATCTGTACTGTATAAAATATGAAATATTAGTAAGTAAAAGCGATGCAGCCTTTGACACGGTAAAGCAATGCTGCAAAAAGAAAGAGGGATTTTTATGAAAAAACCGGCAAAACTGTTAGCTGGTGTTCTGGCCGCGGCTGTTCTGGTCAGCGGCACGCTCGCCGGATGCAATGGTGACACAACAGCCAGCGGTACTACGGCTAGCGGCGCGGCAACAGGGGAGAAGACCTATACGATTGGCATCGCGCAGTACATGACCCACCCGGCCATGGATGCGTCGCTCAAAGGTTTTAAAGAGGGCCTGGCGGCTGCTGGCTTTGAAGAAGGCAAAAACGTGACATATGACGTGCAGAACGCGCAGGGGGATCAGTCCACGTGTACGACGGTCGCCAATACGATGGCCAGCAAGAAGCCGGACCTCGTTCTCGCGATTGCGACGCCGATGGCCTTGGCAGTCGCCAAAACCATCACAGATATACCGGTGCTGATTACGGCAGTAACGGATCCTGCTGCCTCGAAGCTTGTGCAGGATAACAAAAAACCTGGCGGTAATGTCACCGGCACCAGCGATTTGACGCCCGTTTCCGAGCAGATCAAGCTCTTAAAGGAAACAAAACCCGACACCCAGACTGTTGGCATCATGTACTGCTCCAGCGAACCGAATTCCAAGTTGCAGGCGGAGGATGCCAAAAAAGCCTGTGATGAAAACGGCTTGAAGTATCAGGAGTTCACGGTTTCCGCGGCAAATGAAATTACGCAGGTGGCGCAGTCCATGATTGGCAAAGTACAGGCAGTCTATATTCCGACGGATAATCTGTTGGCTTCCGGCATGAAAGTTGTCACAGGCGTCACGACGCCCGCCAAGCTGCCCGTTGTGGTGGGCGAAAGCGGTATGGTCGGAAATGGCGGCCTGATGACAGTTGGAATCAATTACGAGGAACTCGGCAAGCAAACCGGCGCTATGGCTGCCAAGATCCTCAAGGGCGAATCCAAACCGGCTGATATGCCGATTGAGTATCAGGAAAAGTACGATGTTTCTTATAACAGCGCAGTCGCAAAGCAGCTGGGTGTCACGCTGCCGGACAGCATTCTCAAGGAAGGAACCGATGTCTCTGCAGCTTCGTCCTCCAGCGCTGCTTGAGGCGGGAGAGGCACCATCGGCAAAGTGCATTTGCCCACATTTGCCCACCGGCACGGGCGTTGATCCATTCGCGTGCGCCCCACATTTTGAAAACAAAACAAAAGGATGCATATGCTTGTGGGTCTGCCCTGTGACTTGACTTTTGCACTACAAATCAGTATGATACAAGCATAGTCCGCACAACGGCGGGGAATCCCCGCCGTTTTTGTTTGAAATGAAATATCTTAAAAGAGTGGAGAGACCAAGCTTATGTTTTTATCGTTACTAGGGACCGTCCATGGCGCGGTGGCACAAGGCGTGATCTGGAGCATCATGACGCTGGGCGTGTACATAACGTTCCGCATTCTGGATTTTCCAGACCTGACGGTGGACGGCAGCTTTGCAACTGGTGGCGCGGTGGCGGCTGTTTTGGTGGCAAACCACGGTGTCAATCCGTTTTTGGCAATGGTTGGCGCGCTGGCAGCGGGCATGGTTTGCGGCCTGATTACGGGTTTTTTGAACACCAAGATGAAGATCCCCGGCATTTTGGCAGGCATTCTGACCATGACGGCTCTGTATTCCATCAATATCCGCATCATGAGCGGCAATGCCATGGTGCCACTCAATGGTGTTGATACTGCGGACATGCTGGTGCGCCAATGGATTCCCGGCATTTCGGCCAATAATGTGCAGCTGCTCATCGGCGGCGTAGTCGCCGCGATTGCGGTCGTGTTCCTGTATTGGTTTTTTGGCACGGAACTCGGCTGCGCAATCCGTGCCACGGGCAACAATCCCTATATGGTGCGCTCGCTCGGTGTTCATACAGATAACACGACCATGGTCGCACTGGTAATCAGTAACGGCCTCGTGGCACTCTCTGGCGGCATTTTTGCACAGGTGAATGGTTCCGCTTCCGTGGATATGGGCGTGGGTACGATCGTGATCGGCCTCGCCTCTGTCATCATCGGCGAGGTAGTGCTGGGCCGCCACGTGTCGATGCT
>USIA01000032.1 GCA_900554535.1 uncultured Oscillospiraceae bacterium | reverse complement strand
AGCTAAAAACTGGAGTGGCGCCGCTCACGCTGCGCCACTCCGCCTAAAACTTCATATTTTCCTACATGGAGGCTTTTTTGTACTGTCCGCACAAAATGGGGCTGTTCAAACGGCCGGTGCTTTTTAAGAGGGTATCGATTGACCCATTCGGTCAATCATTCGATGTGGCGCATCAGGATGCGTTCAATCAGGTGCAGGAACATGGCAAACATGCTCAGCGCCGCACAGAACAACGGGATCAAAATCAGAAGCATGGGGGCGGTCAGCGCAACAATATGGAAATACCTTCCGAAGAAAATCAGTGCCAGTAGAAAGGCAATGCACATGGCAGAAAACAAGACAACATGTTTGACGTTAAAGGGCATGCAGACGCGGAACAGAATCATCAGGAGCGTAAAGCCCGTAACGATCACCGCCATGGTGGAGACTTGCTCGAGCGGAAGTCCGACGAAAAAGTTGATTGCTTCCAGAAACAGCACATTGAGCACCATCGTCAGGGCACCGGGGATTGCCTTTTTGATGATATTCAGCAGGAATTTTCCGCGGATACGCTCCCGGTTCGGCTCCAAAGCGAGCACGAAGGAGGGAAAACCGACGGTTAGCGCGTTGAGCAGGGTAAATTGAATCGGCTGGAATGGATAGGAACTTTGTAAAAACACAAAGCATACCGCAATGATTGTGCTGAAGAAAGCCTTTACCAGGTATAGGGAAGAGGAACGTTGCAGATTATTAATGGAGCGCCGTCCTTCTGCCACGATGTGCGGCATAGAAGCAAAGTTGGAATTGAGCAGAACAATCTGTGAAACCGTGCGCGCGGCATCACTGCCGGAAGCCATGGCAATGCTGCAATCGCTCTCCTTGAGCGCAAGCACGTCGTTGACGCCGTCGCCCGTCATGGCAACGGTGTGTTTTTGCGCTTTGAGCGCTTTGACGATTTGCAATTTTTGCTGCGGCGTCACGCGCCCAAAAACCGCATATTTCTGCACGGCTTCCTGGATGTCTTCGTCGGTGTGCAGGGTGGTCGCATCTACCCACTGGTTGGCGTTTTCCAGTCCCGCCCGTTCTGCGATATTGGCGACTGTGATGGCATTGTCGCCGGAGATGACCTTGATGTCCACGCCCTGGTCGGCAAAATATTGCAGCGTCTCCCGCGCGTTTTTGCGGATTTTATCGCTGATGAACAGCATGGCCACAGGTTTGATGTCCGGAGGCAATGCTTTTCCATCTCCGCCAAAAGGCTGGGTGCTATGCGCTAGAACCAGCACGCGCTGCCCCTTTTTTGCAGCGGCATCTGCCTGAGTGCGTAACTTGCCAGTAAACGCATCGCCCAGTACGAACTCACCGGCGCCGATGACATACGTGCCTTCTTCGGAAAACGAGACGCCGCTCCATTTGCGTGCCGAGGAAAATGGCACGGTCCCGGATGCAGTCCATTGCGGTGGTTGTGGGCAAAAATCTTTCATCGCAAGGGAGGTCGGGTTGTCGTCATTGAGGGTATAGACGACCGCTGCGATGGCAGTTTTCAAGTTTTCTTCATCCTGGTCAGCCAGTGGCAGCAGTTCATCGACCTGCATCGTGCCTTCGGTGATAGTGCCCGTTTTATCCAGGCAAAGTGTATCTACACGTGCCAGCGTTTCAATCGAATAGAGCTCCTGCACCAGCGCTTTTCGCGTGGCCAGACGCACCACACTGACCGCCAGCACGCCGCTGGTCAGCAGTACAAGTCCTTCCGGAACCATCCCGACCAGGGCCGCCACACTGCTGATAATGGCCTGCCGAAATTCGGTGTGCGTAAAGAAAATCTCCTTGCAAAACAGACAGGCGCCCACCGGCACCAGGATGATGCCGATAATCTTGATTAGTTTGTTAATGGCAGCCATAATTTCACTGGCGTTTTTCTTGACATATTTGGCGCTGCCTGTGATTTTGGAAGCGTAGTTATCCTTTCCTACATGTTCGACTTGCGCCCGGCAGGTCCCCGAAACCACAAAGCTGCCGGACAGCACATGGTCGCCGGGATTTTTGACGACCGGATCGGATTCGCCGGTAATCAGGGACTCGTTGACTTCGCAGGAGCCCTCGACAACGACCGCGTCGGCGCAAATTTGGTTGCCAGCGCTCAGATGCAGCAGGTCGTCCATCACAATCTTGGAAACCCCAACGTCCCATAACTTCCCTTCACGGATGATGTGCGCCTTTGGGGTGGCGATCAAAGAGAGCTTGTCGATTGTCTTTTTGGCGGCGATTTCCTGCAAAGACCCCACAACCGTGTTACACAGGGCAACGCCCAAAAACATCATATTTTCCCATGAGCCGACCATGGCGATCAATGCGCCTAAAATGACATTTAATAAGTTAAAGGGTGTAAATACATTTTTACGGATAATTTGTCCGACTGTCAGCGTGCTGATGTCCTCTTCGGCATTGAAAAGCCCCTGCTGGATGCGTTCCCGGACCTCCGCGCGTGATAGCCCTTGCTTTTTGTCAGTTGCATGTTCTTCCATGCATTGCACTCCTTACCGGACCCAAGATAGTCCCGCCCGCTGCTTCACCGGAACGGGCGTTCCGCTTTTTCTTTCTTATACTTTTCTATTATACTATAGAAAGGCAAGAAAGTCTTACGGAAATGTGAAAATTTGAAAATTCAATTTGCCCCGCTCGCCGTTAGCGAGGAGGTCCAGAAAACTTGCGAGTCTCTTCGCACAGGTACAAGGATTTGCGTGTTTTCACTTGCCAGCAGACGGAGAAGTGGTATAATGATTCCGATATTGTAGTGCTTAAGCGCTGCAAACCGCGTTGTCTACACAGGCGGTGTTGAAAAGGGAAAGAGGAGTTGATTCATATTCATATTGGATTCGATCTAGGCGAAGGGCAGAACCGGGCACTTTCAAAAGCGGAAGTACGGGACCGGGCTCTGGTTATGCTGGTGGCTGGCTCTCTGTTCTTGCCGTGGGTAGTTTCAATCGTTACAATCTGGTTTGCCGCCATCTATGTGATGGTGGATTATCGGCGGCGGACCGCGGCAACGCGTTCCCCCTTCATGAAGTTGCTGCTTGGAATGCTGCTTTTTAACTTTTTTGTGGCGTCTTATTATCGAAACTATATGGGGGTCATCATGGTGCTGGGCTTTCTGGCCATGGTCATGTATGGCAGTTATGTACGCACCATAATGACACGCCCGCTGCTGCATCGTATGGCAGATTTTGCCTGCTTGATGAGTCTGGCCGGGATTTTGGTTGCCGTTGTGCAGAAGATCGCCATGTTTCCGTCCAGTCATGCTTACCGGCCAACGTCTTTTTATTTCAATGCAAACTATTTCGGCATGATGATCGAATTTACGGTGCTGATTGCCATCTATCGCGCTTACACCAACCGCAAAGCACGACCATTCTATGGAATCGTAGTGCTGGCGAACCTGGTCGGCATGTATTTGTGTGGCTCTATGTCGGGACTGATGGTCATGGTCTGCGGCGTTTTGATGTTTTTGTTGCTGAAGCGGCGGTATAAGGTGTGCGGCCTTTTTGTGTTGGTTATGCTTCTGTTTCTGGTGGCCAGCAAAGGGGTGCCGGAACTTTTGCCGCGGGAAGGCGACGTGGACACCACCATGGCGCAGCGATTGTCCATTTGGCACGGCGCGCTGCAAGGTATCGCGCAGCAACCGCTGTTTGGGCATGGCATGATGGCCTATTCGATGTTGAACCACGAGTTTGGCACTTACCCGACCTACCATTGCCATGATCTGTATTTGGATGTGCTTTTGAATTTCGGCATTTTGGGTGCGGTGGTATTTACAGTGGTTTTTGCTTCGCAAATCACTCGCATTGTCCGCCAGATTCGTGCTGGAGCCAGTGGCAACGCTTCGCTGTTGGTTCTCGTGATGACAGCGATGGTCTTTTTGCACGGCGTTACAGATGTTACAGTCATCTGGACGCAGACAGGAATGCTGTATTTGCTGACATTCGCGGCTTCCGGCATCCGGGCAAACCGTACCTATGCCTGGCATCCGCTGGCTGCCAGGCAGAAGCCGTTGCCCGTACGCCATGCAACCGGCGATTAAACGTAGGGTTACAAATCAATATAGAGCAGGCGCGCTTCATCTGTGATGGAGTGCGTTTTTTGTATCCAGCTGCGGCGTCGGAACGGGAGCTTCCCACAGTGTTTCAATATTTTGATGCAGTATAGAGCAAAATTTGGACACGGGTTAGCTTAAACTAACGAATTTTCCGTCTGCTTTCGCGCACAATGAAAAAGAATCGAAAAATGCCCGCCATCCGGGCATGGAAGGAGCGATGGTATGCGAACAATCATTCAAAATATTTATGGCCGAGAAATCTTGGACTCACGTGGAAATCCAACCGTAGAGGCGGTCGTGACGCTGGAGGATGGCACATCCGCCACTGCGGCGGTGCCAAGCGGCGCGTCTACGGGAGAATTCGAGGCCCTGGAATTGCGGGACGGCGATCCGGCACGCTATGGCGGCAAGGGGGTTCAGAAGGCTGTCAATAACGTCAATACGGAACTTCGCAACGCACTGATCGGACAGGATGCATCTTGCACGGCGGAGCTGGATACACGGATGATCCGTTTGGATGGGACACCGGACAAATCAAGATTGGGCGCCAACGCAATTTTGGCTGTATCTTTGGCGAGTGCGCGTGCAGCCGCCACCGCGATGCAGCTCCCGCTCTACCGGTTCTTGGGCGGCGCTGCGGCGGATACTTTGCCTGTACCGATGATGAACGTGCTCAACGGTGGTGCACATGCAGCAAACAATATCGACATTCAGGAATTTATGATTATGCCGGTCGGCGCGCCCAATTTCCGGGAAGGTTTGCGCATGTGTGCAGAGGTTTTCCATACACTGGCGGCAATTCTCAAAAAAGAGGGGCTTTCCACGGCGGTCGGAGACGAGGGCGGTTATGCGCCGGACCTTGCCGATGACGAGGAAGCCATTCAATATCTGCTGCGTGCCATTGAGCAGGCGGGTTACCACGCGTATGACGACTTTGTGCTGGCAATTGACGCCGCATCCAGTGAGTGGGCTTCTGACAACGGTTATTTACTGCCCAAGCACCAGAAGCGCTATACAGCAGATGAATTGATTGCCTATTGGGAAACCCTTGTCAACAAATACCCAATCCGTTCCATTGAGGATGCGCTTGGTGAAGAGGATTGGGATGGCTGGAAAAAGCTGACGGCTACCTTGGGAGATCGCGTGCAACTGGTTGGAGACGACCTTTTTGTGACGAATACACAGCGTCTGCAAAAAGGGATCGATCAGTCCTGTGGCAATTCAATTTTGATTAAGCTCAATCAGATCGGATCCTTAACTGAGACGATGAACGCCATCAAGATGGCGCACCGGGCGGGTTATACCGCAATTGTTTCGCATCGTTCCGGCGAAACAGAGGACACAACAATTGCAGATCTGGCTGTCGCGCTCAACGCGGGACAAATCAAGACGGGAGCGCCTAGCCGCACGGAGCGTGTTGCCAAATATAACCGGTTGCTCCGTATCGAGGAAGCTTTAGGAGAGGGCGCACAGTACCGGAAGCATAACTGTTTCTAATAGATTCAATGATTTTTATTTCCGCATAGTCTGGTGCAAAACAGCCGCTCGCTTTTGCGGGCGGCTGTTTTGCAAGTAAATTGCTTTACAAAGTAATATTTTAATTTTGCTTTGTGCATTTCTGTAAACAAAACTCCTTGCTGTTTTTCTGACTATAACTTTACATATTAAAAATAGCCGTTAAAATCAGAAAATATAAAATTTGATTGTCAAGTAAATTTCATTTCATGTCGCAAATTGACTCAAAAACTGGAAGCTTTCAAGGAACTGGCCTGCATTTCAAAAAGAAATTATCTTTACAGCATTGCTTTTCGGCATGGCCGAATATCGAACCCTCTGGTAACCTTAATTCATAACAAAATAGAATGAATAATCAAAATTCGGCACGATGAATGCATGTCTTTGCAAGGTGAGACAATCTTTTGATTTTGCGATTAAATGAAAAACCTCCCGCATACACTAGACAACAAGGAAACATTTGGAGGTGTGAAAATGCGATATAAACACGTTGTTGCAGCTTTTCTGGCAGCGGTCTGTGTGTTGGGGATGTCTTCCGTGCGGGCCTCTGCACTGGATGATGCATCTGTGAAAGCGCCGGCAGCTGTCCTGATGGAAGCGCAGACAGGAAAAGTCCTTTATCAGAAAGAGCCGCATACACAACGCCCCTGCGCATCCGTCACCAAAGTAATGACGCTTTTGCTTGTCATGGAAGCGTTGGATAACGGCACGCTGTCCCTGACCGAATCCGTCCCTGCCAGCGCGCATGCCGCTTCAATGGGGGGCTCGGATATCTGGCTGAAAGAAGGGGAAACCATGTCTGTCGATGACCTCATTAAGGCAACTGTAGTGGCAAGCGCGAATGATGCGGCAGTCGTCTTGGCGGAGCGGGTGGCGGGCAGTGAAGAAGCCTTTGTGCAGAAAATGAATGAAAAAGCCAAGGCACTGGGTATGCACGACACGGTCTTTAAAAATTGCAACGGATTAGACGAAGACGGCCATGTGACCAGCGCCTATGACGTGGCGTTGATGAGCCGCGCTCTGATACAGCATAAAGCCATTTTTCGTTATACTACAATCTGGATGGACAGCGTGCGCGACGGTGCAACGCAACTTGTCAATACCAATAAATTGCTCAAATCGTATCAGGGTATCACCGGCCTCAAGACAGGCACCACCAGCAAAGCGGGCAGCTGCATTTCCGCTACAGCCGAACGCAACGGTATGTCACTCATCGCAGTGGTGCTGGGAGCTGCCAACACAAACGACCGTTTTTCGACGGCGCGCACGTTGTTGGACTACGGATTTGCCGGTTGGGCGATGGCAGATTTGCCGCAGCCGGAGCAGGCACTGGCCGCAGTCCCGGTGACCAATGGTATGCTTCCGACGGTTTCGGTGCGCGCGGACCTAAACGGCAAGGTGCTTGTACCCAAAGGGAAGGAAAAGAACATCGCCTGTAAGGTCGAAGTGCAGCCGAGCGTTGCAGCCCCGGTAAAGGCGGGACAGGAATTGGGTAAAATCACTTATTCCCTCAACGATGAGGTCCTCTGTACGCGACCGGTCACAGCAGGCGAAAGTGTTGAATCGGTTTCCCTTTCCCGCATTCTGCGGCTTCTGGCATATAATCTTTTCTATATTTAATATCGTCGGCTGGCGAGCCCCCCGTGGCAATGTGCCATTGCCAGTCCCGCATTTAGGCGGAAATTTATAAAACAAATATAAATTCTGGCGCGTTCTCTTGCAAATCACCATGAGATATTGTAAAATATACACAAACACAAATGACGTGGGAACAGTGTCAAGGAGGGAATGCTATGTCCATTGCGTTGGAGACCCAATATCTTCATGGATTCGTAGAGCCAGAGGAATTTGCGTCGGTTGCTCCCCAGGTCAAGCTTGCTCATGAGCTGCTGCATACGGGAACAGGCGCCGGAAACGATTTTATTGGCTGGATGAATCTTCCAACGGATTATGACAAGGCGGAGTTTGCACGTATCAAAGCAGCCGCAGAGCGCATCAAGCACAATTCAGATGTGTTTGTGGTAATTGGGATCGGTGGTTCGTACCTCGGCGCCCGTGCGGCGATTGAATATCTCAAATCCAATCGTTACAATGTATTGAAAAAAGACACCCCCGATATTTACTTTATCGGCAACAGCATCAGCTCGACTGCGCTGGCAGAAGTCATTGAGCTCTGTGAAGGCCGGGACGTATCGATCAATATGATCAGCAAGTCCGGCACCACCACAGAGCCTGCCATTGCATTTCGCGTGCTGCGGGAGATGCTGGAAAAGAAGTATGGAAAGGACGGCGCCCGCGAACGCATTTTCTGCACTACGGACAAGGAGAAGGGCACCCTGAAACACTTGGCAGACCAGGAAGGCTATGAAACTTTTGTTGTGCCGGATGACGTCGGCGGTCGCTACAGTGTTTTGACCGCGGTAGGCCTGCTTCCGATTGCTGTGGCCGGCGCAGATATCGACGCATTGATGGCTGGCGCTGCAAAGGCACAGGCCGCCTATCAGAATCCCGACCTGGCGTCTAACCCGTGCTACCAGTATGCTGCAGCCCGCAACATCTTGTATCGAAAGGGCAAGGCCATCGAAATTCTCGTCAGCTATGAGCCGTGCTTTGCTATGATGAACGAGTGGTGGAAGCAGCTGTATGGCGAGAGTGAGGGTAAGAATAATAAGGGCCTGTTCCCGGCTTCTGTTGTGTTTTCCACAGACCTGCACTCCATGGGACAGTATATTCAGCAGGGCCGCCGCACGATGTTTGAGACGACTGTGCTGTTTGACAAGCCGAAGAAAGAAATTGTCATTGGCAACGATCCGCAAAATGTAGATGGGCTGAACTTTCTGGAAGGCAAAACAATGGCCTATGTCAATCAGAAAGCGTTTGAGGGCACCGTGCTCGCGCATACAGACGGCGGTGTGCCGAACATCGCCATCCGGGTGCCGGATTTCAGCGAGGATTCCCTGGGCCAGTTGATCTATTTCTTTGAAAAGGCTTGCGCGATTTCCGGCTATATGATGGGCGTGAATCCGTTTGACCAGCCTGGCGTGGAGAGTTATAAGAAGAATATGTTTGCGCTGCTGGGTAAGCCTGGCTATGAGTCGCAAAAAGATGCGCTGGAGGCAAGGCTGAAAAAATAAGACGCTTTGAGTGCATTGCAATTCACAAAAATGAAGGGGATAGAAAAATGATTACATTTATCATTGGAAAAAAAGGTTCGGGGAAAACGAAAAAACTGATCGAGCGTGCCAATGCTGCTGTTGCTGCTTCCAAAGGCAATGTCGTCGTGATTGAAAAAGGATTGAAGCTTACTTATGATGTCGACCATGCGGCGCGTTTGGTGGACATTGAGGCCTATGGCATCAAAGGTGCGGAGGCGCTGTTTGGCTTTATCAGCGGTATTTGCGCGGGCAATTACGATGTGACGGACATCCTGGTCGATTCTACGCTGAAGATTATTGGACCGGACCTGAACCAATTGGTACCCTTCGCAGAAAAGATGAGCGCCTTGGCCGCCATGGCAAACACGCGCCTGACTTTCCTGATCTCTGCAGATGCTTCCGAGCTGCCGGAGTCGCTGCATGAATTTGTCACCGAAGTCTAAGCGGTTTATTTTCTGAATTCAATTTGCTGCCGTGGGGAGCGATTGCCCTATCTGATGTGGGGCAATGCTGCCTTCGGTAGCATTTCTTGTGTTTGAATGCGTTTTGCTTCGATTTTTCTTGACAAATAAAAATACAGGTATTATAATGAACAAATGTAGCGCCGAGGTGGATTATGCTTCTCGATATCAAAAAATGGTTACAGGAAGGCAAGACAGCGCTTCCGATTGCCTATCAGTTTGACCTTTCCGCGTTGGAGTTGGATGCCACGCATCCGTTTGTCAAGCCAATTGACGTGACGGGTGAAGTGCGGGCGAAAGACGGGTTCGCGCAGATGGATGTGCAGGTTGACTTTGACTTTTGCATTCCGTGCGACCGCTGTGCAGCGCAGATCGACCGGCATTATACCTATCGGTTTTCGCACGTTTTGGTTGAGACGCTTTCCAATGAGCAGGACGCAGGCGATGGCTATTACATTGTGTTGAAAGACGGCACAGTGGATTTGGATGCGCTTTTGCAGGAGGATATCCTGCTGGAGCTGCCGACAAAATTCCTGTGCAAAGAGGACTGCAAGGGGCTGTGCCCGATCTGCGGAAAGAATTTGAACGAAGGCCCGTGCGATTGTAGCAAACATCAGATCGACCCTCGCCTTGAGGTGTTGAAGCAACTGATTAATTGACACAGAGTGATATAAGGAGGTGCTAGCGATGGCAGTGCCAAAGAGGAAACAATCGAGTGCAAGGCAGAACAAAAGACGTTCCAATGTTTGGAAGATTAGCGCTCCTGCTCTGATGAGATGCCCCAAATGCGGCGAGTACAAGGTCGCGCATCAGGTATGCGGCAATTGCGGCTATTACAATGGCAGGCAGGTTATCAAAAAGGATATCTGAGAACGAATGTCCGGCTGGTTTTCCGAAAACCCAGGGGTTGTCTGACCGTGCGGAGCACTGGCTCCGTAGGAGGCAAACCCCTGTTTTTTATTTTTGGCTTGACGAACCACAAGGAACATGCCATAATTTTTGAGGGCTTTGCAAAGTCTATTTTGGCGGGTGGTTTCGGACTGCTCATGAGAATTGGGAGGGAAGGCTATGTCAAAGCCGGTTGTGGCGGTCGTTGGCCGGCCAAACGTGGGCAAATCGACTCTGTTTAATAAATTGGTCGGGCAAAGGCTTTCGATTGTTGATGATACGCCGGGAGTTACGCGGGATCGCATCTATGGAGACTGCGAGTGGCGTGGCCGCAAATTTACGCTGGTGGACACAGGCGGTATTGAACCTAAAACAAATGATATTCTGCTGGTCCAAATGCGCGCGCAGGCGCAGCTGGCGATTGAGGCGGCAGATGCGATCCTCTTTGTCACAGATTTGCGTACGGGCGTGACGGCGGCAGATATTGAAATTGCGTCTATGTTGCAAAAAAGTGGACGGCCAGTGGTTTTGTGCGTGAATAAGTGCGATTCACTCGGCGATCCGCCGGCAGAATTTTATGAATTTTACAATCTGGGCCTTGGAGATCCGATTGCTGTTTCCTCGGTGCACGGGCATGGGACCGGCGATCTGTTGGATGCGGTGTTTGACCATTTGGCGCCTGAAGAAGCGGAGGAGGACACGGAGGATGTGATCCGTGTGGCCATTATCGGCAAACCCAACGTGGGCAAGTCATCACTGGTCAATTATATCGTTGGGGAAAAACGCTGTATTGTTTCGAATATTGCCGGCACAACCCGCGACGCCATCGACACTGAAGTTGAGAACGAATATGGCCGCTTTGTGCTGATCGATACGGCTGGCCTGCGCCGCAAAAGTAAAGTGACAGACCAGATCGAACGCTATAGCGTCCTGCGCGCGCAGATGGCGATCGAACGCGCAGATGTGTGCGCCATTATGATTGATGCAACAGAAGGCTTTACAGAACAGGATTCGAAGGTCGCCGGCCTGGCACATGAGGCAGGAAAAGCGAGTATTGTCCTTGTGAACAAATGGGATGCCGTGCCAAAAGAAACCCACACCATGGATTCTATGCGCAAGAGCCTGGAAAAAAGCTTTTCGTTCATGAGTTATGTGCCGATCCTGTTTCTGTCGGCTAAAACGGGCCAGCGGGTCGAGGCGCTGTTCAATATGGTCAAGCAGGTGGCGGCCAACAATGCAATGCGCATTTCGACGGGCGTGCTCAACGACGTATTGGCCCAGGCAACTGCCCGCGTGCAGCCGCCTACTGACAAAGGCAGGCGCCTGAAAATTTATTATATGACCCAGGCCAGCACAAAACCGCCGACGTTCGTCTGCTTTGTAAATTCCGCGGAATTGTTCCATTTCTCCTATCAGCGGTATCTGGAGAACCAGATTCGGGAGACCTTTGGGCTTACCGGAACGCCAGTGCGTTTCCTGATTCGGGAGCGCGGCGATAAAAAATAGGATACAAAAATTTTGGCGTACACAATTGGGAGGGAATTGTTATGCAGGAGCCAGCACGCCTGGTTTTGGCAATTGCTTTGGCGGTGATCGTCGCTTATCTGATCGGCAGCATCAGCTTTTCCATTATTTTTACCGAGTTGTTTGACAAAAAAGATATCCGGGAAATGGGCAGCGGGAATGCAGGCATGACCAATGTCCTGCGCTCTGCGGGAATGAAGCCCGGCGTTCTGACCACGATTTGCGATTTTGGCAAAGGAATTGTCGCGTGCCTGCTAGGCGCCGTCATTTTCTCCGCCGTCCTCGGCGGCTCCGATGGCTTGGCCATTTGGGGCTGGGGGACAGAGCCGTACCGCTACGGCACATATGTGGCGGGCATCGGCTGCATCCTTGGTCATATGTTCCCGATCTTCTTTGGCTTCCGCGGCGGCAAGGGCGTTCTAACGACAGCGGCCGTTCTTCTAATGATCTATCCGCCCATCCTGGCCGTGGATTTTTCGCTGTTTCTGATTTTAGCGTTGGCAACGAAATATGTGTCGCTTGGCTCTATCATGGCGGCAGCGACGTTTCCCCTGTGGGGATGGCTGTTCAATTATTTTGTCTTCTATAAAGCTGGGGCGGTCTCGCTGCAATATATGGTCATCTCCACACTGCTTTTGGCCGTCATGGGCGCGTGCGTTGTGGCAAAACATCATGCGAACATCGGCCGCTTAATTCATCACACGGAAAAGAAATTTACCTTGCATCATGATTGAGTGCTATAAAAAAGGAAGCAAGCAAAGGCAACGGAATGCCTTTTCCTGCTTCCTTTTTGATTTGCGGTGGATCGAAAAAACAAAAGAGAAGGCGCATGGGCCTTCTCGCTTTTGCTTTTTAGGACTCAGACGGCCCGCGTGACCTTGCCGGAACGCAGGCAACGGGTGCAGGCGTAAATACGCTTGGGGGAACCGTTCACAATTGCCTTAACACGGCGGATATTGGGCTTCCAGGTCCGATTGGAACGACGATGGGAATGGGAAACCCGGATACCGAAGGCAATCTCCTTGCCGCAGATGTCGCACTTTGCCATGAGTCTGCACCTCCTTCAAAAAGGACTAATCGCACATACGTAACAGAATTATTATACAAGGATCTTTTCAAAAAAGCAAGTCCTTTTTTCAGGAGAATCTAAAAAGAAACGTCACAACACGGTACCTTGTATTTTATCTGGTTTTGTATTATAATACTAGAAATTAATGGGGGTTGAACTTGACTGTGCAGCACTTCTATAACACCGAGAAGAGACGCCCGCAATATCCCAAAAGATAGGAGACGCTGATTCTATGCTTTATGATATGCTGCGTAGCATTTTTTCAGGCCAAGGCGTGGATATGGGCGCTTTGATTGCCCAAATTCTCGCCTGTCTCATCATTATTTTTTTGATCCTGCCCTTTCATGAATTTGCCCATGGCTGGGCCGCCAAGAAGCTGGGCGACCCGACTGCCCAATATGCGGGTCGATTGACGTTTAATCCACTAGCCAGTGTGGACCTGTTTGGCGCCATCTTCCTGTTGCTGTTTGGCTTTGGCTGGGCAAAGCCTGTGCCTGTGGACCCGCGGTACTTCAAAAAGCCCAAACGCGACATGGCGCTGACAGCCTTGGCGGGGCCTTTGGCAAACGTGGTGGCCTCCTTGGCGGGCGCAATTATCCTAAACCTGATTTTCATTCTGACGCGTGGGAACATGCCGGATTTCCTGCAATATTTCCTGGGGGCCTACATCACTATCAATATTTCCATTGCAGTATTTAACTTGATCCCACTGCCGCCGCTGGACGGCTCCCGCATCCTGGCGGCGTTCTTGAGCAACCGGGCGACGATGGCCTACTACCGGTATCAGAATATCATCATACTGCTGTTATTCTTGTTGCTGTTTACAGGCGTGCTCAGCGTTCCGCTTGGACTTCTGCAAAGCGCTTTGACACGCGGCGTGATGTTCCTTGCTGATCTTCCGTTCCTGCTGTTTTTGCGCTGATCGCGTGTATTTACAAAAAAGATGGAAAAGATAACCTACAGACTGGAAAATTTCGAAGGTCCGCTCGATCTGTTGCTGCATCTGATCCGAAAAAACAAGTTGAACATCTGCGATATTCCGATTGTCGAGGTCCTGGATCAGTATATGGAACAGATCCACGCGGCGCAAGAAGCGGATATGGATGTTTCCAGCGAATTTTTAGAGATGGCGGCCCGCCTTGTCTATATCAAGACTGTGTCCCTGCTGCCGAAACACGAGGAAGCCGATTCCCTGCGTGCAGAGTTGTCTGGCCAGCTGCTCGAATACGAAGAATGCAAGCGGGTGGCGGGTCTGCTCGGCGAACAGATTGCCATGGACACCTTCACACGAACGCCACAAGAAGTGGAGCCGGATGTGCGCTATCGCCGTCCCATTGATCCGAAGCGGCTGCTGCAGGCCTATCGGGGCGCCGTGGGCCTTCTCCCTCA
>USIA01000031.1 GCA_900554535.1 uncultured Oscillospiraceae bacterium | reverse complement strand
GTCCTCTTCCAGTTCGAAGCCCATGCTTTCGAGCTTTTTACAGACAGCCGGCCGCACGTCCGTAAAGCTTGCGCTGACAAATGCGCCCTTGGCACCGGTGCGCACCAGTTCGCGCGAGGTCCGTTGGCCCAGCACCGCATGGATCGCGTCGATCATCATCGATTTGCCTGCGCCTGTTTCGCCTGTCAACACGTTCAGACCCGGGCCGAACTCAATGCTGGCCTTTTCAATCACCGCGATATTCTCGATATAGAGTTGGTTCAGCATCCGCTCACCCCATCATCCGGTTCAGTTCGCCGGCGAGCTGCTGTGCGGCCTCCGCCGTATGCACAGCCATAAAAATCGTGTCATCGCCCGCAATGGTACCGACCACCGCGTCCCAATGCATGGAATCCAGCGCCACGCAAATGGCCGGCGCCATACCCGAAGAGGTCTTTAGCACCACCAGGTTTCCCGCACTCGCGACGGAAACCCCCGCATCCTGCAGCATAGCATAAAACTTGGCAGAAACATCTTTGTTTTCTTCCCGGCCAGTCGAGTAGCGGTACTTGCCCTCTGCGGACAGGGCTTTCACCAAACGCAGCTCTTTAATGTCTCGGGAGACTGTCGCCTGCGTCACGTCAAAGCCCGCAGAACGCAGGCGGCGCAAAAGCTCCTCCTGCGTGTCAATGTCATACTGGCTGATCAGCTCCAGAATTTTCGCGTGCCGCCGTGTTTTCACGGTCATTCTCTCCCTTCCGCAAATTTCTGGTTGATAATGGTATAAAAGCTGTCTTTTTTCAATTTAATCAGCCGCGCGGTAAAGGGCGACCGCCGTACCTCCACTGTGGTGCCGGGCGAAAGCGTCAGTGCATCGTCGCCGTCTACCGTCAGATAAGCGTCCCCGCCGCTGCGGGAAGTGACCTGCGCCGTCAGGCGGGCGTCCCCACCGACCACGACCGGCCGGCTCATCAGAGAATGCGGGCAAATTGGCGTAAGCAGCATGCAGTCAATGTCTGGCGCTACAAAGGGTCCACCCGCGGAAAGCGAATAGGCTGTGCTGCCGGTCGGCGTGGAAAAGATCAGCCCGTCCGCCCGATAATGCGCCAGCTCCGTGTTGTTGAAGCGGACGGCAAAATCCAGAATCTTGGTCGTGGCGCCGCGCGTGAGCACCACGTCGTTGATGGCTTCCGCCTGCCGCTGCCTGCCGCTGGAATCCCGGAATGTCGCCCGCAAAAGCAGGCGCTTTTCTTCGCTATAGCGCCCTTTCGCCAATAAGGCCAACAGATCCAGCTCATTCGGCTCCAATTCCGCGACAAAGCCCAAATGCCCGGTATTAATGCCAAGCACGGGCCTGTCCGCCTGAGCGGCGTGCCGCGCTGCGTGGATGATGGTGCCGTCACCGCCAATGGCGATCATCAGGGTGCACGCCTTCAGCAATGCTGCAAAATCCGTCTCAAAGCGGTCCGCTTTAAAGACGGGATCGCGGTCTGAAGCGCGCATCAGCACGAGGGCATCCATCTGATGCAGCCGGCGGATGACTTCCACTGTCGCGGCGGCTGCATGCGTGCGCTTTAAATTTGGCAGTACAGCGGCATACATCATTTGCTACCACCATCCAATGCTGCGTGGGACTCTGCCACCACGGCTTCAACAGAAAAGGGGACCGCTTCCGGGTGTTCTGTTTTCTCCAGATACAAGAGATACTCGATGTTGCCTTCCGGCCCGCGCACAGGCGAATACGTCAGTCCCAGGATCGAGAAGCCGTTCGCCAATACAAACTGCGTAATCTCCTCGAGCACCTCCCGATGCACCGCCGGGTCACGCACCACGCCTTTTTTCCCAACCTTGCCGCGTCCCGCTTCAAACTGCGGTTTGACCAGGCACACCGCCTGGCCGCCATCCTTCAGAAAGCGCCGCGCCACAGGCAGCACCAGCTTGAGCGAAATAAATGCAACGTCTACGCTGAAAAAGTCCACCTGTTCGGGCACCTGCTCTTCTGTCAGATAGCGCACATTGGTGCGTTCGAGGTTGACCACGCGCGCATCCGTGCGCAACTTCCAGGCCAGCTGGCCGTAGCCCACGTCAATGGCATAGACGCGCGCCGCGCCATTTTGCAGCATACAATCCGTGAAACCGCCGGTGGACGCGCCGATATCCATGGCTGTCTTGTCCGTCAGGGAAATCGGGAAGCATGCCATGGCCTTCTCCAGTTTGAGTCCTCCACGGCTGACATAGCGCAGCCCGCCGCGCACCTCCAACTGGGCGTCCGCAGGCACCAGCATTCCAGGTTTGTCGGACTTTTGGTTGTTGACATACACATCGCCCGCCATGATGACGGCCTTCGCGCGCTCGCGGCTCTGGGCAAACCCGCGCGTATAAACCAAGGAATCGAGTCTTACTTTCTCACTCACTGCTCCCACTCCGTCAAGATCGTCTTTACCATTCCATTGGCATCCAGGCCAAGCGCCTGCAAACATTGATCCGGCGTCGCATGCGACACAAAATCTGTGATAGCACGCAGCACAAACCGGCCGGAAAAGCCCGCCTGCGCCAGCTGTGCGCCAAAGTGCTCGCCAATGCCGCTGTTCGAGATGCCCTCCTCAAAAAAAAACACCGCCTGCTTGCCGCAGGCCGCCTGAACCGACTCCAGCGGCATCGGTTTGATGCGGTTGAGCTTGAAGATTTCCACTTCCACACCCCTTTCCCGCAGCAACTGCTGCGCACGGCATGCCTGGGCAAACAGACGGCCATAGGTGACAAGCGCTATAGGCGCCTGCTGCTTTCCCCAACGCACCCAGTCCATGCCGGAGGGGCGGAAGTTCAGCGGGCAAAACGGCTGTCCGCCGCGCGGATACCGCACCGCAACCGGCCCGGGAATCTCATACAGTGCGCGGCGCAGATCCTGATAAAGCTCTCCAAAATAGCAGGGCGACAGCACGGTGATGCCTGGGATTGTATTGAAAAATGCAGCGTCAAAGATGCCCTGGTGCGTCTCGCCGTCCTCGCCCACGATGCCCGCGCGGTCTACACAAAAGACAACCTTCACCCGTTGCAGGGCCGTGTCGTGAATCAACTGGTCATAAGCGCGCTGCAAAAAGGGCCGGTTGCCGGCGACCACCGGCAGCATCCCCGCGCTGGCCAGCCCACCGGCAAAGGTAACCGCATGTTCTTCGGCAATGCCCGTATCAAAAAAGCGGGCGGGGAATTTGCGGCTGAAGGATTCCAGGCCCGTGCCCGTCTTCATGGCGGCGGTGATCGCACAAATGGACGGATCTTGCTCGGCAAAACCGCACAGGTATTCGCCCATCGTGCTGCTGAAATTTTCGCCACCCATGTGTTCGGGTTTGCCAGTGCTCACGTCAAAGCGCGCCACGCCATGAAAGGCGCCTGGATTTTTCTCTGCAAAGGAATAGCCGCGCCCTTTCTCGGTCACCACATGCAGCAAAACCGGGTGATCAATGGAACGGACGCTCTGCAACACCTCCAGCATCGTGCGCAGGTCGTGGCCGTCAAATGGGCCGTAATAATAAAAGCCCATATCCTCGAACAAAGTACTGTTATACAGCAAGGACTTGACCACATTTTTCGTGCTCCGAATCGTCTTGGCCACAGAATGGCCGATCCACGGTATCCCGGAAAGGAGCGACTCAATGTCGGTCTTTGCCTTGAGATATTCGGGCTTTGTGCGGATGTGCGCAAGATAGCGCGACATGGCGCCGACATTGCGGGAGATGGACATTTTATTGTCATTTAAAATCACAATAAAATTCTTCGGGAAGCGCCCGGCATTGTTCAGGCCCTCATAGGCCAGCCCGCCCGTCAGCGCACCGTCTCCGATCACCGCAATCACATAGCCCTCTTCTCCGCGCAAAAGCTTTGCCTCCGCGATGCCAAGCGCCGCCGAAATCGACGTGCTGGCATGCCCCACGGTAAAGGCGTCCCACTCGCTTTCAAAGCGGTTGGGAAAACCGGAAATGCCGCCGCGCGTGCGCATGGTGTCGAGCCGGCTGTTGCGGCCGGTCAGGATTTTGTGCGTATAAGCCTGGTGGCCGACATCCCAGACGATTCGGTCACATTTTCGCGGGAACACGCGCCGTAAAGCGACGGTCAGCTCCACCGTGCCGAGATTGGAGGCCAGATGCCCGCCCGTATGCGACACCGTTGTGATGATACGGCGGCGGATTTCCGAGCAAAGCTGATTGAGTTGTGTCAAATCCAGATCCTGCAAATCCGCCGGGGAATGAATTCGGTCCAGAATATCCATAAAAGTCAGGACTCCAGTTGACCGTCTGCGGGCAGGTGGTTGTGTCGGCGGGCAGCGGTCAAGGTATTTTGAAGCAACATGGCAATGGTCATCGGGCCGACGCCGCCGGGGACCGGCGTGATGTAGGAGGCAACCGGCTCCACTGCATTGTAGTCCACGTCGCCGCAAAGCTTGCCATTTTCGTCCCGGTCCATGCCCACGTCGATGACAACCGCACCGGGCTTGACCATATCGGCGGTCACAAATTTCGGCTTGCCCACGGCTGCGACCAGGATGTCCGCCTCGCGGCATATATCGGGCAGGTTTTGGGTCTTGCTGTGGCAGATTGTGACGGTGCCGCTTTCATGCAGCAGCAGCATGGCCATCGGTTTGCCGACAATGTTGCTGCGTCCGATCACCACACACCGTTTGCCCTGGACCGTGATGTTTTCATGATGCAACAGCTCCATAATGCCCGCAGGCGTACACGGCAAAAACGCGTAGTCACCGATCATGATGTGCCCGACATTCAATGGATGGAAGGCGTCCACATCCTTTTCCGGATCAATCGCGTTGATGACGGCGTCCTCATCCAATCCATCTGGCAGGGGGGACTGCACCAAGATACCGTCAATGTCCGGACGGGCGTTGAGGCTGGCGACAAGCGCCATCAGTTCCTCCTGCGTGGTAGTGGCGGGCAGCTCGTGGACCTCGCTGTAGATGCCGGTTTCCTCGCAGGCACGATTTTTATTGCGGACATACGTATGTGAAGCGGGGTCATCCCCCACCAGAACCACCGCCAGGCCGGGCGTGACGCCGTTTTCCTCCATGGCGGCGACCTCCGCCTTCACCCGTGCGCGTACTTCTGCGGCAATTGCCTTGCCGTCGATGCGAATAGCCATTCCCATTTCCTCCTATCTGCGCTTTTTATCCATGTTCATCCCTAAAGGCAGTTTTATGAATGTTCCTCATTTTTGGGTGCATCACTTGACTGCTCTATCTTTTGTGCAGGCACATCTACCGACTGGTCTGTCTTCGCCTCTGCAGCAGGCTCCAGGATCATTTCCTCCGGTACGGCATCGACAATCTCATTGAGCGCCATAATGCGCGGACTGCCGCAGCCCAAAAGCTTGGTCCGGTTGCGGAAGAGAATCAGGCACACAACGGCCACCGCCACCATCACCGCGGCGAGCACTTGGGAGACGCGCAGCGGCAGGCCTGGTACAAGCAGGCTGTCCGTGCGCAGGCCCTCAATCCAGAACCGGCCCAGGCCGCTCCAAAGCAAATAGAGCAGAAAAACCTGGCCGTCATAATGGCGCAGCCGGCGGCTGAAGAAGTGAATCCAGAGGAAGCCGATCAAAAGCCATAGCGATTCATACAGAAAGCACGGGTGCACCGGCACTCCGCCGGTCCCCTCGCTGACCATACGCCACGGCAGGTCGGTCTGTGTACCAAAGGCCTCCTGGTTGATAAAATTGCCCCACCGGCCGATGCACTGCCCAATCAAAAGCCCAAGCGAAGCGATGTCAAACACCGCAGGCAGTGACAGCTTGCAAACCTTCGCACAGATGCCGCCGCCGAGCAGGCCGCCGATCGCGCCGCCATAAAAGCCCAGGCCCCCGTCGTGGATACGGAAGATGAGCGACGGATTTTTGATATAGAGATCGCCCGGATAAAACGCCACATAATAAAGCCGCGCGCCAATAACGCCGCACACAATGCCCACCAGGATGCAGGTCATGAGCTTGTCTGCGTCAATCTTAAACTTTTTGGCGCTGCGAATTGCATAAAGAAACGCCAGTACAAATCCGACCGCAATGATGATGCCATACCAATACACGCGAAACGAACCGATCTGGAATGCGACGTTGTGGATGGTCAGCGAAATGCCCAGGCCCGGAAATTGCACATGATACATAAGAAGTGCCCCCTCTTTCCCGGCTCAGTCCGGCTCGATGATGGACAGCACCGCGCGGTCAGGCAGCATCTGCTCCTGCAACCGCGCCTCCACCTGCTCGCAGGTTGCCTGGGCCACCGCGTCTATCATACCGTAGAGCGACCTGCCCGCAAAGGACGCGCCGATCATGGTGTTGGCAATCGTTTCCACACTGTTGCAACTGGAAATGATGCGGCCATATACCGCCTTTTGGGCGCGCGCAAAAGCCGCCGGATCCAGGCCTTCGCGGCGCGCCTTTTCGGCCTCGCCGCAAATCGCCTGGCCCACAGCGTCCGGATTCTTGGATTCGCCGCTAAATAACACGCAGGCATAGCCCGGTCCGTTAAAATATTCATAACTGAAACTGGCTTCGTTAATCAGGGCGCTGTCGAGCAACCGGCGGAACAAGGGCGAAGACTCACCGAAAAGCATCTCGAGCAGAATTTCGGTTGCAGCTTCCTGTTGGTCAGTTGGCTGGTGCGTGGCCTTTTCCTTGAAGCCATAATAGAACAGCGGCGTGACCACGCTGCCTTTGGCGCAGATGCGCGGCTGCACGATGGTCTCCGGCTCCGGCTGGAAGATGCGCTCCACGCGCACATCCGCCGAAGGCTTGAGCATGCGGTCGCACAGCTCCAGCACGCGATTTTCCTCCACATTGCCCACAACGCACAGCGCCATGTTGTTGAGATTATAAAACGTATGATAGCAGCGGTAAAGCAGTTCCGGGGTGATCTGTGCGATGCTCTCCACCGTACCCGCGATGTCGATTTTCACCGGGTGGTTGTGGTACATGCCCCCCAGCATGTTAAACAGCACCCGCCACGTCGGGTCGTCGTCATACATGCGAATTTCCTGGCCGATGATGCCCTGCTCCTTCTGCACGGTCTTCTCCGTGAAGTAAGGATGCTGCACGAAGTCGAGCAGGATTTCCAGAGAATCATAGACATTGGCCGCGCAGGAAAACAGATAGCATGTCTTGTCAAAGGAGGTGTAGGCATTCGCGGAAGCGCCGGTTTTTGCGTAACGGGCAAAGGCGTCGCCGTCTTCGCTTTCAAACATCTTATGCTCCAGGTAATGCGCGATGCCGTTGGGCACCGTGGCGGCCTCTCCTTCGTCCGACCGGCGGAATGTGTTGTCAATCGAGCCGTAATTTGTTCCGAAAATCGCATAAGTCGAGTGGTTTTCCGGCTTCGGATAGATCATAATTTTCAGGCCTGCGGCGTGCTGCACCTCAAAATAGGATTCGCCCAGCCGGTCGCTTTTCACTTCTTTGATGAGATTCACTGTGCCGCCTCCTCTTTTTTGCCAATCAGCCTGTAAACCGTATCAAGCTGCACATCTTTTGCCGCTTCGACGATTTGTTCGCGCGTGACGGCGCCGATCAACGCCGCATATTCCGTAGGCGAAAACATCTGGCCCGCCAATGTCTGCGCCAAGTACCAGCTTTCCTGCGCACCGAGATAATCCTCAGTCGTATAAAGATTATTTTGCATTGACAGCTTGGCCGCCTGGATGTCCTCATCCGTAAAGTCGCCCGCCTGTACAGCCTTGAGTTGGTCGAGAATTGCGGCCTCAGCCTTGTCCATATTGCTGAATTCCACGCCGCTCTGGACAAAGAGCAGGCCCTTCATCGGATTATAGCCGGCGCTGCAATAGTAGCACAGGCTCATCTTTTCGCGCACAATTAAAAAAAGCTTGCTGTTCGGCGTACCGCCAAAGATGCTGGTCATCAATCGCGCAGCCGGGACACGATCGTCTGTGCGGGCAATGGGCAGGCGCATTCCGAGCACCAGCTTGCCCTGCACAACGTCCTGGCAGTCCTCTGCGCGACGCACCGTCTGCGGCGGCTGGTACGTGGCATCTGTCTGGACCGGCTGATACGCGCGCGGCTGGCTGGAAAAGGCGTCCCGGAACGCATCGATCACAGGCTTTGGATTACAGTTGCCCAGGACCAAAATCTCTACACGCGCTGTGCGGCACATTTCGTGCCACGCCTTGGTAACCTCTTCGCGGGTCAGTTTTTCCACATCCGCACGCGCGCCGAAGCGGCTGATGCCATAGGGCTCGTCCGCGCACATGGCTTCAACACAGCGGTTGAACGCCCAGGCGCGTTTATCACTAAATTCCGCATCGATCTGTTCCAACGTCTGGCGCTGCTCCTGGCGGAAGTCGTTCTCCCGGAAGAGGCCATCCTCCAGCGCCGGGTCAAACAGCGCCCCGCAAAGCACGCTCGTCATCTCCGCCACCAGATCCTCTCCAGCCAACGCATAGGCGTTTGACAGGCAGGATGCCTGCACCGTCAAAACCTGGAAGTCGCCCAATTTGCCGACATCCCCGCTCAAGTTGGCGCCATAAAGCGCATCCATCTTTTGGCTCATTTGCGTAAAATCGGGGTACGCCCGGCTGGCACGCGTGAGCAGATAGGGCAGCAGCGCGTTCGCAGCGGCAGTTTCCCGGCGCAAAGGCAGCAGAAAATTCACCGAAATGCGAAAGGTTTTGAATTTTGTATCTCGAACGCTCCGGAAGTGGACGCCATCGCAGAGCATATGCTGTTCGATACCGATCATAAGGATTGACCATCTCCAGTCTTGTCGATTCATCTATACGCTAAAAAAGCGCAGAAAACGTTTGAAACTACTATTCTAGTATACCACAGCATGCAGGTCATGAAAAGCAACAAACCGCAAATATTCTATGAACATGTATAATTATAAGCTTTTTCTGCAAGGACGCCCGCCTGCAAGCGCTTGCATCTTTCCGGACAGTAGCCCAGAACCGCACTTTCTTTGCAGATAGCCGAAAGGCTGGGAAAGCAAAAAGCGCGTTACAAAATGCCCTTCCGCGAAAACGACGCACAAAAATACGCCTTGATTCGGCCAACAACAAGCCGTTTCAAGACGTATTTTCATATATCGAAAAGGATTTCTCTGTTCAAGTCGATGCAATTGAAAAATCACTTCACAACAGGTCCTATACGTTTCGATCATGCATCCGGAATATCCACCAACCGGATCACGTTGCCCGGAAGCAAGGTCAGGAACTGACGCGCATCGATCGCAATTGTACTGCCGTCGCCGCCGTGCAGGATCAAATCGCCGGAAGGCGTGCGCTCCAGCGCAGCTTCCTCCCCGGGCAGCGCGGTGCGCAGCGACTGCGCCAGTGCGCGTTCTTCCGGCCGCCAGTGCAAAATCCGGGTTTCCTTTAAAATAGCGACCATCGGCACATCCATCCCGCGCGGGATGGTCGGGAAATTTGTTGTTTCCAGCTGCAGCCGCTTGGCGCCGCCCTCATGGACGAAGAGCCTGCCATCCTTTTCCCGCGCAATTGACGCCGACCACGCCAGATGATGGATGCGACACAGCGCCCGCACCGCATCGCGGTCCTTTTGCGACCATTCTGCAGGGATGCGCTGTTCCTTCCGATAGCCGATATAAGCGCTCACCCCCATCAGCAAAAACGCCACAGCAAACGCTACAATACACACAACTAGATATTTGACATCCATTGCTCTCAACGCTCCTTTTCCCGGCCTGCTCGGAAACGCCGCAGGCTTACGCCTGTGCCGCCAGGAGTTGTGCCGCTTTGTCCAGGACGGCCTGTGCCTGTTGGCGGCCATCCAACACATGTGCCTTTTCCTGCGGGCTGTTCCAGTCTTTCGCTTGAATGATTTGGTCCAGCCCATGAATCACATACTGCGCCGCCATCTGCACATGGAGCAGATCGTCCCGCTCCGGGCAGTCTCGCTGAATGCGGTCCATCGCGCCCGCAAGCGCCAGGGAGCCTTCCCGCGGATTGCGCAGGTGCGGCTGGACGGACTGAAACAAACCAAAAATCAGGTGCTTTTCCGCGTCTGTAAATGCCAAATTTCATCACCCCTCTTTGGATTATAGCAGATTTTCCATATGGCCGCAACTGAATTTTCCAATCTATTCGAACATTTCTTCTAATATTATAGAGCTTATAAAAAGATTTTTATCAGAATTATAAAAATCGCTTTGGTTGAGATTTCCGCAATTTTCCGTGCCGTGCCTATGCTGGGCGGCCTGCAAAGTCAGAGGCGTTTGTCAACAGTTTTTGCGATTCCGGGGTATGAAGGCGGCGCTCCATATCTCCATATAAAAAAGCGGTTCCGAACAGGACACAACCTGTTGGGCACCGCTTGCTTTTATTAGAGGGAAGCCTGGCTTTTAACGGACAGCGACAACCTCAATCTCCACGAGTCCGCCCTTCGGCAGAGCCGCCACCTGGACACAGGAGCGGGCCGGCGGATTTTCCGGGAAATACGTGGCGTAAATCGCGTTCACAGCTGCAAAATCCGCCATATCGGCCAGAAAAACCGTTGTCTTGACGACATTGGCGAACGTCATCTGGGCTGCCGCGAGGACGGCGCGGACGTTTTCCAGGGACTGCTTTGTCTGGGCCTCAACGCCCTGCGGCAGTGCGCCGGTTTCGGGGGCTAGGCCGAGCTGGCCGGATGCATAAAGCGTGTCACCCGCCTGCACCGCGTGCGAATAAGGGCCGACGGCTGCAGGCGCGTGGTCCGCATGAATAACTTGATTCATAGCAAAAAATCCTCCTGTTTTTTTTGAAATCGGCATGCCCGCTTCATTGGAACATGCCACAATGTTCAAACTATTTTTATTATAACAGGTTCATAGGATTTGTCAAAGGCGGCCGGCGCTTGCAATTTCGCCGGTCCTGTGGTACAGTTTTCCCAGCAAAGTAACTGCAGGAGGGATTGCAAGATGGAAAAGCAAGCGGAGACATGGATCGCCCCCGGCGCTGTGGTCGTTGGTGACGTCACACTGGGGTGCAACAGCTCGATTTGGTATAATGCGGTGGTGCGCGGCGACTCAGCGCCGATTGAAATCGGGGAAAACACCAATATTCAGGACGGCTGTGTGCTGCATGTGGATGCCGGTTTCCCACTAAAGATCGGTCGCGGCGTCACAGTCGGACACGCTGCCATCCTGCATGGCTGCACAGTGGGCGACAATACGCTGATCGGCATGGGCGCCATCGTGCTTAACGGCGCACAAATTGGTAAAGACAGCCTCGTGGCTGCGGGTGCGCTCGTGCCGCAGGGCCGCAGTTATCCGGACGGTGTTCTCCTAATGGGTGCGCCCGCTCGCGTTGTCCGCCCGTTAAAACCGGAGGAAATCGCCGAAAACCGCCACAACGCAGAGATCTACTGGGCGGAGGCCGCCCGCCAAGTGCGCGAGGAAGCACACGACTGACCTGCGCTGCCCGCTCGGGCACTGCGGCGGGGTATGAAATAAGCATCTGAAGAGCCAGCCTTATGTGGCAGCTTTACAGGTGCTTTCAGTATTTACAACCATCCCGATTGATCAGACATCCTCATATGTTTGCAGGATGTCTTCCGCGACCTCGCGTTTGGGCACCCGCTGATCCATGGCCTGCTTTTCGATGAAGTGGTGTGCTTCCTCTTCCGTCAAATGGCGGTATTGCACCAGCGCACACTTGGCCCGGCCAATCAACTGCGTCTCATGGATCTTATTTTGCAGCTTGCGGTTTTCCGCTTCAAGCGCAGCCAACCGCCTGCCGGTGGCTACGGCCGTACGAATGCACTGGTAAAAGAACAGCCGGTTGATAGGCTTTGACACCACCAGCACACCCGCGTCCTCCACCTTTGCGCAGACCTGATCATAGAGGTCCGCCTTGGCAACCAAGAGGACCCCCGCCTGTGTCTTGCCAGAAAAATCGCTTGCCAGCACATGGCCAAACTCGTCCTGCAACGGCGCGTTGATAATGACCAGGTCAAAATTCTGACGCAACATCACGCGGCGCGCCTCGCTGCCGGATGCGGCGGTGTCCGCAGGCGCGGAAATTCCATGTGCAATCAGAAAATCCGCAAAATATTTTCTGGGTTTTTCGCTCGTGGAAACGATCAGCACACGATCCAATTTCTTTCCCCCGTTCCCTTTGCTGTGGCGCGATCACACAGTCAGGAAATACTCGCGCTGCTCAAAATCTTGGCTGTTGCCGCTGGTGCGGTAGCGATCCCACTCGCGGCGCTTATGCGCAAAATAGTTTTCCAGCAGCTTTTCCGGAACGTGCGCTTTCACGAAGTCGCTGTTTGCAGCCAATTGCAACGCCTCGTCCAACGTACTGGGCAAATGTTCCAGCGTGGCCGTCTCATCCTCGGTCGCATTGAAAAGATTGCGGTTGTCCGGCGGGCACAGCGGCAGCGCATCGCGCACACCCTCAAGCCCCGCCCACAAAAGCAGCGCAAAGGCCAGATGCACGTTGCACGCTGGATCAGCGCTGCGCAACTCCATGCGACCGTGGCCCTCTTCGCGGGCGGCGGGAATGCGAATCAGCTGGGAACGGTTCTGGTGCGACCAGGTCACGTACTTAGGCGCCTCAAACCGGCCAAAGCGCTCATAGGAATTGGTCAATGGGTTCAAAAACAGCGTGATCTCGGAGATGCGCCGCAGGATGCCTGCCATAAAGCTCTCTGCGGTCGCATTGTGCATGCCGTTGTCCACCTGGAAAAGATTCTCCCCGTCACGCGAAAGGGACAGGCTGATGTGCAGGCTGCTGCCGCTGTAGCCCGGCAGGGGCTTAGGCATGAAGGAAGCGTAAAGGCCGTTTCCCTCAGCGATGGACTTGACGGCACTTTTGAAGGCCAGAAAATTGTCCGCTGCTGTCAGGATATCGCTGTAGCGGAAATCCACTTCATTTTGCCCGGGTCCCTGCTCATGGCGGCTGGTTTCTGGCCGCAGGCCCATCTCCTCGAGCGCCAGGCAAATCTCACGGCGCACATTCTCACATTTGTCGCGCGGTGCAATGTCGCAGTAGGTGCCATAATCATACGGCTCCATGGTAGGCTCGCCGGATTCATCCGTTTTAAATAGATAGAACTCACAACCCGTGCCCACCTTGCAGCTCAAGTCCATCTCCCGGGCGTCCCGCACTGCGGCGCGCAGCAGTGCGCGGCAGTCGCCCGCAAAAGGCTGGCCGTCCGGCGTTTTGATGTCGCAGAACAGGCGAACCACCTGTCCATGCGACGGCCGCCATGGCATGATATTAAACGTGCTGGGGTCCGGCACCAGGAAAAGATCCGATTTTCCCTCGTTCATAAAGCCGCGCACAAAACTGGCATCAAAGCTGACGCCCGTCTCAAAAGCGCGGTTCAACTCGCTGGGCATGATGGCGACGTTTTTCTGCATCCCGTGAATGTCACAAAACGCGAGACGGATAAATTTGACGTCGTGATCTTCTACATATTGCAGCACTTCGCTGCGTGTATAGTTCATGCTGGTTCCTCCCCAAAACAGAAGCGTCCTGTTGATGTCATACATTTATCCTGCATTTCCTGCAGTTACATTCAATTATACAGGATTTATTTGTATTTGTATAGGGGTATGGCGTCTGTGCGCGCAAAACCTTTATTCATGAAGTATATTCCCCCGAAAATGCCGCCCGAAACGAAGCGGCTGCGCAAAGATTCAAATCCGGCGCAAGAGTCGAATGCTGTTGAAAAATCCGATATTTTTGCAATTTATGAAGTGTAAGCCATGAATTTTTGATTGACATTCCGTATCCAACCTCTTATAATGAAAGCGTAACAGCGAAGGCGCTGCGGTTTATGATGCCGCTGCGCTATTTTCTTATTTTGCTTTGGCCGGCGATCCGGCGCAAGAGGGGTCGGAACTGCGCCGCCAAATACGAGCGCTTGCGCACTTGGAGGTATTTTAACAATGGCTATTACAAATGTTCCAGAGATGTTTGGCTCCCTGGTCTTTGACGACCGGACGATGCAGGAACGTCTTCCGCGTGAAACGTACAAAGCCCTGGAAAAAACGATTCAAAATGGAAAGAGCCTGGATCTGTCCATCGCAAACACGGTGGCCAGTGCCATGAAAGACTGGGCGTTGGAGCATGGCTGCACCCATTTTACTCACTGGTTCCTCGCCGGATCGGTGGAGCGTGCCTCCCCCCATTTTCCTCACTGGTCCCAGCCGATGACCGGCATCACGGCGGAAAAGCATGACAGCTTCATCGCGCCTGCGGGTGATGGCTCTGTGATTATGGAGTTTTCCGGAAAAGAATTGGTGCGTGGCGAGCCGGATGCGAGCTCCTTCCCCTCCGGCGGCCTGCGGGCGACCTTTGAGGCGCGCGGCTACACCGCTTGGGACCCGACGAGCTATGCATTTATCAAGGACCGCACGCTGTGCATCCCGACTGTTTTCTGCTCCTATACCGGCGAGGCGCTGGACAAAAAGACGCCGCTGCTGCGCCGCATGGAGGCGCTCAACCGCCAGGCACTCTTTGCCAG
>USIA01000030.1 GCA_900554535.1 uncultured Oscillospiraceae bacterium | reverse complement strand
CTATGCACAGATTCCTGCCCTGGGGGCAGCGCCTCGCGCAATGCCTGCCGTTGCATGGGCGAGGTTTTCTGCCGGCTGGTCCTTTACCCTCATTTGAAAGAGTGCTAGCTGCATCTATATTCCCTCCGTTCGATTTCGTATGAATGTTTTTCATCTTGCAATATTATAAACAGGGTATCCTGCAGAATCTTGCTTGTCAATTGTTTTCTGGTAAACGGAAAACTTTTTGTTAAGAACACGTTATTTTTTGAGGTTTCTCTTTCTTTTTTCTTGCCGGATACGCCAGAAATTGCTATAATTTATTTAAAACGTTTGATCATTTTCAAACGTGTCTGAGATCCTGGAATGCATGAATCCATTCTCACAAAACAGGCGGTGCACTCATGAACAAGAAGAAAACTCCCAAAGCAGCAGCGGTCATTGACATCGGCTCCAGCGTCCTGAAAATGCGGATTTCCCAGCTCAAAAAAGGGGAAATCGCCGATCTGGACCGGCTGACCTACCCCATTTCGCTCGGTCATGAAGTATTTACGGACGGCTCCATCAGTTTTCAGAGCGTCCGTGAAATGAGCAAGGCGTTAAGCGGTTTTAAAGCACTGATGCAGGAATATGGCATCACGGAATATCGGGCGGTGGCCACTACCGCGATCCGCGAGGCCCAAAACCGCGCGTTCGTTTTGGACCAGATCCATATTCAAAATGGCTTTACTGTGGAGGTGCTGGAGGACGCCGAGGAAAAAACGTTAATCTACTCGGAAATTTTAGACGTTCTGCAAAAAACCGGGGATCTGGATCCGGGCTATACGCTGCTTTCCTATATCGGTTCCGGTACCATCGGCATTGCCATGCACGATGGCGAAAATATGGTCTATTCCCAAAATGCCTCCATTGGCGCTTTGAAACTGCACGATATGCTGGGCAGTATTGAAGAGCAGACAGAAAACTTCGATATGGTGCTGGAAGAATACTTGCAGGCCGCGCTGAACTTCCGCCCATTTGAAAACGGCAATGACATCAATAATATCGTATTGACCGGCAATGAGGTGGAGATGATTGCCAGTCTTTGTGCAGTAGAGCCAAAGAATGGGCTATTTAAAATTCCGGTCAAGCGCCTGATGCGGCTTTACCGGGGCATCTCCAAAATGACCTCCGGAAAGATCGCTCTGCATTATCATCTGCCGGAGCGTGAGGCGGAGCTTCTGTATTCCGCATTGGCCATTTACGTCCGTCTGATCGGCTTGACGAAAGCACAGTATATTCTTTCGCCGAAGGTGGATCTCTGGGACGCCTTAATGCGCCAGATGCTCCTTCCGCGGCAAAACGCCCTATATTTTGAGCACGTAAGCAGCAATGCTCTATCCTGCGCAGAAAATATTGCCGACCATTACCAGTGTGACCATATGCATGCGCAGGCAGTACGCACAATTGCCAAGGAAATCTTTGACCGGACAAAGCCCCTGCATGGGATGGACCGCAAGCAGCGCCTGATACTCGATCTGGCGGCCACGCTGCATGACTGTGGTCACTTTGTGTCTATCAAAGAACACCTTGACGCCACCTTTGACCTGATCCGGCATATGGGCGTTTATGGCATGACAGACAAGGATATGCGGCGGATCGCCTACGTTGCGCGCTACAATGAATATCAGGTGCCAGATGTCCGTGACTTTGTCGATATGTCGGAACGCTCCAGGACCGAGATCGCCAAGCTGGTGGCTATTTTCCGCCTGGCCAATGCGCTGGATAAGTCACAAAAGCAGAAGATCCCGACCGTGAAAGTCAAGCTGTCTGATGAACAGTTGACCATCACCGCACAGACAAATGAAAATGTCCTGCTTGAGGAATGGGCCTTTGCCCAATGCGCGGCGTTTTTTGCCGATGTCTTTGGCGTGAAACCGGTCTTGAAAATCAAGCAGACGCTCATTTAATTCGGAAGGAATATGGAGGCGCAAGTATGAGCGAAAATAGAACAAAAGAAAAGGCGACTTTTCCTTACTATAACCGAGAACTGAGCTGGGTGGATTTTAACATCCGCGTGTTGGAGGAGGCTCTGAAAAAGGAGAACCCTATTCTGGAGCGCGTACGCTTTTTATCAATTACCGCCAGCAATCTGGACGAATTTTTCATGGTGCGCGTAGCTGGTGTCATAGAACAAATCAACAGCAAATACCACAAACCAGACGCCAGCGGTATGCTGCCCGAAGAGCTGTATGCTGCGCTGAGCGAAAAAACACACGCCTTTGCGGAGCGGCAGTATTCCTGCCTGCACCGCTCAATTTTACCCGCCCTGAAAAAGGAAGGCATCTACTTCTTGAGTCCTGAAGAGATGGATGCCGAACAGAAACAATTTCTGAACAATTACTTTAATAAAATACTCTTCCCCGTGTTAACACCACTTGCTGTAGACCGCAGCCGCCCCTTCCCTTTCCTGGCCAACAAAAGTCTAAACATCGCCGTTCGCTTAAAAATTGACGACGAGGAAGAATCTTCCTTTGCTGTGGTGCAGGTACCGGCCATCTTGTCACGCTTCATGGAGGTGCCCAGCAAGGAGGGCCGTTGTTTTGTCTTGCTGGAAAACGTCATTATGTTCTGCTTGGAACAGCTTTTTGAAGAATCCGGAACAATCCAATCCGCTTGCCCATTCCGCATCACGCGCAACAGCGATCTGGACATCGACGAGGAAGCCGAGGACCTGCTGATTGAAATCCAGAAATCCATCAAAAAACGCAAGCGCGGCAAGCCGGTCCGTCTGGAACTGCTGCAGCGGTGCGACCCGGAAACAAAGGCGTTCCTGCTGGAAATGCTTGACGTGCACGAAAGCAGCATCTACGAAGTGCCAGGCCCATTGGATCTGACCTTCCTTTCCAAATTTGCCAATCTTCCAGGCTGTGAGCGGCTGTGCTTTAAGCCGATTGTGCCGGTCTATCCCCCCGCTGACTTCTGGGGATACGACGATATATTTGAGGCAATTCGGGAAAAGGACCGCATGGTGCACCACCCCTACGAAAGCTTTGAAATCGTTGTGGATTTCATTCGCCGCGCTGCGGAGGACCAGGATGTGTTGGCTATCAAGCAGACACTTTATCGCGTCAGTGGTCACTCGCCGATCATTGCCGCGCTAATCAAGGCTGCCGAAAACGGCAAGCAGGTGACAGTGCTCGTGGAGTTGAAGGCGCGCTTTGACGAGGAGAACAATATCCTTTGGGCAAAAAAGCTGGAGGAAGCAGGATGCCATGTCATTTATGGCCTGGCAGGTCTCAAAACGCATTGCAAAATTGCGCTGGTTGTCCGCCGGGAAGAAGATGGCATCCGCCGCTATTTGCACATGGGCACGGGCAACTACAACGACTCAACGGCAAAAATCTATACGGACATCGGCCTATTTACCTGCAAGGAACCCTTTGGCATTGACGCGAGCAGTCTGTTCAACGTTCTGACTGGCTACAGCCGCCCGCCGGAATATAATAAAATGATCGTCGCGCCGCACGGCATGCGCACCTTTTTCCAGGAAATGATCGAGCAGGAGATTCTCAATGCAAAAAATGGCCTGCCCAGTGGCATCACCGCAAAGGTGAATTCTCTGGTGGACCCGCAGATTATTCAGTATCTTTATGAAGCGAGCCAGGCGGGGGTGCCGATTCGCCTGATCGTGCGCGGCATCTGCTGCCTGATTCCCGGCCTGCCGGGCATCAGCGAAACCATCCAGGTCTACAGCATTGTGGGCCAGCTGCTGGAGCACAGCCGCATCTTCCGCTTTGAATGCGGCGGCACCCCAAAGATTTATATGGGCAGCGCGGACTGGATGCCGCGCAATCTGGATCGCCGGGTAGAATTGGTCTTTCCGATTGAGGACCCTGATCTGCGTCAGCGCGCTTTTGACACGCTGGATTTGATGCTCAGCGACAACATCAACGCCCGTGTCATGCAGAGCGACCGTTCTTATCTCCATATTGACCGCCGCGGCAAGCAGCCCTGCAACTGTCACCGGGAATTCAGCCGCATCGCCCAACAGCGCGTGAAGGAGCTGCAAGCGCAGGACAGCAACAAACCCTTCCGTCCCCTGACAGCAGAGGACGTCGCCAAATAAATTCTGCATGTCCTGTAGTCGAAATCGTGATTTTATGATATAATCTGAATAAATCATCAACGTCAGAGGTAGGTGTGCATATCGTGAAAAGGATTGGTATCCTGACCAGTGGCGGCGATTGTCAGGGCCTCAACGCAGCGATCCGCGGGCTTGGCAAAGCCCTCTATCATGAAATGGGCAAGGAGATCGAGATTTACGGCATTGAGGATGGGTATCGCGGCCTGATTGAGGGCAATTACCACAAAATGAAGGAGAACGATTTCTCCGGCATCTTGAACCTGGGCGGTACCATTCTCGGCACCAGCCGTCAGCCCTTCAAATTGATGCGCGTCATCGACGAAAACAGCGTCGACAAAGTGCAAAATATGAAAGATAATTACAAGAAAATGAAGCTGGACTGCCTGGTGGTGCTGGGCGGCAATGGCACACATAAGACGGCAAATCTGCTCAGCAGCGAAGGGCTCAACGTTGTGTCCATGCCAAAGACCATTGACAACGATATCTGGGGTACAGACATCACTTTTGGTTTCCAGAGCGCAGTGGACATTGCGGCTAACGTGCTGGACAATATCCACACGACCGCGACCTCACACGGACGGATCTTTATCGTAGAAGTGATGGGCCATAAAGTTGGATGGCTGACGCTTCACGCGGGCATTGCGGGCAGCGCCGATGCGATTCTCCTGCCGGAGATTCCCTATTCCATTGACAGCATTGCGCGCATGATCGACCAGCGCAGCAAAGCGGGCAAACGCTTTTCCATCATCGCAATTGCAGAGGGCGCTCGCTCCAAACGGGAAGCCAAGATGAGCAAAAAGGAGTTTAAAGCCGCCCGCGCGGCGGAAAACTATCCTTCCATCGCTTATCGCCTGGCCAAAGAACTGGGCGACGCGACAGGACATGAGATTCGTGTCGCCGTGCCGGGACACATCCAGCGCGGCGGCAGCCCCTGCCCCTTTGACCGCGTACTTTCCACGCGCTTTGGCGCCGCTACGGCGAAGCTGATCAAAGATGAAAATTACGGCAACATGGTCGCCATGCGCAACAACGTCATCGTGCCGGTGCCGCTCTCCGAAGTAGCCGGCAAACTGAAGACCGTGCCGCTAGACTATGACGTGATCCAGACCGCCCGCGACATCGGTATCTGCTTTGGTGACGACTGAAGCCATGCGGGAATTTTGCAGCCAAAACAATCAACGGGACCGCTCCATGAGGGGCAGTCCCGTTTCTTTTATAAATCAATATACGGCAAAATTTTTTGATAGAGCTTTTCGCCGATGCCTTTGACCTCCAGCAGCTCCTCTGTCGAAGTAAAGCCGCCGTGTGCATCTCGGTAGTCGATGATGCGCTTGGCAAGCGAGGGACCAATGCCATCCAACGTTTCCAACTGGGACTGTGGTGCGCTGTTGATATGGATTCTTCCGTTAAAGGCCGCACTCACCGTCGCAGAAGGCGTATCTGTTGTGGTCACAACGGCGGGGTCAGAAATTGGCGGCGCGCTCCAAATGCTATAACCAATGCAGACTGCCACCAAAATCAAAGCGATTGCCAGCAGCAAAAAAGATTGCGAAGATTCCTTATCCATCACAGAGCGCCTCCATCTGCGCAATCAGATCCGCAACGGCACCGGACGGACAGGGTTTCGTCACGAGATCCGCCAGCGCGCGCATCGCGTTCTGGCCGTCTGCGGGAACAGCAGCCGTATCCGCTGCCAACAGCAATTCACGGTCATTTTCATAATCACCGATCGCAAAAATATGTGCACTCTCACAGCCGCAGGCTTTGGCCAGGGCACGCAGGCCGCTTCCCTTGCTGACCCCCTCCGGCAGAATTTCCAAGTAGTTTGCAGAGGAGTTCACCAAGCGCAGGCCTGCATGTGGCAGACGTTCCGCCAATTCCCGCAGCACTGCCATTCGTCCCGCCGCGCAGCTGATCAACGCCTTGCACCACGGTTTAGGAAAATCCGGCAGGCCATGCTCGCTGAGGAAAACTTCCGGTGTCAAATGGTTGTGGATATTTACTTCAAAACGCAGTACACCAACCGCATCCGGATTGAACACTTCTGCGCCAGCATCCGGCATCTGCTCCAGAAGCGCGGCCAAAAAAGAGGCAATCGATTGCGCGGGCATTGCCGTCACCTGCACTGGCTTATGCTTTGTGTAATCATATAGGACGGATCCATTCAACAAAATGCAGGGAGCGTCGGGCTTCCATTCCACAAAGTATTGACCGGCAGATTGCCAGGAACGGCCAGTTGCCACGGCAAAATGGCCGCCCTGCGCCTGATAGCGCCGGATTGCTGCATTGTTATCTGGCGGCACATCGCCATATGCATCGACCAGCGTGCCGTCCAAATCCGATACCAGAAGGGTTTCTTGTAGCTTCATTATACGCCTCCCAGGGGCCGCAATTTCTGCAAAAATGCAGTGAAATATGCCGGCAGATCACTGGAAAATTCCAAGTACTGGCCAGTGCGTGGATGCATAAACCCGATGACCCGCGCATGCAGGCACTGGCCTTGCAGGCCGGGGGCCGGCTTTTTCGGGCCATAGATCGGATCTCCAGCAACTGGATGGCCAATATATGCCATATGCACGCGAATCTGATGCGTCCGGCCCGTTTCCAGCTTGCACTGAATATGGGTAAAGCCCTCGTAACGTGCGAGCACGCGATAATGCGTCACCGCATGGCGGCTCGCTTTGTCCGTCACCGCCATGCGCTTGCGGTCCACTGGATGGCGGCCAATCGGGGCATCCACTGTTCCTTCGTCCGCCTTGATATTTCCATGAACCACCGCCTCATAAAGGCGCGTAAAGCTGTGCGCCTTTATCTGCGCTGCCAGCGATTTATGAGCGGCGTCATTCTTGGCGACAATCAACAGACCGCTGGTATCCTTGTCGATGCGGTGCACGATGCCAGGGCGGATGATGCCGTTGATTCCGGAAAGCGAGTCCCCGCAATGCGCCAGCAACGCATTGACGAGGGTTCCCGAATAATGGCCGGGCGCCGGGTGGACGACCATCCCCTTCGGCTTGTTGACGACCAAAAGGTCAGCGTCTTCATACACGATGTCCAGGGGAATTGGTTCCGCCAGGACATCCAATGAGGCGGGGTCGGGAATTTCAAGAGAAATGCATTCTCCGGCCTCCACCCGATAGCTTTTCGACAGCGGTGTCCCCGCTTTTGTCGCGTGGCCTTCCGCAATATATTTTTCAGCAAGCGAGCGCGTCAGTTCCGGCACAGAAAGGCTCCAAAATTTATCCAGCCGCATGCCGGCCTGCTGCGGTTCGACGATCCGTTCCAGGTACTGCGGCATGAGTTATGCATTCACCTGCTCTTCATCTTTTTTGACTTTGCGATCACTGCGGAGAATATGGATCACAAATCCGACTGCTCCTGCCACGACACAGATATCTGCAAAATTAAAAATGGGCGGGAAAAAGCTGAAGCTCAGGTAATCTACCACAAAATGCCGTGTCACACGGTCAATGATGTTGCCAATCCCGCCGCCAAGGATCAGGGCGCAGGCAGCCCATGAGAATCCATCGTGATGATGGTAACGAAACATTGCAACGATCACAACTACGCAAACGATTGCCGTCAGGATCGCCAGCGGCCATTGCTGGTTCTGTAAGATGCCAAAGGCCGCACCGCGATTTTCGACATACAGCAATGAAAAGAAATGCGGAATTACAACGTACTGGCCGATAGGCGCAAGCCAGTTGAGCATGATCGCTTTCAAAATCTGGTCAACGGCAATAATTCCTGCGGCACACAGGAAAACAATCACAACAGGCATACTTTTTCTCCTTCAAACAGCAAAACGGAGCGGTCTCCCGCCCCGTTTTTTAATTTTATTGAAGCACATGCGCGCAGCGTTCGCACAAATCCGGATGGTCCGGATCACCGCCGACTGTGTTGCTATACATCCAGCAACGAGCGCACTTCTTACCTTCAGCATGGGAAACCGTGACGGAGAAGCCGGGCAGTTCCACCTCCGTAAATTCGCCAGTGCCGTCTTTTTCAATGACAACCGCAGAAACGATCAGCGTGGGCAGCAACTCTTTTTCCACACTTTTGGCAAAATCATACAGCTCGTCCGCACAGTACAGCGTAACCTGTGCATCAAGCGAAGAGCCAATCACCTTCTGCTTGCGTGCTTTTTCCAGCGCCTTTTTCACGTCATCGCGAATTGCATGAATGCGGTCCCAGCGAGCGACAAAGGCATCGTCCGCATCCACGCCGGATTTCTGCGGGAATTCGTTGAGCACAACAGCCCGTGCATCCTCGTCTTTGCTGTGGCGCATGGCCTTCCAGATCTCGTCGCTGGTATAGGCCAGGATCGGCGCCACCAAGCGGGTCATGCCGCTCAAAATGTGGAACATAACCGTCTGTGCGGCACGGCGTGTCTGGCTGTCCGCTTTTTCCGTGTACAGCCGGTCCTTTGCAACATCCAGATAGAAGTTGCTCATATCCACCACGCAGAAGTTGTGAATCGCATGATAGGCATTGTGGAATTCATATGTGCGGTAGCTTTCCTCCACCTTATCGATCAGCATATCAAACTGATGCAGGGCCCACAGGTCGATCTGCTGCAATTTTGAAAGTGGCAGCGCATCCGTGTCCGGATCAAAGTCATGCAGATTGCCCAGCATAAACCGCGCCGTATTGCGGATTTTCCGGTAGGCATCGGAAAGCTGCTTGAGCAGATTCTTAGAAATATGCACATCCGAATGGTAATCCGAAGAAGCTACCCACAAACGCAGAATATCCGCACCGTACTGATCGACAATGGTCTGCGGATCAATGCCGTTGCCCAGGGACTTGCTCATCTTGCGGCCTTCGTCGTCGATGACCCAGCCGTGCGTACAGACTGCCTTATAAGGCGCCTTGCCGCGCCAGGCGACGCTCGTCAACAGGCTTGACTGGAACCATCCACGGTACTGGTCCGCTCCCTCCAGATAAAGGTCCGCTGGCCAATGCAATTCCGGACGCTGATCCGCAACCGCCGCATGCGAGACGCCGGAGTCAAACCACACGTCCATGATGTCCTGCTCTTTGGTGAAGGAATGACCGCCGCACTTCGGGCAGACCATGTCCGCCGGCAAAATATCTTTCGCATCGGTGGTATACCACGCATCGCTGCCCTTTTCAGCAAAGAGCTTCGACACCAGCAGCATGGCTTCCTTGCTCATCAAAGGTTCGCCGCAGTCCTTGCAATAGAAAATCGGGATCGGGACACCCCAACGGCGCTGGCGGGAAATACACCAGTCGTTGCGCTCTCGCACCATAGAGGTGATGCGGTCCTTGCCCCAGCCGGGAATCCACTGCACGGTGTTGATCGCTTCAACCGCCTGGTCCTTGATGGAATCCACCGAGCAGAACCACTGCTCCGTCGCGCGGAAGAGAATCGGCTTCTTGCAGCGCCAGCAGTGCGGATACTGGTGGACAATATGCTGTTGAGCAAACATCGCGCCTGTTTCAACCAGGTTTGCGGCAATGGCCTGATTCGCCTGCGCCGTGGTCATACCCGCGCACAGGGGACCTGCCTCCTCGGTCATGCGGCCATGCGCATCCACCGGCACCAGGATCGGCAGCTCTGGGTATTGATTGTGGCAGACATTGTAGTCGTCCACGCCGTGGCCAGGCGCCGTATGCACGCAGCCAGTGCCGCTTTCAAGCGTTACGTGGTTGCCGACAATCACGAGCGATTCGCGATCCAGGAATGGGTGCTGGGTCTTCATATATTCACAATCCTTGCCCTGGAACTGAGCGATGACTTCATAATCCGTCAGTCCGGCAGCCTGCATAGCGGATTCATACAGGGCCGACGCCATAATATAATATTCCCCGCCACAGTGGATCAGAGAATACTCAAAGTTCGGGCCAAGGCAGATCGCCACGTTGGCGGGCAGCGTCCAGGTCGTCGTGGTCCAGATCACGAAATAAGTGTGCGCAAGATCCGCGCCTTTGGACGTAAAGAAGCCGCCTTTATCGTCTGTGACGCGGAATTTGACATAGATAGAATCACAGGGATCCTCCGCATATTCAATCTCCGCCTCTGCAAGCGCTGTCTCGCAGTCTGGGCACCAGTAAACCGGCTTTAATCCGCGATAGATCAAGCCTTTTTCACACATATCGGCAAAAATCTCAATCTGCTTTGCCTCATAGTCGTGCGTCAACGTGATATACGGATGGCTCCAGTCGCCGATACCACCCAGGCGCTTGAATTCATTGCGCTGGCCGTCGATATAGGTCATCACGAACTCGCGGCAAAGCTGGCGCAACTCCGGGATAGAAATCGCAGCGCCGTTTTTGACGCCGGCCTTTTTGCGGGCCTTGAGTTCTGTGGGCAAGCCATGCGTGTCCCATCCGGGCACATAAGGCGCTTTAAATCCTGCCATGTTCTTGGAGCGGACAATGATGTCTTTGAGCACTTTATTCAGGGCCGTTCCCAGATGAATGTCGCCGTTTGCATACGGCGGGCCGTCATGCAGAACAAAGACCGGTTTGCCCTCGTTTTTCTGCATCAGTTTCCCATAAAGATCCTCTTTTTCCCATGCTGCAAAAGCTTCGGGCTCCCGCTGCGGCAAATGTGCCTGCATGGGAAAATCGGTCTTTGGCAAATTTAAAGTGCTTTTATAATCCATCAGCGTCTTCTCTCCTTCAAGCTTTCCCAGTCTTTCAAAATCAGACTGCTTTATACAATCTATTTTAGCGAACCGCAACCGCTCTTTTTACTTTTTCCTGTCGAAAATGTCTGCAACATCGTCATCTTCCAGGTCATATTCATCGCCAAACTGCACCGGCTCCGGCGCCGGACGCGCCACTGCAGCCGCAGGCTCCTTGGGCATCGGCGCAAAGGAAACAGGCTCCGGCTGTTTTGGTTCCGCCGAAGGAACGGGTTGGGCAGGTATATCGGCTGTAGACTCCGGTGCATCATCCAGCACCACGGCTGGGGTTGGGGCCTCCTCTTCCGTCCGGGTTGCTGCGGATGTTTCCGATTCTGGGGCGGGCTCTGTCTTTTTGTCTACGCGCGGCAAGGCGTTTATCAGCGTCAAGTGCTTTTTATACAGGTCAAGTAAAGAGGAGCGGAAATCCGACACCTCCTGCTTCAGATTGTCAAGCTTCTGCTGTTCGTCACCAATCTGCCTGCTCGCGCCGGAGACGATCTCGCTTGCTTTCCGCTTCGCGTCGTTGATAATTGCCTCCGCCTGGTGGCGTGCCTCGCGGATGGAAGCATCCCGCATCTTCTGTGCGCTGACCAGAGCAGACTTGATGTCGTCCTCTTCCTTGCGGTATTGCTCGACCTGACTATCAAGGGCATCGAGCTTTTCCTGGAGGCTACGTACCTGCGCCTTCTCGCGCTCCACCTCGTCGCGTTGCTCCGCTGTCTTTTGGATCAGCGCCGCATAGGATGACTCCACTTCATCCAAAAAATCGTTGACATCCTCTTCCATATATCCGCCTCGAAATCCAGCTTTGCGGAATTTTTGGTTTTTAATATCATTCAGTGACAGCATCCGATTACCCTCCGATTTCAAATGAATTTACGGCCCATCAGGCGCAGCCGGCCTTTTTTGGTGGGCTGGCTGACGGAATCGATCACGAATCGTCCTTTTCCCCGAATGGAAAGGAGCGCGCCTTCTTTAATAGTATATGCACATGCATGCACGGATTGGTGATCCACCTGCACAGCATCCGCAGCAATCAGGTCTGCTGCCTTTTTTCGGCTGAGACCCGTACATGCCGCTGTCACACAATCCAACCTTGGCGCTGCAATCACCGCTTCCAGCGGCTGGAAATGGTGCATCTGGGGCAACGGTTTCTCGACTGTATGAGACAGCTTGACACCGATTCTCCCAATTTTTGCAATTTGGGCAAAGAGGAATTCCGCCACTTCACGCCGGAAATAAAATACGCAGCGTCCCGCCTCCAAAAGAAAATCGCCCAGCACCTCGCGCGAAATGCCGGTCGCGAGAAAAGCACCCAAAAAATCCCGGTGTGTAAGCACATCGCAGGCCCGATAATGGGCTGTTGCGCCACAAATCGGAAAATCCGCCACATCCGGCTCCTGCCAGTCCGGGAATGCGCCAAAAAAGACGCGTTCCGCTTCCGGATGACCACCCCACAGCAAATAGTTGCGGCAGCCAGCCTGCTGAGCAGCCTGTTCGGCAACCTGCGCCTGCCGCGCATCCAGAAAGCCGATAAAATGCGGCGTGCTGGTGCGCACGCTTTGACGGACTGCCTCCTCAACACGCGCTTGCAGGATCGTGTCCTGCTCCTGGGAACGATCCATCAAAGATAGACGCCGTTATTTTCCAACTCGCCCATTACATCGTCGCCCATCAGATCCACATTATAGGGCGTGATAATGAACGTGTTAGTGGCAACGCGTTTAAACTTGCCGCCATTTGCATAGGCCACACCGCTTAAAAAATCAATAATGCGACGTGCAACGTCTTTCGCGGTATCTTCGAGGTTCAGAACAACTGTGTTGGTGTGCAGGAGTTCATCGGCAATTGTAGAAACCTCCTCGCCGAACTGCTCCGGCTTGAAGAGGACAACCTGAAGCTGAGCTGTAGCATTGATATTGACTACCTTATTTTCTTGTCCGCGACGGCTAGCTGGGGATTCACGGCGAGGTGCAGGCTCCGGGCGGCTCTCGCGCGCAGCGCGCGGCGCCGGGGATTCCTCAGGTTGTGCCGCCTCCTCTTCATAGTCATAATCGCCGTATTCTTCTTCCGGCGGGTTCCACAGATCTTTAAATTTCTGCATCAAACCAGACATATTCAAAACCTCCTAGGCAGAATGTTATTTGCTGTAATCGCGCGGCCCAAATAGAGCCGAGCCAACACGCACCATATTGGCGCCTGCCTCAATTGCCAGTGGGTAGTCAGCGGACATCCCCATCGACAAAAAACGCATACTGATATTATTATCTGTGTTTTTGCTCCCGATGTCAACAAAATAATCGTGCATTTGCGAAAAATACACAAAACTTTCATTTTCTGACGCATGTGCCGGCGGGATCGCCATCAACCCCTGCACATGAATTCCCGGCATTGGCGCCACGGCGGCGAGCAATTCTTCCAATTTTTCGGGCAACACGCCGGACTTATTCTCTTCCCGGCCAATGTTGACCTCGATCAGAATATTCATTTCCACGCCGTGCTTGACCGCCTGGCGGGAAACCTCGGCTGCCAGCTTTTCGCTGTCCACACTCTGGATCATGCTGACGCGGTTCATCAGATATTTGACCTTATTGGTCTGTAAATGGCCAATAAACTGCACGTCGGCCAAATCCTTGCGATAATCGTCGTATTTATCCATCAATTCCTGTACGCGGTTTTCGCCAATGCAGCGGATACCGGCCTCAATGCCGTGATTGATGACTTCTACCGGAACAGTTTTGGTTGCGGCCAGCAGCGTGATGTCGCTGCGTTTGCGGCCGCTGCGTTTGGCAGCTGCGGCGATATTCTCCTCAATGACTTTCAGATTTTCTTCCACGTCGCGAAAGCGCGCGGCGAGCGCTTCCTCATTCAATGACTTTTCCATCGTATAGATCCTTCCCTTCTATAACCACTTCATCGTAAAGCTTGATGGTGTCGTCTGTCATCAGGGTATCTTTGTCTGGAGCTGGATCGCAATAAACGTAAGTGCCATCGCTGTAAAGCGGGACGATCTGCTTAAACTGAATCTCGCTGCCGTAGGTGACGAACACGCCTTCGACCGATTTGGATTCGGTTTTCTTGGTGCCGTCTTTCTGTTGGACCTCGCGGCTTACAGTTTCAAAATGGACGGCACTCTGGCTGACCTGAATGCCTTCATAGGTCTGCAAGGTGATTTCTGCTGTTTCCTTGCGAATATTAATCAGAGAACTATCCATTGCTGAAGACTCCAAAATGACCACTGCATCCTGATCTGCAGACCGTTGGTTGACGCGGACTACCTCCGCCTGCACCGATTGATTGCTGGCAAAAGGAAACTGAATGGTCACATTGGTCTCCGGCTTAAACTGGCCGGCGTGGTCCTTGTCGACCGTGCAGACAAAGTACCAGTTAAATTTGGAGCAGATGCGGCCAACCACGTTGCTTGGCACTGTTGCTGGCTGGCCGATTTTTTTCAAGTCCTCCGGATACAGCTCCTTGACCTCATCATAAGAAAAGGTCTTTTCATAGCCATCCGTTTTGCTGGAAAAATAGCCCGCAGCAGGCGTCTTGACCGCTCCCAAACTCTCTCCGTTTCCCTGGCTGGAAAGCTGAGAAATCTGCGACTGCAAATCGCTAATGCGTTTGGAAAAATCCTGAACCGTACCGCTGGAGAGCTGCTTTTCATTCAGTAGTTTCAATAGTGCGAGCCGGTCGTTGGAAATATCGGCGCCCGGCTGGCTCGAGGTTTGCAAAAGTTGCACCAACTGGTCATTGAGCAAGGAGTCGATATTCTCTGCACTGACAGAAAGCGCCTCGCCCTGCCCGGAAACATCTTGTAAGGCTTTCAGCTCCTGTTCCAGCGCTTCCTTTTTATGCAGGACACTTGCGTCCGCCACGCTTTGATACGCCTGCGCCACCACGCCGTCTTTATTGACTTTGCCTCCATCCGGTACAGTGTATTCCAAAACACCGCCAGTGTCACTCGTCAGATATTGTTCATCACGCACGGCATACCCTGTGACTTGCAGTTTTTCCTGCGCTGTTTTATAAAGCGCAGTTTCTGTCTTCTGCTTGGTGAAGTTGGCGTTATAAATTTGATAGCCGATAAAAAACAGCAGCAGGAACGCTACCACCAGGGATGCAATCCGTTTGGGCCAAACGCTGTTCATGTGCATAGGAAGCTTCCACTCCATTTCTTCATTCGTACGCGCTGCAGGGCTTCCTCCAGCAGCGCGTCAGGTGTGGCAAAGGTATCCACCAAAAGCCACTGCGCGTCCTTTTCGCGGCGAAACCAGGTAAGCTGCCGCTTGGCATAATGGCGCGTGGCACGTTTGATCGCATCGGCGGCCTGAGCCAATGTCTCTTCCCCACGCAAATAAGGCAAAAGTTCTTTATAGCCGATCGCCTGACGTGCGGTCTCGCTGCGCGTGACAGCAAAAACAGTCCTTGCCTCTTGTTCAAGTCCCTCCGCCAGCATCTGGTCGACGCGCTGGTCGATCCGCTCATACAGCGCCGCACGATCCTGAAAGCCAAGGCACAGAAAGCAGGGGTCATAGGGCGGTTCTTCCCGGCAAGCATCTCGCGCGGCTTGCGTGGGGGTTTTACCAGTCGTCTCGAAAATTTCGATGGCGCGCACCACGCGCTTGACATTGTGCGGATGAATGGCTGCCGCCGCTT
>USIA01000029.1 GCA_900554535.1 uncultured Oscillospiraceae bacterium | reverse complement strand
GGAAAATACTGGGACCAGCCTGGATGGCACCGGCTACCGTGCCTTTACCTTTACCGGCAAAGAATCGGATACACCATCCGAACCGGTTATGGGCTATATCAATGGCTCAAGTGTCCGTCTGCGCACAGAGCCCAACACCTCCTCCACCGTGCTGGCGATCATGGACAAAAACTTGCAGGTACAGGTGCTGGATACAAGTAATGCCCAGTGGGCCAAAATTCAGCTTTCCACCGGTGTTACGGGCTATGTATATAAAGAGTATCTGACCATCGGTACTCCGAGTGACGAGACCCATACAAGCGGACTTTCGCTTTCCGATTCTTCCGGCTCTGTGCCAGCAGGCAAATCACTTTATGTAAAGGCCACTGTGCAGCCTGCCGGCAACTTCGTCTCCTGGTCAAGCAGCAATCCTTCTGTGGCCACCATTCAAAGCGACAACAACTACGGTTACATTCTCGGCCACAATCCCGGCACAGCCGTGGTAACAGCCAGCTCCGGAAGTTACCGGGCATCGATCACGGTGACCGTCACGGCTGCAGAACCGGTCCGCGTTACGTACGCTTCGCCTAACATTGTCAGCGCCAATGAGACCGCCACATTGTATGCGATTACAGATACATCCCGTACGGGGGTGCAGTTTATCATGGACGGCCACACCTATTCCGCCACTTTGCAGTCGACGAAAAACACCAACGGCGTCCAGACCAGAGTGTGGGCGGCAGAGGTCAGCGGTTTGACGGCCGGGCAGCACACCTATACGGTGCAAAGCACCACGGGTGGCAGCTATCAGTCGGGCGGCAGCGCAGAGGTGTGGGTGTCTGCACAGACCAGTTACACAGAAACCACACAGGAAACCCGACGCGCCAGCGATAAGATTATCAATTTTATCGCTGAAAAAGAGGGATATTATGCCACCCCTTACCGCGATACATTGACGGCTGACCAAATTCCAACCACAGGCTATGGCATGGTGCTTTACCCGGGCGATACATTTTATAATAATCTCAGCCAGCAGGAGGCGATGGCCGGCCTGATTGATGATATCAACGAAAATTATATGCCTTCTGTGAACAAATTGCGCAGCAGCCAAAATTTGTGGATGTCCCAAAGTCAAGCGGACGCTCTTGTTTCTTTCGCTTATAACGTGGGCACCAAGTACTTTAACAGCACAGACAACGCCTGCACCTTCCGCGATGTGATGCTCAACGCCGTGGTGCCACCGTCTGATCTTTCGACTTCGCATCCTTATCATGCTACCTTGACAAGCGATACCATCCTCTACAGTGGGGCATGCGGAACTGGCAGCCAGCTGCAAACCCTGACAAAGGGAAGCTCGTTGGAAGTTGTGGATGTTGCAGAAGGGCCCAGTGCAAATGATGCGATCCATAAAAATGTATGGTATCAGGTGAATGCAAACGGCAAAACCGGTTGGGTCAGTAATGCCTATGTACATCTGGACGACAGCTATGGCCTGAAGCGCGACCTGAATTACACAAACGCCAACGCGATGGGTTCGGAATTCATCCAATGGTGTTATTCAAATAACACCCCCATCAAAGGATTGTACTGGCGCCGTTTGGCGGAAGCGAACATCTATAATTTTAACGACTACGATGCGGAAAAAGCCAAATCTAACCCCTATGATTACACCGCGCCGGTGCCCTTCCAATAAAGCTCTACGTTTTTCCATAAAATCAGAAATCAAAAAGCAGATGCAGCCAATTTAGATCGGCTGGCATCTGCTTTTTGATTTGGCTGCTTTATAATTCTCGCGCCCAATATTTATGGTCCAGGCTACGGTATTGTACGGCCTCAGCCACATGCGCCGGCTCAATTTCCTCCGATCCCGCCAAGTCGGCGATTGTCCTCGCTACCTTCAAGACCCGGTCATATGCGCGCGCTGACAAGTCCAATTTTTCAAAAGCTTCTCGAAGCAGCTTGCGCCCCGCGCGTGTCAGCATACAGATATCATCGAGCATTTCCGTCGGGATGCGCGCGTTGCAGGAGATCCCGGTCCCTGCAAATCTCTGGTTCTGGATTTTTCTGGCGTCATTCACCCGTCTGCGGATCTGCTCGCTGGAATCTCCGCACCGCGGCGCGGAAAGCTCGTCAAAATTTACGGGTGGGACCTCAATATGCAAATCCAAGCGGTCGAGTAGCGGACCGCTGACGCGGTTGAGGTATCGCTCCACAGCGGCCGGCCTGCAGGTGCAGCGCCGTGTGGGGTGCCCAAAGTAGCCGCATGGACAAGGATTCATGGCAGCCACCAACATGATAGAACAGGGATAGGTCACGGAACCGCTGACTCGGGAAATGGTCACTGTGCCATCCTCAATCGGCTGGCGGAGGACTTCCATGGTTGCATGTGGAAACTCCGGCAGCTCATCCAGAAACAGCACGCCATTGTGTGCCAGGGAAAGCTCACCCGGACGCGGTATTGAGCCGCCACCGGACAGCCCGGCCGGAGAAATCGTATGGTGCGGCGCCCGAAAAGGCCGCTGCGTCAGTAGAGAGGCGCCATGGGGAAGCGTACCGGCAATGGAGTGGATTTTGGTAACCTCCATGCGTTCTTCCAATGTCATATCCGGTAATATGGAAGGCAGACGCTTTGCCAGCATGCTTTTGCCGGAACCCGGTGGGCCAATCAGCAGGACATTATGCCCGCCCGCTGCTGCAATTTCCAAGCCGCGCTTCGCCTGTTCCTGACCACGCACATCGGCAAAGTCCGGCCCTTTATTGGTCTGGGCATCTACATGGTCAGGTGGGGATGCTGGAACTAGCTTTTCCCTTCCGCAAAGGCCGTCTAATAGCTGCGGTACACTATGCACTGGATATACTTCCAATCCGGTGACTGCAGCGGCTTCGGCGGCATTAAACTCTGGGAGAAAGATGCGCCGGAACCCTGCCTCCTTTGCGCCGATTGCCATCGGCAAAGCGCCACGGATGGGACGAACCTCTCCAGTCAGGGAAAGCTCTCCTAAAAACACGCTGTCATCCATTCCTGCCTGGATTTGGCCTGATGCACACAGCAATGTCACCAAAAGGGGCAAGTCATAAATCGGCCCCTCCTTGCGCTTATCGGCCGGCGCCAGATTTACCGTAACGCGGCCCTCAGGAAAAGAAAAGCCACAGTTTTTTAAGGCCGCGCGCACGCGGTCACGCGATTCTTTCACCGCTGCGTCCGGCAAGCCCACCATATCGAACGAGGGCAATGCGCGCGCAAGGTCCACCTCCACGGCGACTGGAAACGCATCCATCCCATAAAGCCCCATGCTGTATGTACGCATGACCATACAAATCCCCCCATTTCTCTTTTATTATACGACAATTTTTGCCAAAAAGGTATCCCTTCTTGTCTGGAATGCAAATAGCCACAGTCGGCGAACCTTAAACCTTGACTTCACTGCAACCATGCTGTAAAATAGATAAAACATGATTCATATTTTGAGGGATTGCGTGTGGCCAAAAACAAAGTTCAGGAGATGGACATGCACACGGATGCAGAGCTGGCCGCGCTGGTGCAAAGCGGCAATGCCGACGCATTCGTCGAATTGACTGCGCGGTATATGGAACTGATCCGTGCTAAGGCGGCACCGTTGCGTGGTGATTTTTTGGAAGACGACGATCTGTGCCAGGAGGGACTGCTGGGCCTTTACCATGCAGCCTGCACCTTTTCTCCAGATGGCGGCGCGCTTTTTTCGACCTATGCGGGTGCATGTATCCGCAACCAGTTGGTGACGGCCTACCGGCGCGTTTACAGCAAACGGCGCATGCCGCCCCATGGTTTCGTCCAATTGGCGGACCACACGGTGCCGGAAACATCCACCAGTGCGGAAAATCCAGAAGCAGTTGTATTGGCGCGAGAGCGGCTGGAAGCGGTGCAGCGATTGATTGCAGAGAATCTCACACCCCTGGAACAGTCCGTTTTGATGCGCTATCTGAGCGGCTCACGGTACACACAAATCGCGGGCACGCTCGGGATCACGCCAAAAGCAGTGGACAATGCCCTGCACCGGGTGCGTATCAAATTAAAAACACTCTCTTAATCGGGATGTACTATCCCAAGCGAAGCGAGGTATTCTTGACCATGTATGAAGACAAAACGCTGATCTGCAAAGACTGCGGCGCCGAATTTGTTTTTTCCGCCGGTGAACAAGAATTTTATGCTGCCAAGGGCTTTGTCAACGAGCCACGGCGCTGCAAAGCATGCCGCGAAAAACGCAAGTACGGAAAGGAACATGAACAACGGGAGATGTATTCCGCTGTATGCGCCGCTTGCGGCAAAGAGACGCAGGTCCCCTTTAAACCGCGCGAAGGCCGGCCAGTTTATTGCAACGAATGTTTCGCAAAGATGCGGGAACAGTAACCAAAACGTGCGTTCCGGGCAGTCCTTTCGAGGATGAGAGCCCAGCGTTTAAACATTGAAAACGGAGGTACCAAAAATGGTTGTTACAAAAGATACGTTGATTGGCGAGATCATGGACGCTGATTATACCACTGCTGCTTACTTTATGCAGATGGGCATGCATTGCCTGGGATGCCCGGCGTCTCGTGCAGAGTCGATTGCAGATGCCTGCATGGTGCATGGAGTAGATGCTGATGAACTGATCGAGGTTTTGAACCGGCATCTGGCTGCCAAGGCGCAATCCACGGCGCAATAAAGATGGTGAAAGGACCGTCTGGCAATCGGGATTGCCGGACGGTCCTTTTTATTAGGAGCGCATGTATGAAGCATAAATATTTGGCGCTTACGCCGCGTCTGGAAGCTTGTGCCGCTTTTGTGCGTCCACACGTGCGCCTATGTGATGTGGGCACAGACCACGGTTATCTGCCGGTCGCATTGGTGCTGCGCGGTAAAATCGAGGCCGCCTTGGCCTGTGACGTCCGTGAAAACCCGCTGCGCACGGCGCAGGCACATATTGCCCAATATGGTGTCTCAGCGCAGGTACACACACGGCTTTCAGACGGTTTGGCCTCTGTTTCTCCACAAGAAGCAGACGATGTTGTGATCGCTGGTATGGGGGGAGATTTGATTGTGCGCATCGTCACGGAGACCGATTGGCTGCGCGATCCTGCAAAACGGCTGATCCTACAGCCCATGACGAAGGCATTCACCGTCCGCCACGCGCTGGCGGACTTGGGCTTTGCGCTGCGTCGTGAACAGGCAGTCTTGGACAGTCACCGGCCTTACACGGCCATGCTGTATGAATTTGCACCCGCTCAAGCAGCGTTGGATCCATTGCAATTATACACCGGCCTGCTAGATCCACAAGAAGTGGCAGCGCGCCAATACCTTTCCCGCGTTGACACGTATCTGCGTAAACGCTCGCAGGGGCTCCGCCGGGAAGGGGAGGCTGCAAAAGCAGCAAAGTTAGAGCGCCTATGCGGTTTCCTGGAAAATTTATTGCGGACAGAGGAGGACATGATATGACGACCGTTGGCTCTCTTTATGATTGGATTGATTCGTTTGCTCCGTTCGACAGCGCGATGGATTTTGATAACCCCGGCCTTTTGGTCGGCAATCGGGAAGATCCTGTCCACCTAGCGCTGTTTGCCCTGGACATTACACCGGCTGTCGTGCAAGAAGCAGAACAACTGGGGGCTGAATTGATTGTCAGCCATCATCCGGTGATTTTCCATCCGTTGAAAACATTGGGACGTCAATCGGTCCCTTATCAATTGGCCAAGGCGGGCATCGATGCGCTATGCGCACATACCAACTTGGATATGGCACCAGGTGGGGTCAACACGGAATTGGCCGCACGTCTGAACCTGCAAAGCGTGCGAACCCTATCGGAATATAGGCCCGGCCTGCCGGAGGCCCTGATGGGGGAGTTGCCAGAGGCCATGGAGCCAGCGGCCTTTGCCCACCAGGTCAAATCCCAGCTGTGCTGTGACGGACTGCGTTTCACTGACGGAAAACGCCCTGTGCGGACGGTTGGCCTGTGCAGCGGCGGCGGGGCAGAGCTCCTTTATGCGGCGCTGGCGGCGGGCTGCGAGGGTTTTGTCACGGGGGAAAGTAAACACAACTTGCTGCTGGATGCAGAAATCAGCCATTTGACACTGGTGGATGCCGGCCACTTTGCCACAGAGGATCTTGTGCTGGAGCCGCTGATGAAGCGCATGCATGCAGCGTTCCCTGATCTGTTAGTCCAAAAAAGCCGGGCTATGCACAGTCCGGCACAATACATTTCATAAAACGCCAGGAGGGATACGGCCATGGCGCTTGACGGCGCATTTTTGAGACATCTAAAACGGGAATTAGAGCAGACGGTGCTGGGGGATAGGGTCGATAAGATCTATCAGCCCAACCGCGATGAGATCATCCTGTTTCTACGTAGTCGGGACGGGATGCAAAAGCTGCTGCTCTCCGCACGTGCCAACAGTGCCCGGCTGCATTTGATTGACACAACGCCGGAAAATCCGAAATACCCGCCGATGCTGTGTATGCTCCTGCGCAAGCGGTTGACTGGCGCCCGGTTGGCACAGTTGCGCCAACCAGGACTCGAACGTGTTCTGCTTCTGGATTTCGACGCTACCAATGAATTGGGTGATCCGGTTCGTCTGACGCTGGCCATGGAAATTATGGGGCGTTACAGCAATGTGATTTTCATTGATGAAAATGGCAAAATCATCGACGCGCTCAAACGGGTCAACGCCGAAATGAGCTCAGAGCGCTTGGTTTTGCCGGGTTTGACCTATCAATTGCCACCGCCACAAGAGAAACTTTGCCTACTGGATGCACAGCCGGAAATGATTCTGAAAAAAATGTTGGCCATGCCCGCAGATATGGAACTGCATAAAGCGCTATTGCGCACTTTGCAGGGCATTTCCCCGGTCGTTTGCCGTGAAATTCAGTTCCTCGTGGGGAATGGTGCGGATATTACCCTGCATACCATGCAGGAGCAACACCGCGCACAACTTTTATTCATTTTGGAGCAGTTGCAGAAGACCATTGTACAAATCAGCGGTAAACCCTATCTCGTGCAGGGCACGACAAAACCTTTGGACTATTCTTTTCTGCCGATCGCACAATACGGAAATGCCGGACATGCCGAGACATTTCCAACCTTTTCAGCACTGCTGGACGCCTTTTACGGCGAACGGGATCGAATAGATCGAATGCGTGTGAAAAGTCAGGATCTGCTCCGCATTCTGACAAATGCCTCCGATCGCCTCAGCCGTAAAATCAACAACCAACGTGCGGAGTTGGCTGCCTGTACGAAACGGGATGAGTGGCGCGTCTGTGGCGATTTGATAAATGCCAATCTTTACCGTGTGGAAAAAGGAGCAGAATCCGTCACACTGGAAAATTTCTATGATCCTGACCAGCCGCTCAAAACCATTCGGCTGGATCCCGCACTCTCGCCCAGCCAGAACGCGCAAAAATATTATAAGGCTTATCGCAAAGCGCGTACCGCTGAAGAAGTATTGACCGTACAGATTGCACAGGCTCAGGAAGAGCTACATTATCTGGACACTGTGTCCGAAGAGCTTTCCCGCGCGACGGCAGAACGCGATTTGAATGAAATCCGTACAGAACTGGCGGAAGGCGGCTATATTCGGCGCCCCAAAAAGAGCCGCCCAGGCAAAGACAAGACGGCTGCGCCTTTGCAATTTCAGACCAGCGACGGCTTTTTAGTGCTGGTTGGACGCAATAACCGTCAAAACGATCAACTGACCTTGCGGCAGGCACATAAAAACGACGTTTGGTTTCACACGCAGAAAATTCCGGGATCGCACGTTATCCTGGTTACCAATGGGCGCCAGCCATCTGAAACCGCCATTGCAGAAGCGGCACAGCTCGCCGCTTATCACAGCCGTGGCCGGAATTCTTCGCAGGTGCCGGTGGATTATACATTGGTGCGCCATGTCAGCAAGCCGCAGGGCGCAAAGCCCGGAATGGTCATCTATGTCAACCAAAAGACTCGTTACGTCACGCCAAATCCCGATTTTGTAGAGGCGCAGGCGCGTCCCTGAGTGAATTTCGGGATAACACACCGCCCGCCTGTCTCGGGCAGAAAGAGTGACATTCCATGAAAAAACTCTATTTGATTACGGATCACTACCCTTACACGCGTGGAGAGCTTCCCTTTCTGTTGCCGGAGCTTGCCGTCACGCACAATTACTTTGATATCCTACTAATCAGCCGCGACTTACAACCAAAACAGGAATTGACGCCGCCATATGGGATTCCAGCCGTGCGGTTTCCTTCTACCGTCCCCAGTAAAACTGCCAAAGCGTTGCATCTGGCACGCTGCTTGATGGACAAAAAATACCGGCGTGAAATTGCCCAAAATACTTCTGGCCGTCCACGCAAAGAGATAGAGGCGGAAGTGCGCAATTTTTTGTATAATGCCGAGGCGCTGCGCCAATGGATGGAGCGGCAGGGCTATTTTGACGATACACGAAATGCAGTTTACTATTCCTTTTGGTACAGTGTTGGGACAATGGCGCTGGTACTGGAAAAGGAAAAAGTACACCCGGATATGAAAATTGCCACACGCGCACACGGGTATGACCTCTATGATGAGCGCCAGCCCTGCGGTCAGCTTTTCAAGCGGTATATGGATCCAAAAATCGACCTAATTGGTTTTATATCGCGTGTCGGACGTGACTATTATGTCCAGCATTTTGCGACAAGGCCGGCGGACCAGTATCGGGTTTACTATCTGGGGGTAGCCGATCACGGTCTGTGTCCAGAGGAGCGCGGCGATACATTGGAGATTTTTTCCTGCTCAAACGTCATCCCGCTCAAGCGGATTGATCATATCGCGCACGCTATCCAACAACTCCAGGTACCTGTGCACTGGTTTCATGCTGGAGAGGGGGAGTGTCTCCAGGAAATGCGTGCGATGTGCCAAACTTTATTCTGTAAAAAGCCAAATATCAAGTGGGAAATGCCCGGTTCTATTCCAAATGATGCGGTGATTCAGTATTACCAGCAGCATCACGTGGACTTGTTCATAAACGCCTCCGAGACGGAGGGACTGCCGGTTTCCATTATGGAAGCCTACTCGTTTGGCGTGCCCGTGATTGCGCCAGCTGTGGGCGGTATTCCAGAATTGGTAAATGCGGGAACGGGCTACCTGCTGTCTCCAGAAGCATCTGCGCAGGAAATTGCTGCTGCAATTCAAAGTTGGCTGGATGCGCCGCCCATGCGGCAGGCATCGTTGCGCTTAAATGCTCGCCAAATTTGGCACAACTCGTTTTATGATAAAAGAAACCATGAACGTTTTGCAAAGGCATTGCTGGCTTTGTAAAATACTTTAGCTGGAAAGGGGATTGCTTGCCTATGCAAGAAAGCAACTTGACAGAAGAGCGCAGGGAACAACTGGATAAAGCAAACCAGCTGAAAGATGAGGTCATGCGGGGGCTGCAGGTAGGGGAAGCTGTCGAGCGCCTTCTGCTTAAAGCAATTCACGCATTGGCGTTGATGGATAACGACACTGTTTCGTATGAAGAAGCAAAACGATCAATGACCGCCATTTACGGCGATACATTGGGTCAAGAAATTCCCCTGAAAATTGAGCTGGAACAGTATCAAGAGCGCCTACAACATATTCGCGCTTTCTATGAAAAGGCCAAAGCAGCGGAGTCAGAGGAACCGGATACGTTGGAACGGGCTTTGCGCGCTATCCGAGCACATGAGCAAAGGATTACCTATTTAGAAAACCGCCTGCATTTGCCCCATTCGCAGGAGCCTGAAAATCAAGTCCAAAACGCATGAAAAGGAAATTTCTTGACAGAAAAGATTTTTTCTAATTAAGAGGCAAGCTTTTGCCTTGACGTACATATAAAAGAGATTGCACATTTTTTTGCCAGAGAATATCACTGCTTTTGTGGAGGAAGGACGTCCTTTTCTTAAAGCCATCCATATGGGCGCTTTTTATCCAAAACGCAGGCGAATTCTGGCTTCAAGGGCGGAATCACATGAATTGTTCAATACATATTACGATCCTGCCGACGTATCGGCCATCTGGTATTTGTCAAAATGGGTGCCACACCGTTGCATACGTATTGCGAAAAATTCCGAGGGAAAAGTGGCGCCACTGGTTCTAAAATCTACACAGATTATAAAAATCAATAAGACAATGTAAAAAGCGAGGCTTGCAGAAAAAGAATTCTGCAAGCCTCACTTCTAAGAAGGACAAAATGGGGAAGAGAAATCCTTCTTATGCTTCCATTGCCTGTTGAATTGCCTGAAAAGTTTGTTCAAATTCTGCCGCGGTCACCAGGATAGAGATGTCAACATCGGATGTGGTAATAATGCGCAGATCTGGCGCAATGCCCGCTGCTGCTGTAAAAACGCGTGCAGCCATACCTGGCGTATTGACCATGTTCTCGTCATACACATTAATTTTGCAATTTCCGCTGCTGACAATGGTTTTGATTTTATCCATCTCTTGCAGTTCAGACTTGAACTTTAAGATAGTTCCCAAATCATCGTCGCTGATGGTGAAAGATACTGCCGTTGTTGCTCCGATATTGGGCGACAGTGAAACCATGTCTACATTCACATGCAAGTCTGCAATACGCTGAAAGACCTTCGCAATTGTTGTCATCTGCGCAGGACAATTTTGCAAAGTCACTAATGTGATCCCAGTTGTAGAACTGACACTGGTCGTATGAGACGACATAAGCGCACACGCTCCTTACTTTAATAAATCGGACATATCATACAGTCCGGCAGGTTTCCCTGCGAGGAAAATAGCTGCATTGACGGCGCCGGCTGCGAACACTTCTTTGGATTGCGCGGAATGCGCAATTGTAATGGTTTCATGATGCCCTGCGAACAGGACTTCATGCTCTCCTACAATTGTACCCCCGCGAATCGAATGAATGCCAATCTCAGAAGGGTCCCGTTTTTTGCGCTGTGAATGGCGATCATACATATAATGTGTATCTCCTGCACGGACAGAAGAAATCTCATCTGCAATCATCAGCGCCGTCCCACTCGGGGCGTCGATCTTCTGGTTGTGATGGGCCTCTATGATTTCAACATCAAAAGCCGGGCCCAGAACTTGTGAAGCCCGTTTGCACAGATCAATCAGCAAATTGATGCCGAGAGACATATTTCTGGAATAAAAAATTGGAATTTCTCGACTGGCTTCTTTCAACGCTGCAACCTGCTGCGCATCATATCCAGTGGTACAAAGCACAAGCGGCACCTGTTTCTCTTTTCCATACGCCAAAAGCGGCAACAGGACCGCCGGATTGGAAAAATCAATGACCACATCCGCATCCACATTCACAGCTGAAGGGGTATGAAAGACCGGAAAATCGCACGTCGGCGACGCAATGTCAATGCCGCCTACTACGCGCGCGTCTTTCCGTGACGCAATTTCCTGCGCAACCACATGCCCCATTTTTCCGCCACAGCCGCTGATTATCACATTCACCATGTTTTTTACACTTCCATCCTTCATGCATCAGAACCATTAAACGCGCGTCAAATCATATTTAGAAAGCACCTTGGCAAGCTTTGTCTTTGCGTCCGCCGACAATTCCACCAGCGGCAGGCGGCAGGTACCGCAGTCATATCCAATTTGGCGCATTGCCTCTTTGACTGGAATCGGGTTTACATCCATAAAGAGAGCGCTCATCAACGGGAAGTATTTGGCCTCTAATGCGGCAGCTTTTGAAAAATCCCCATCTAATGCAGCCTGGCACAGCGCATGCATCTGCCGTGGGGCACAGTTGGCAAATACCGAAATCACGCCTTTTCCGCCCAATGCCATCATCGGCAGCGCCTGATCATCATTTCCAGAATAGATATTGAATGCATCCCCACACAACGAGATGGTCTGCGCCACAGAGGAAATGTCGCCATTGGCTTCCTTCACGCCATTAATCAGCGGGTGCTCCGACAGAATCTGGTATGTCGCAGGCTTCACATTGACGCCTGTACGGGACGGAACATTATAAATAATAATCGGCTTTTTGACACGGTCTGCCAAATAGGTATAATGCGATACCAGCCCCACCTGCGACGTTTTATTGTAATAAGGTGTCACAATCAGCAGGGCATCTGCGCCAGCAGACTGAGCAGTCTGACACATTTCCAACGCATGAGCCGTGGAATTGCTGCCCGCTCCTGCGATCACCGGAACACGTCCGGCGATCTGCTGGATGCCGCGGCGCAGAACCTCTTCGTACTCCGCTGCGGTCAGGGTAGGGGACTCGCCGGTGGTTGCGCACAGCACAATCGCATCGGTCCCACTTTGCAGATGCATATCAATCAGTCGGGTGAACATCTCGAAGTTCACATTGCCATCTGGTCCAAACGGCGTAACCAAAGCAACGGCCGAACCAGTAAAAATTGGATTTTTCATGTTGGAATAGCCTCCCTAAAAAATCTGCTCTTCCTCTCAATTTGTGATGCAGATTAGTCCAAGTAGCCTTTTTCAGCAAGCAATTCTGCCATCAACACCGCGCCGCCGGCAGCGCCGCGCAGTGTATTATGAGACAAGCAGACAAACTTAATCGTATACTGGGTGTCCGGACGCAGGCGACCGATGGAAACAGCCATACCATTCTCCAGATTGCGATCCAAGCGAGGCTGCGGACGGTCATCCTCACGGAAATAATGCAGGAACTGTTTCGGTGCACTCGGCAGGTGCAGGGCCTGCGGTTCTCCGCTGAAGGATTCCCATCGCTCGATAATTTCCTCCATAGTCGCCGGCTTCTCAAAGGAAACAAAGACGGCAGCCATATGCCCATCCGAAACGGGAACGCGCAGGCACTGGGAAGTAATGGCAGGTGAGGATGCATTGACAATCTTGCCATCCTCGACATGGCCCCAGATTTTCATGGGCTCGTTTTCGCTCTTGCCCTCTTCGCCGCCAATGTACGGAATGACATTGTCCAGGATTTCTGGGAAGGTTTTGAACGTCTTTCCAGCGCCCGAAATGGCCTGATAAGTGCAGGCCAGCGCCTTCGTCACACCCAGGGGCATCAGGGGTGCAATGGCGGGCACATAACTTTGCAGGGAGCAGTTCGATTTGACCGCAATAAAACCGCGCTTTGTGCCCAAACGCTTGCGCTGCGCCGGAATCACCGCCGCATGTGAAGCATTAATTTCCGGGATAATCATCGGGACGTCCGGCGTTGCACGGTTGGCGCTGTTATTGGAAATCACCGGGCATTCATGCTTAGCATAAGTTTCCTCCAGCGCCTTGATCTTCGCCTTATCCATATTCACTGCACAGAAAACGAAGTCAACCAGAGAGACAACCTTATCGACATCCTCTTCTGCATTAAAAATAACCATATTCTTCATGGATTCCGGCATCGGCGTCTGCATCAACCAGCGATCGCCCACAGCCTCTTCATACGTCTTGCCAGCCGAACGAGCGCTTGCCGCCAATGCGGTCACGTGAAACCACGGATGATTTTCCAACAATGTAGCAAACCGCTGGCCAACCATACCAGTTGCGCCGATAATCCCTACCCTAAACTGCTTCATGTTCCTTACGATCCTCCTAAATGAATATGTGCGATCCTCACAAGATCAAAACGCAGCTACATTTTGCCAAAACAAACGACCGGTTGAGGCAACCGGTCGTCATTTGCTGTCCTGGAAAGTTTCGGCACATGCCGCATGCCGATAGCGCTCCATCACAACCAAGTGACGACAGTCGTGCCGATTTTCACGAACACAACCAAGGTGTGCCTGCCCTCAGCAGCACCTTTCGGCGAATTCCCCCTTCACTTGCCATCCACAGCTTTGGCAGCCTCCTGCATGTTACTCATTGAATTCGCACCTCTATCTTTTGCTTATCATAGCAGACTTGCTATTCGTTGTCAATTTATTTATAATAGAAAAGCACGAGAAATTAGGCGCTTTGGCGCTTTTGCAGGAGATATGGAATGGAACTGGATCTACACAATCTTAAAACAAAAGATTTTGATTATGATTTGCCCGAAGAACTGATTGCGCAAACACCTGTAGAACCGCGTGACGCTTCCAGGCTGCTCACTTTAAATAAGCGGACTGGTGAGATCGCGCACACACATTTCCGCAATATTACCGAGTGGCTGCGGCCAGGGGATTGCCTGGTGCTCAACGATTCCCGCGTTTTACCCGCGCGCATTTATGGCGTCAAAGAGGGAACAGGCGCGCATGTGGAATTTCTGCTCTTAACAAACCACGGCGCTGACACCTGGGAGGTACTCTGTAAGCCTGGAAAACGCGCCAAAGTGGGCACGCGCTTTACGTTTGGAGATGGTTTACTGACCGGCGAGGTAATCGCCGTCCAGGAAGATGGCAACCGTCTGGTCCACTTCCACTTTCAAGGCAATTTTTTTGCGATTCTTGACCAAATCGGCCAGATGCCCTTGCCGCCCTATATTAAGGAAAAGCTGCAAGATCAGGAGCGGTACCAAACCGTATATTCCCGCGAAGTCGGCTCCGCCGCCGCACCGACAGCCGGTTTGCATTTTACGCCGGAGCTTTTGCAGGCTGTGCGCGACATGGGCGTCTCCACGGCCTTTGTCACCCTGCACGTCGGCCTGGGCACCTTCCGTCCCGTCAGTGCGGAACGGGTTGCTGACCACAAGATGCATTCTGAACACTATCACCTGCCGCAGGAAACTGCCGATATCATTAACCGCACCAAGGCAAATGGCGGACGTATTATTTCCGTCGGCACCACCAGCTGCCGCACGCTCGAAAGCGTGGCTGCCAAGGAGGGCTGTATTCGGGAAAGCGAAGGATGGACCGACATTTTTATCTATCCGGGCTTCCAATTCAAGGTGCTCGATGGCCTCATTACCAACTTTCATCTGCCACAGAGCACGCTGATCATGCTGGTCAGCGCCTTGGCCGGCTACGACCATATTATGAACGCCTACCGTGTTGCTGTGCAGGAAAAATACAGATTTTTTTCGTTTGGCGACGCGATGTTTATTTATTAGTAAAGAAAAAGCCATAGAAGGCACCTTGCGGCCGCGCAGGAAAGCCTGACAATCTCTGACTACTGTGACGCGTGCCGATTATGTGAATAGGGGAAAAGAAGATGTACACTTTATTAAAACAAGAGGGCGCAGCACGGCGTGGCGTTTATCAGACGCCACACGGAACCATCCAGATGCCTGCCTTTATGAACGTCGCAACCGCAGGGGCAATCAAAGGCGGCCTTTCCGCACTGGACTTGAAAGAAGTGCATTGTCAAGTACAGCTGTGCAACACCTACCATTTGCACCTGCGCCCAGGCGATGAAGTGGTGCAAAAGCTGGGTGGGCTGCACCGTTTTACGCAATGGGACGGGCCGATTCTGACAGACAGCGGCGGTTTCCAGGTGTTTTCGCTCGCCAAACTGCGCAACATCCGGGAAGAGGGCGTCACTTTTGCCTCACATATTGATGGACGGAAAATCTTTATGGGGCCTGAAGAGAGCATGCAAATTCAGTCACACTTAGGCAGCACCATTGCCATGGCGTTTGACGAGTGCATGCAGAACCCGGCAGAATATGACTATGCGGCCCACTCCATTGCCCGGACAACCCGCTGGCTGCGCCGGTGCAAGGCAGAAATCGATCGGCTCAATGCACAGCCGGACACAATCAACCCGCAGCAACTGCTTTGGGGGATCAACCAAGGCAGTGTGTATGACGACCTACGTGTAGAGCACATGAAGCAAATCGCGGAACTTGATCTGCCCGGTTATGCGATCGGCGGCCTGGCGGTCGGGGAGAGTGCCGAGGTGATGTATCACATTCTGGAGGTCCTGGATCCATATATGCCAAAAGAGAAGCCACGCTATTTGATGGGCGTCGGCACGCCGGTCAACATTCTGGAAGGCGTGCGGCGCGGCATTGACATTTTCGACTGCGTGATGCCAACGCGCAACGCGCGCCATGGGCACGCTTTTACGCACGAGGGCGTGCGCAATCTTTTGAATGCGAAATATGAACTGGATACGTCCCCACTGGAGGAAGGTTGCCAGTGCCCAACATGTCAGCATTTTACGCGGGCCTATGTGCACCACCTGCTTAAAGCGGGGGAGATGCTGGGCATGCGACTGATGGTATTGCACAATCTTTTCTTCTATAATACGCTCTTAGAACAAATACGCAACGCGCTGGATGCCGGAAAATTTGAAGTTTTTTATCGCCAGCAAGTGGAAGCGCTGGGGCGTCGTATTTAAAAACCGCTTGGACAGAATTTTTATGGGAAAATAATGTGTTGTGTAGGTTTGTCAAACATCTTGTACAGCAAGACAGGCAAAGAAGGAAGCCAGTTTTTCTTTAGGGGAGAGCCAGCCAAGAGGGCGCATAGGTAAGTCGTTGGAGCGATTTTGGTGTGCAGCGAGCTGCACACCAAAATCGGCAAGAGAGAAGAAACGGTGGGTATTGTAGAAACGCTTTTGGTCCTCACGGTGG
>USIA01000028.1 GCA_900554535.1 uncultured Oscillospiraceae bacterium | reverse complement strand
ATTTCAGGGCAAGCCCTTTTTTTTGGAGCATCGGCTACAGCACCTGCCATTGGTGCCACGTAATGGCACACGAAAGTTTTGAAGATGAAGAAATAGCCGGTCTGCTCAACCGGTATTTTATCTCCATAAAGGTCGACAAAGAGGAGCGACCGGACATTGACAGCGTTTACATGACGGTCTGTCAAGCGTTTACCGGTAGTGGAGGTTGGCCTAACAACATTTTTATGACGGCAGATCAAAAGCCCTTTTTTGCGGGGACCTATTTCCCCAAGCAGGCACGCGGCGGTATGATTGGATTGCGTGAACTGCTCATACTCATCCACGAGAAATGGTGTTCCAACCGCGATGCACTGCTTGCGCAGGCAGAGGATATCGTTGCGCGGCTAAACCGGTCCCATGTGACGCAAGGCCAAGCCAATGGACAGTTGTTGGATTCTGCTATAGCGCTCTATAAACAACTCTTTGACAGAGAAAACGGGGGCTTCGGCAGCGCGCCGAAATTTCCCGCGCCGCACAATCTGTTGTTCCTGCTCGCTTATTATGAACGGTACCATGACCCATCCTGTTTGGGAATGTCTGAACGCACGCTGACACAAATGTATCGCGGCGGTTTATTCGACCATATTGGATACGGCTTCTGCCGCTACTCAACGGATTCGCAGTTCCTTGTTCCGCATTTTGAAAAAATGTTATACGACAATGCGCTCTTAATGTTGGCGTACTGCAAAGCATACGAATGTACCAAAAAAGCGATTTATCTGGAAATTGCAGAAAAGGTTGCGTTTTATATTCTGGAGGAAATGACGGCAGAGGACGGCGGATTCTATAGCGCGCAGGATGCTGACAGCGACGGCGAAGAGGGAAAATACTATCTATTTACACCGGATGAAACGATACGCCTGCTCGGTCAGAAGGACGGCGAAGCATTCAACGCCCACTTTGACATCCAAAAGGGCGGTAATTTCGAAAACAAAAGCATTCCTAACCTCCTGAATAGCGACCCGACGGATCATTCTTTTGAGATCTTTTTGCCGCAGTTGCGGCGGTATCGCAAAGAACGCTGCCAGCTTCATCTGGATGATAAAATTTTGACCGCCTGGAACGGCCTTATGATCGCTGCCATGTGCCAGCTTTACCGCGTGAGTGGAAATGGCCGTTATCTGGACGCGGCGCAAAAGGCAGATCGTTTTATACAGGAACATCTGTGCTCGGGTGATCAGCTTTTTGCCAGCTTTCGAGATGGCAAGCAAGGAGAAAATGGATTCCTTGACGACTATGCAACGACTATTTTTGCGCAACTTGCTTTGTATGAGGCGACATTGGAAGACTGGTATCTGGATCGTGCCAAGCGTCTGTGCAAATATGGATTCGCGAATTTTCAGGACCATGTGAACGGTGGCTTTTATCTATATGGGGTGGGAAGCGAGCGCCTGATCCTGCATCCTAAGGAGACGTACGACGGGGCAATACCCAGCGGGAATTCCTTGATGGCATGGAATCTTGTGCGCCTGTCGCAGTTAATTTCTGACGAACAGTATACACGAGAGGCAAACCGCCAGCTGGATTTTCTGGCGTCGGAAGCGGCACATTTTCCGACCGGCTACGCCATGTTTTTATTGGCGTTTCTGGAGCATGACAACCCGCCGCCAAAGGTGACGGTTGTTCTTGGAAACCAGGCTGACAAAGCACGACTGCCGCTGAAAGTTCCGTCAGACACGGTGATGTTTCTTTTGGAAAAACCGACAAAAGCGTTCCCACTAAAAGACGGGAAGACCACATTTTATGTGTGCCGAGACCATACTTGCCTGCCGCCAAAAAACGACCTGTAAATGCCGATTGTTTTTATGAAAATCTAAAACTTGAGAAGGTGCGGACATGCAGTTCTTAGAAGATTCGGCCTTGTGATTGCGTGCAAAACTAGGTATACACATTCGCATCGTTTTGAAGGGGGGCAGGCGCTGGAACGCTTTGTCCGACCTCAAAATGGGCTGCTGGGAAAAAGCCAGCAGCCCATTTTCTGCGCAAGCGCTTGCAATTTGCCTTCGCAACTGGTACCATAACAATAAACCGCCAGATTTTGCAGCATAAAAACGCCGACAGAGGGGAATGGAAACATGAATTTTTTGGAAGAGCGTATCTTAAAAGACGGAATTGTCAAGGAAGGGAATGTTCTGAAGGTGGACAGTTTTCTGAACCACCAGATGGATATCGCATTGTTTAATAAAATGGGCGAGGAATTCAAGCGCAGGTTTGCAGACAAGCCAATCAATAAAATTCTGACAATCGAATCCTCCGGGATTGGCATCGCCTGTATTGTGGCCCAGCATTTTGGCGTTCCGGTGGTCTTCGCAAAAAAGGCAAAGAGCATTAACCTGGAAGGCGAGATGTATGTGGCAGAGGTGGAATCCTTTACGCACAAATGCAAGAATCAGGTGATTGTCGCACAAAAGTTTTTGACGCCCAAGGACCATGTGCTGATAATCGATGATTTTCTTGCCAATGGCTGTGCCTTACAGGGCCTGATCCATATAGTGCAGGCAGCCGGCGCTAAGATCGAGGGGATCGGCATCGCCATTGAAAAGGGGTTTCAGCCGGGCGGCAGAATCATTCGCAATCTTGGCTTCCAGCTGGAGTCGTTGGCCATTGTGGATGCGATGGACCCCAAAACCGGGAAGATTGTGTTCCGAAATCAGGCGCAGGCGGATGCAGGCTAAAGGCCGGTTTCGTGGCATATCCAGAGCACATGTACTTAGAATCATTATCGCCCCAATGTAAAAGCAATACGGTCAGGATGTTTACCTGCCCGTATCGCTTTTACAATTCTATTCATTTGATTTAGAAATCCGTTTTTGCAGCAATCCAGTCCGTCAGATCGTCGATCTTTACGCGCTCCTGCTCCATGGAATCGCGGTCACGAATAGTGACACAGCCGTCGTTTTCGCTGTCAAAGTCATAGGTGATGCAGAACGGTGTGCCGATCTCATCTTGGCGGCGATAACGCTTGCCGATAGAGCCGGTCTCATCATAATCCACCATAAAGTGCTTGGAAAGCTGTTCATGGATCGCGCGGGCCGGCTCGCCCAACTTCTTGGAAAGCGGCAGCACAGCCGCCTTGAACGGCGCCAGCGCGGGATGCAAATGCAGCACAACGCGCGTATCCTTCTTCGCTTCGTCAACTACTTCTTCGTCGTAGGCATCGCACAGGAACGCCAGCATCACGCGGTCGGCGCCCAGAGAAGGCTCAATGACGTAGGGAATATAATGCTCGCCTGTCTCCTGGTCAAAATAAGTCAGATCTTTGCCACTGTGTTCCTGGTGGCGGGACAGATCGTAGTTGGTGCGGTCCGCGACGCCCCACAGTTCTCCCCAGCCGAATGGGAACAAATATTCGATGTCAGTCGTCGCTTTGGAATAGAAGGAGAGCTCCTCCGGACGGTGGTCGCGAAGGCGCATGTTTTCTTTTGTCATGCCCAGTGATAAAAGCCAATTTTCGCAAAAATCCTTCCAGTAGTGGAACCACTCCAGATCTGTATCCGGCTTGCAGAAAAATTCGCACTCCATCTGCTCAAATTCGCGCGTGCGGAATGTAAAGTTGCCAGGCGTAATTTCATTGCGGAAGCTCTTGCCGATCTGGCAGATGCCGAAGGGCAGCTTTTTCCGCGTCGTGCGCTGCACATTCGTAAAATTCACAAAAATGCCCTGTGCAGTTTCCGGACGCAGATATACGGTGTTTTTGGCATCCTCTGTCACGCCCTGAAAGGTTTTGAACATCAGGTTAAACTGGCGGATATCTGTAAAGTTTTCGCCGCCGCAGTTCGGGCACTTGATATGGTGCTCCTTGATGAAAGCCATCATTTTCTCATTGCTCCAGCCGTCTGCGCTTACGCCGGTTGCATCCTCGATCAGCTTATCCGCGCGGTGGCGGGTTTTGCAATCTTTGCAGTCCATCAGAGGATCGGAAAAACCGCCTACGTGGCCAGTCGCGACCCATACCTCTGGGTTCATGAGAATGGCGCAATCAATGCTGACATTATAAGGGTTTTCCTGCACGAATTTTTTCAGCCATGCCCGTTTAATGTTATTTTTCATAGCTGTGCCCAGCGGGCCATAATCCCACGTGTTGGACAGGCCGCCATAAATCTCGCTGCCGCTGTAGACAAACCCACGGTTTTTGCACAGCGCGACAATTTGTTCCATCGTCTTCTCGGTTGCTTTCATAAAATCGATTCCTCCATAAAGTGCGGAATTAATCCGTTTTCTTTTTAAATGTAATCATCTTGCTGACAAGCCAGTTGACGACAATTTCAATAACATTGGTAATGATCTTCCAGATTATATTGCTCTGCCCCAGCATATTCACAAAAATTGTAATCAAAATTTCGCCAATAGCGAGCGTCAAAAGCCGACCACCCACAAAGGTGCCAAGCTCATACAAAATGGCTTTGGATTTTTTGGTTTTGCTGGCAAAGACGAATTTCTTGTTGGTAATGAAGGCAAAGGCAACGGCCACCACCCATGCAATGAAATACGCCAGAGACACATTAACAGTCATGACTTCCGTCAGCACAAAATAAATGACCAGATTGATGACGGTAGTCAGCACGCCGAACACAATATAAAGGATCATTTCTTTAGAGGTCAGGTACTTCCAGATTTTCTGTATCGTTTCTTTCATACAGCATCCCTTTCCGAGCACAAGTCATACATATTAGTTTACCATTCTCTGCATCCGCTTGCAAGGCGCGCGGGCAAGTTTTTTATAGAGGATGCAGATACTGGAAGAAAAAATACACATCCGTCTGCTGGCGGCCATGTTTTCTGGGAAGCGTCAGCAATATCGATACCCGGCAGAAACGCAGGAACAAGACAGAGTGAAGAGGATAGATGGACAGCTTCAAAGCGTAAAAAGCCGGGAAACCGCATTCTTTCGCGATTTTCCGGATTCAATATTGAAAGCAAAGTTTTTATATGTGGGCTAAAACAAACAAAAACTGAGCCCGGAACGCATACTGCGTCCAGGCTCAGCCTGATGGTCGGAGTGACAGGGTTCGAACCTGCGGCCTGATGGTCCCAAACCACCCGCGCTACCAACTGCGCCACACCCCGAAAGCTACAGTTTTATATTATAGAAAACTCACTCCAAAATGTCAAGTCCTCCAGTTGTCTCTTTGTCTAAAAAGTTGTAAGCGTATCATACCGTTGGTTTGGCCGCTGGACTGTCTTTCCCAGCGGAAAGTTTACCGCTTTGTCGTGCCATCATGCGCAGAAAAGGAGACCGTTCTTGTATAATCCTAGAAAATCCGGTATACTGGGAGAAGAATCTCGGAAAGAAGGGAATCTCTTGACGGAAGTGGTCGCGGCCCTGATTTGGCAGGGTGATAAATTTATGATCTGTCAGCGCCCGGCCCATAAAGCCAGGGGACTGTTGTGGGAATTTGTTGGCGGCAAGGTAGAGCCGGGCGAGACTAAACAGCAAGCTCTTGTTCGGGAGTGCCAGGAGGAACTGGCCGTCACGGTGACTGTGGGGGACGTGTTTTTTGAGGTCACCCACGTGTATCCGGATCTCACCGTTCATCTGACCCTGTTTCGCGCTGCCATTATGACTGGCGTGCCCCAAAAGCTGGAACACAACGATATTCGCTGGATTACGGTGGCGGAAATTCCGCAATATCATTTCTGTCCTGCGGATGAACCGATTTTACAGAAACTGCGTGATGGATTGAACGGCAACTCCCATCGATAAGCCGGAGGCTTGGCAAAGCATCTGGCAGACGCCGCGCAAAAGGGTTAGGAGGTAATTTGATATGCGGCTGTTTGACGCAATTCCATCTGAATTATTTTCTGTACTGGCATCTCCTAACCGCAGCTTATATGCCGATGCGTTAGACGTCCTATACGAAGCCTATCGTGACAACCTGAAAATTCCGGAAAGCCTGTACTATTCGATCCTTCGAAACAGGCTGGAACAACAGCTGGCAGAAGCTACCTTTGAAGGAGAAGACATTGATGAGGAAGAGCTGAAGGATATTTCGGGCCGGGCGAGGTTTCTGATACGAAAACTCTGTAGCAAAGGATGGTTTGAAAAAGAACGCGGAAAAGACTTTCAGAATTTTGAAGAATATCTGATCGTTCCAAGTTACAGCAGCCGGCTGTTGGAGTTATTTCATCAGCTGCGGAATGACGAGCCGATGCGCGGATATTCCTATGTTTTTGGCACATATTCGTCCCTGACTGTGGCCAAAGAGGGAGATAACCCCTATGAGAAAATGATGGCGCTTTACAGTGCCTATGAGAACACCATGGCCTTGATCAAAATGCTGAAAACCGTCTATCACAATGTGAAACGATTCTTTCAGCTTCAAATCGAGATGCAGGACGTGAATCAGGTATTGGCTTCTCATTTTGATGATTTCGGCCAGCATGTTGTAGAAGCTTATATCCGTCCCCTCAAAATTAAGGATTCCGTCCCCAAGTACCGCGTCCCAATCCAAAAAATCCTGGACGAATGGCTGGAAGATAAAACAACGCTGCTTGCTATGGCGAATGCGGCTTTGCAGGATAAGCGCAAGGAAACACTGGAAGCTTGTCGCAGAGATCTGCTCGAAAAGATATTCTGGATCAAAGAGCGATATGAGCGAATCGAACGCGATTATCTGGACGAGATCGACCAGCAGGTGCGGCGCTATACAAGAGCAACCACACAGAAAATCGAAAATCTGACCAACCAGGATCAAAACCTTCGCGGCAATCTAAACTATCTTTTGACCTTACTGTCACGAAATCGTCGGAAAAGAGAACTGATAGAAGCAATTCAGCCTATTTTTCATCTTTACGAACAGACCTACCTATCTGAAAAAAGCTTGTGGAATCGAAAACGCCCTACCCGGCGGAGTGCCCCCGATCCCATTGTAGTGGAAGAGGGCGAGATTAGCCTGGAAGCGCAGAAGGAAGCGCAAGCCCTTTTCAGAACGCGGTATGGAAAGGCTGCAGTCGCAGCGTATATGCAGGCGGTCTTCGGAAAAGAAAGCATTCGATACTCCAAAGATATGAATGTAGGGGACGATTATTCCTATATCATGAGCTTGCTGGCGGTTTTGGAAAGCGGGGATCGGGGATCTTTCTATCGCGTGGAAGCGCTGGAGGGGACGTGCTTTCAAAACGAATATGCCATTCCTCAACTGCGCTTTGTGAAAAAGGAGGAGAAGTAGGTGGATTTCAATGCGATCCAGAATTTTTCTTCCAAGGAATTGGAAGAGTTTAAAACCGTCTGTAACCAACTGCTGAGCAGAACTTTTGTCGTACGCACGCTCTATTTACCGGATAAAGGACGTATCAACAATCCACAGTATACATTTCTTTCGATTCATCAAGACCTGGTTCGAGACTATCTTTCCCTGTTGGACTGGGACTTGCGCCAGGATGATTTTAACGGATACTTTTATGTGGTCAATACAGATGAGGCAAACCGCTGTGTTTTGAATCAGGATGCAACCGCCATCCTCTTGGCGCTGCGTATGATCTATGATGAAAATCAAGATCAGGTAGGACTGAATCAGGATGTACTGTGCACAGTCCGAGATGTGCTGGAAAAGGTCGTCACCGATTACGCGATTCTCTCTACAAGGCCGAATATGCGAGAAGTCAAAAAGGCATTGACCATTTTGGAGCATCATAATATTTTGCAGCGAATTGACGGAAAATTTACGCAAAACAGCTGCAAATTTGCCATTCTGCCAACAATTTTAACGGTAGTATCCAGTGAGCGAGTGGATGCGATCGTTTCCATGCTGAGAAAGGAAGAAGCAGATCATGAAGAAGCTGAAGAAGATTCTGCTGATTAACTGGCTGTACTTTTCTAAGCAGCTCATTGAGGTAGAGGACATTAACTTTTTGACAGGAAAAAATGGCGCGGGAAAATCCACGGTAATTGACGCTCTGCAGATCGTCCTTCTGGGGGAGACGAACGCCAGGAATTTTAATAAAGCAGCCAACGACAGTTCTCAGCGCACCCTGGACGGATATCTGCGGGCTGATATGGATCCCAACAACCCGACTTCGAGAAAAGGAAAAGACTTTTCCAGCTATATTGCCTGCGAATTCTGGGATGACCAGAAGGAGAAATCTTTTGTTGCCGGAATCGTATTTGATTGCAGAAGTGACGGCAGCCGTCGGGATCAGTATTATATTTATGACGGCACGATCCCGGATACCTGTTTTTTAGTGCAACGGCGGGCTATGGATATCCCCGCGCTGCGTGCCTATTTGAGAAGTATGTTTGGGGCCCATGCCCAAATGTACGACAGCAACAAACAATATCGGGGAGATTTACTGGCAAAGTGGAACGTTCATAGCGAGCAGGTTTGCCGCATGATGAAAAAAGCGGTCTCCTTCCGTCCGATCGTCAATATCCAGCAGTTTATCACAGAAAACATCTGTGACATTCCTGATAAACCAGATATTCAGGCGATGCAGCAAAACATTCGGGACTACAAACAGCATGAGAAACTGGCTGAACGGCAGGAGAATAAACTTTCAGCGCTCAAAGAAATTTCCGAACAATTTATAGAACTGCAAAATGCAATCGCCCGGCTTCAGCAGCAAAAATTTCTGACACTTTGGGCACAAAAAGAATTCCTGGAACAGCAGATTCAAGAGCTGGAACAGAAAAAGCACGACTGTAAAATTGATATTCAAAAGGAAGAAGTTCGCCACAGGGAACTGGAGAATGAGATTGCGCAGAGAGAGGCAAGGAAAAACGAACTGATTGCGGCGCGAGAAAAGAGCGATATTTATCAGGAGCAAAATCGTCTGCAGGAACAACAGCGCCAGTTAGAGCAGGAACAAAAAAGTCTGGAAAAGCAGCTTGGCCAAACCATCCTGGAAACAAGGCGGGAAGCGCAGATCCTGATCGCTCTATGCGATCGCGTGACGCATTGGCCAGAGCTGGAAGCCCTTGGAGACGTTCAGGCAGGTGCAGAAGCGTTAAAAAGCGCCTGCCTTCCACTGCAAAACTGCAGCGTTGAAATCTTTTCCGGAACGCTTTCCGCCTTTGAAAAAGCCCAAACAGTAAGCGCGGCTTTTTCCGAACAGCTTCGAAAAGCAGCTTATGAGATAGAGAATCATACAGAAAAACTGGAAACAGAACTGAAAGATATCGATGCGACGCTGGAGATGCTGCGTAAAAACATTAAGGATTATCCAACGGGGCTGCTGGATCTGAAGCACCGAATTCAGACAAAACTGTTTGAAAAATATCACCAGACTGTTTCCGTGGAAGTTTTGGCAGACGTCTTGGAAATCGCAGACGGTGAAGAGACGTGGCGGGGCGCAGTAGAAGGGTTTTTGAACACGCAGAAGTTCTATCTTCTGGTGGAACCTGCTGTTTACGGCGATGCATTGTCCATCTATGATGGGATCAAAAGAGAATACGGGAGGCAATCCTTTGGTCTCGTAGATGTGGGTAAAATTCGGGAACACGAGCATTTGCAACCCAGAGATGACAGCTTAGCCAAAAAGGTCGAAACAGAGAATCCTTTGGCCAGGAGTTATGTGGATTATCTGTTGGGGCGAGTGGTGTGTTGTGCCCATTCCAGCCAGCTGAGAAATCACAAAACCGCGATTACGGCAGACGGCATGCTCTATCAGGGATATGTGGCCCGTCCCATTCCAAAAGCGCGGATGGAAGACGCCTTTATCGGGCGAAAAGCAGTGGCCCTCCGAATCCAGCGGCTTACGGAAAACCGGCAAACCCTCTGGGAAGAACGCCAGCAGCTTCAGCCGGTTTGTGATGAATTGGGCAAGCAGAAAAAGCGCGAATTTCTTTTTACGGGACGGTTTCTTCAGGAAGTAACCCAGCGGCAGAATGAGTATCTGCATGAGTTGGAAATCAGAAAAGCTCTGGAGAAAGTCGCGGAGAAGTTATCCAAACTGGATCTTTTCTGGCTCGCAGGCCTGGACAAGCAAATCAAAACATTGGTCAAAGAGATCGATGCCTTACGGCAAGATCAGAGCGCCAGCGACCGCAAAATTGGAGAGCTGGAAGGCCTTCTGCGGATTTTGGAATATGAAAAATTGCCCGGCCACTATCAACAATTAGCGGAAAAAAAGGATGCGATTCAGGAGGGCTATGATGCCCAGTATCAGGAAACGACAGGCTTGCCCCGGTATCGCCAGGAATTGGCCCGTTTGAAAAAAGCTTCTGTGGTGGCTAAAAATTTTGGGGATCAGTGCCCTCGGACAAAAAACGAAGTGCGCCAATCGCAAGAGAAGCTGTTCCAGCTCAGGCGTGCGTATGTGCAGCAATTCCAACCGTGCCATTTTCGCATAGAAGCGCTGGATAACGCCGAATTTGATGACGAACAAAAACGGCTGGAAGAAAATGAGCTTCCAAAGTACCGTGAGAAGATCCGAAAAGCCCGCGAAAGCGCCATGGAGCAATTCCAGAATGATTTTCTTGCAAAGCTTAAGTCCAGCATCGACCAGGTACAGGATCAGGTTCGGAACTTAAATCGTGCGTTAAAACAAGCCCAATTTGGGACGGATCAGTATCAATTTAAGGTGGAGCGCAATCCGGATTATGCGGCGTATTATGATATGATTATGTCCCCTGAGCTGATGGAGGGCGAGGGGGGATTGTTTGCGATACCATTCCAGCAGAAATATGGGGCATTGATTGAGGATTTGTTTGGTCGTATCGCCACATCCGATGATACCAACACCAATGCGCGCAAACAAAGCGAGCTGCAACAAAACATTGAACGCTATACAGATTTCCGGACTTACCTGAAATTTGATCTCGAAACAACGGACCAAAACGGCAACCGGCAGCTTCTGTCCAAAACATTGAACACTAAGTCCGGCGGCGAAACGCAGACTCCGTTTTATATCGCGGTATTGGCCTCTTTTGCACAGCTCTATCGCGTGAACGACCCCTCCAGCTTTGGGAATACCGTTCGGCTGGTTGTCTTTGATGAAGCGTTCAATAAAATGGATAGTGACCGAATTATCGAAAGCGTCCGCCTCCTCCGAAAAATGCATCTTCAAGCGATTATCTGTACGCCCCCAGACAAATTGCCTGATATTATGCCGCAGGCCGACTGTACGTTGCTGGTCTGCAAGGAAAAATATACAATGAAGATCCTGCCGTATCGCAAGGAGGTTGCCGATACATGGAGCAACAGCTAATCTTGTCCCGCCTGCTAGACAAGTACGAAAACAGCGTGCACCTAACGCATCCAGGTGTATCGCACCGCAGGGTTATGCTCCAGATTGCACGCAAAGAACTGCCGGAGTATCAATACGAAACCGCACAAGTCCGAGATCGTTTTAACCAGTCGGCGCAGGAGCTGGCTCGTGCTGGACTCGTTCAACTGGAATGGGTGCCCGGCAGGCCGGTTTTGTCAAAAATCATCCTGAATTTATCAAATGTCCAGCGGGCCTATCAAAAGACAGGGCGGAAACATCCACGCGAGAAGGCTCAGCACGTCTGCGTCATTTTGCGGCAAGCGCTTGCCGGTGTTCATCTGCCCTGGATTGCCGCTTTTCGGGACGAGACTTGCGCGGCAATCGAGCATACCTGGAAGATTCCAGCGCTTTTTCGGCAGGGAGATGCCTTCCTGGAAGGGTTGATGCATGCGTTTAAGTGTTATGATGATTTGTGCAGCGACACAATCACCGCCCGCGCATTCAGTACGCAGTGCTTCCAAAACAGCAAACGATTCGAACGGGAATTCCAGGAACCGTTTTTGAAGATTGCAGCCCGATTTCAACCGGAACTGGCAGAAATTTCGGAACACCAGACGCTAAGCGAAAAAGAAATGCTGGCCTTGTTGGGAATTTATTCCCATCCAGAATTATACCCGCTCTCCGGCCGTTGCTCGATCGTTACCACTGGTGGCGTCGTGGACCTGGCGCCATTGTTTCCGAACGGGATGGCGCTTCCCAGCACAGCGGTTGAATCCATCACTTCTTTTTCTTTGGAGCAGATTCACCGGGTGACGTTTATCGAAAACAAAACGAACTATGAAGAGTATCTTTTTGCGGAATTGGCAGCAGACGAGCTTGCTATATTTCATGGTGGATTTTTGAGCCCACAAAAGCGGCTGTTCTTTAAAAAAATGGCCGAATTCATGCGCGATAAGACCGAAATCGTGTTTTGGGCAGATATCGATCTGGGAGGATTTCAGATGTTTTCGCGTCTGCAGCAGATATTCCCGCAGTTACAGCCCATGAGAATGCGTGCGGAAGATGTTGACCGGTATGCGCAATATGGGTTGCGTAGAGACGATTCCTATTTGGGACGATTGCAAACAGCGTTTGAAACAGGAGAATTTCCGATGTTTCAAGATGCAATTCAGGAAATCTTGCGGTATCGCGTTACCATCGAGCAAGAAGTGTTTCTGACAAACGAGAGTTATCGAAAGCGGAGTCAAAAATGAACCAGAAATATTACAAATTGGTGCGTGATCGCATTCCAGAAATCATTGAGGCGAATGGCCAAACCTGTATCACTGAAACGCTCTCCGATGAAGAATATCTACGCCTGCTGGCTGAAGAGCTGGCTGAATATCAGGCAAGCAAGTCGCTGGAAGAATTAGCCGATCTTCTGGAGGTCATGCGAGCCGTGGTGAAAGCCCGGGGTTGGACGTTGGAACAGTTGGAGCAGTTGCGGGCAGAAAAAGCCACCAAGCGGGGCAGGTTTAAGAAGAAGATTATGCTCAAAGAAGTCCTCTAAAATAAGACAGCTAAGCCGTTTCTATTTTATGCCAGCATCTGCCCGGACAAAATTGGGTCGTATCTTCGCATAAAAATTTTGCATACGCGAAATGCGCCTTGAAACGGCTTTTGATGGCCGAATCAAGGCACATTTTCGAGCATTCTTTTCTCGACAGCCCACCGTCCAGAAAAGGTGCTTTTAAAAATTTATTTTGTGTGCTGCGCCAATTCGGCATAGGCATTATCAAGCCATGTTTTTGTCTCTGCAGCAACCTCCTGCAGGCAGCCCGGCGCAAAAGGAGAGCGCAGATGCGCGGTCTCCAGCAGTCGGAGAAACGTCTTGGTTCCACCCATTTTGACGAAGGAAAAATACTGTTGCCAGGCGGCCTTTGCATCTTTGCGTGCAGCCGACCAAATTTGCAGCGCAGTGGTTTGCGCCAGGCAGTAGTCGATATAATAAAACGGATACAGATAAATGTGCAGCTGCCGCTGCCAGCCCGCGCCACGGCTGTAAAAGGGAAGGTTGTCAAAGTCCTGATAAGGGCGATAGGTGCTTTCCAGCTTCAGCCAAGCCTGGTTACGTGCTGCTGGGGTCATGTCCGGGCTTGCATAGACCAATTCCTGGAAGTGGTCCACCATACAACCATACGGCAGGAAAACCAGTGCGCCTTCCGCGTGGGAAATCGCATATTTCTCCGTCTGTTCCTGAAAGAAAAGATGATGCCAGGGAGACGTAAGAAACTCCATGGACATGGAATGTGTCTCGCAGGCCTCCATGGTCGGTTGGCGCAGTGCTGCGATCGAAATTGTGCGGTCTGCAAGGTAGGAAGCAAACGCATGGCCCGCTTCATGCGTCAGCACATTCACGTCGGCCGATGTCCCGTTGAAGTTGGAGAAAATGAACGGGCAGTGATAACCCGGCAGATCGGTGCAGTATCCGCCCGGTGCTTTTCCGTCTTTTGCCAGCACATCGAAAAGTTCCATCTGGAACATTTGGTCGATAAACGCCGCCGTTTCCGGCGACATCTCCCGGTACATCTCACGCCCGGCCTCCAGCAGCTGCTCTGGCGTGCCCTGCGGAACAGCGTTCCCGTCCGGGAAGGACAAGGCGTCATCACAGAATGTCAGGCGTTTTAGCCCCAGCCGCTGCGCCTGTGCCTGCTTGATTTCGCCGACCACAGGAACCACATGGCGGATGACCTGACTGCGAAAATTGGCGACCGCCTTTGCATCGTAGCAATTGCGCAAACGGCGCATATAGGCAAGTTCCACATAGCTTTCGTACCCCAGGGTTTGTGCCTGTTCAGTGCGGTTTTTGACCAGCGCATCGAACAGTTCGTCAAACTCCTTTTGATGCTCGTCAAAAAAACTGCCTTCAGCCTCCAGCGCAGCACGGCGCACCTGCCGCTCCGTACTCTGCTTATAGGGCTCCAACTGTGCGATATTGCAGTCCTTGCCGTCAAACGTGATTTTTGCGCTGGCGTAAAGCTTTTGGTACTGTGTCTGCAACGCGTTCTCCTGCTGAATCAGCTTCGTGATTTTCGGCGAAAACGATTTCTGTGTCATCTCAAGGTTCTGGAACAAAAGCGTCCCCAGCTGCTGCTCCAGCTTTTCGCGGTAAGGGGAAGCCAGCAGTGCCGCCTCAAATACATGCTGTGCCTCCTCCAGCAGGGGCGTATTTTCGTCGCAGTAATCCTGCTCTGCTGCATAAAAGGAATCACGGGTATCGATGCTGTTTCGGATGCTGCAAAGCGTCATGTTCGTCTCGATATCGGTGTTGACAGCCTCCAGTTCCCGATAAATCGAAAGCTGTTCTTCTGCCGAGTGGGCTTTTTGGAAGCGTTCGGTTGCGTCCTGATATTGCTGCAAAATCTTTGGCACATCGGGACGCGTGTATTGCATCTCAGAAAATTTCATTGGAATCCTTCCTTTCCATCACACATACTTCATTATTACACCGCCCGCCATTAAAAATGCAACGCAAGGCCATATGGGGGAGGAAGCCCAGCATTTTAAGGGCCTGGATGTGCCTGCATCTGGAGATTAATCCACGCCATAATGAGGTTTACAATTTTTTCCTGCTGAGATGGGGATAACTCGACCCCCATCGGGACGCGGTACCATTTATGCAGGCACTTCCGGCAGCAACAGGCAGTCGCGTGCTGCGCGATGAACACTGGGTGCCCGTGCATAGGCGTCTGTTTCCCGTCTTTGGGGTTGTCCGCAGGTGCCAGGCGGGTGCGGATGAAGTCCTGCGCGTGCTGGCGGATGGTGTCCAGGCCTTTTTTGCGGACATATGCTTTGTCCTGCGCCGTCAGATGAAAGCGGCTGCGAAACTGCGAGGTCTGCAGTTTTTTCAATGCCTGATCGATTGTCTGCAAAAATACCGCCTTCTTTTATACAGATTGGGATGCAGAGAAGCCGACAAGATCCTTGACCACCTCACCTGCAAGGATCAGCCCGACGACCGGCGGAACAAAGGCGTTGCTGCCGGGGATGGCACGGCGCCGGGTGCATTTGTGGTCGGTGCCGCAGCTACTCGTCATATCCTCTGCTGGCGTCATGGGTGCCTCCTCCGAATATACCACTTTTAAATGTTGGATGCCGCGGCGTCTAAGTTCGCGGCGCATGATTCGTGCCAATGGGCAGACGGAAGTCTGGTAGATGTCAGCTACGCGAAAAGCCGTGGGGTCCATTTTGTTTCCTGCGCCCATGGCACTGATGATGGGCGTTCCAGCCTCGTGCGCCTGCATGACCAGAGACAGCTTGCCGGTTACTGTGTCGATGGCATCGACCACATAGTCGTAGCTGTAAAAGTCAAATTGCACGGCTGTTTCCGGCGTGTAAAATGTCTGATAGACCCGTACGATTGCATCTGGATTGATTTCTGCAACGCGCTGTTTCGCTACATCGACCTTGTGTGCTCCGATTGTTTTGTGCGTCGCCAAAATCTGGCGGTTTAAGTTCGTAAGACAAACCCGGTCGTCATCGATTAAATCGAGCGCGCCGACGCCGCTGCGGGCCAGCGCCTCCACGGTATAGCCGCCGACGCCGCCGAGGCCGAATACCGCCACTCGTGAGGCGGCCAATTTTTCCATTGCCGCCTTTCCCAGCAGCAATTCAGTCCTCGAAAATTGATTGAGCATAGTATCCCTTTCCAAAGTATCTAATAATCCAAAAATTGAGTTTTTCAAACGGCCTTCTTGATCAGCATATCCAGAATACGGCATTCCAGAGCCAATGTCAAGGCGGCGCGCGAACCAAGTTGTGGCTGTAAGCGCGTTTTTGATTTTCAAGGAAATAATTGACAAGATGCCGACAAAGCACTATACTGAAAGCACATTAAGGAAACATCTGCGCATTTTAAAGGGCATTTTGCGCGGTGAAACAGGGGCAAAGGCGTCCTGGCGGCAAGATGTCAAGGGGCCGCTTTTGCTTTTTTGTGAAAAGGAGGTTGATTTTTCATGCAGTTTCAATACTATTTGCCCGTAAATCTCATTTTCGGACGCGGAGTTGCCGGGCAGATCGGGGAGCAGGCTGCCAAATACGGCAGCAAAGCGCTCGTGGTCACCGGCCGGCACAGCACGAAAAAATCCGGCCTTTTGGACCGCGCTTTGGACCTGCTCACAAAGGCAGGCGTCCCGGCGGTGGTTTTTGACCAGGTGACGCAGAATCCCCTCACCACAACGGCGGAAGCTGGAACGGCGCTGGCCAAGCAGGAGGGCTGTAACGTGATCGTGGGCCTGGGCGGCGGCAGCATTATGGACGCCGCTAAGGCGATTGCATTTATGGCCTGCAATGATGGCGATGTGAACGACTATATTTTTGAGCGTAAGCATTCCCAGAAGGCGCTGCCGCTTGTGCTGGTGCCCACAACCTGCGGGACAGGCAGCGAAGGAAATGGCTTTGCGGTCCTGACAAATCCGGAAACCAAAGATAAAAAATCTCTGCGTGGTCCAATGATTGTCGCCAAGGCGTCACTCATTGATCCGGAGTTGATGACGACCATGCCCAAAAGCGTGTTCGCGTCCGTCGGATTTGATGCGCTCTCCCACAATATGGAGGCGTACATCTCCAAAGCAGCGCAGCCGATGACCG
>USIA01000027.1 GCA_900554535.1 uncultured Oscillospiraceae bacterium | reverse complement strand
CTGCCGCTTCGGCACGGGCTATTTCGGTTCCAAGTGCATGCTCGGCCAGATGACTGTCGAAGAATGCAAGACCTATACCGACAAAGACGACATCACGGTTTACGACGCGATGAAAGCGTACGGCTTTAACCCGAAGCAGCTTGGCAAGGCCGCCTGGCAGCCCGGCAGCATCGCCCGATTCATTGAAATGCACATCGAGCAGGGGCCGGTGCTGGACGCCGCCTCCATTGAGCTGGGACTGGTCGACTGCATCGTCGGGATCCAGCGCTATACGGTAACCGTCAACGGCCGCGCCGACCATGCCGGCACCACGCCGATGCACATGCGCAAGGATGCCGTGAGCATCGCCGCCAAAGTGATCGCAGGCATCGACCAAATGGCCCTGGAAAAAGGGGAAGGCACGGTTGCCACCGTCGGCTATCTGAAGGCCGTTCCGGGCGCCATGAACATCATCGCCGGTTCAGCGGAATTCAGCGTCGACGTCCGCTCGCGCACCCAGCAGAACATCGACGACATCGTCTCCCAGATCCGCGCCCGTCTCGATGAGGAGACCGGCGCGGTGGGGGCCTCCTACTCGATGGAGCAAAAGCTCAACATCTCGCCGGTGGATCTCGACGAACACATGCTCTCGATCATGGAGGAGAGCTGCAAAGCACATGGGTTTACTTCCTGCCGCCTGCCGAGCGGCGCCGGCCACGATTCGCTCGCCATCGGGCAGGTTTTGCCGACAGTGATGCTCTTTGTCCCCAGCCGGGACGGGCGCAGCCACTGTCCGGTGGAGTATACCCCATATATTGACTTTGCAAAAGCCGTACAGGTACTTTACGACCTGGTTTTGGAATTGTGACAGGAGGTGCGCCTTTCAAAAGGCAGCCTGTTCCAATTGCCGTGTTCAGGGAATGATTGGATAGACAACGGGCAGAAATTTCTCAAAGAGGAGAATTGAGGGAAGTTTCTGCCTTTTTTCATATTTTGTGTTCTCGGAAAAGGAGCTTTGAAAAATATGTATGATCTGATTGTGAAAAATGGGCGGCTCGTCACGCCGGACAGAATTTATGAGGCGGATATTGCAATTAAAGATGGCGTGTACGCAGCTTTTCTCCAGAAGGGAACCGAGGCAGAAGCAAAAGAAGTCATCGACGCTGGCGGGAACTATGTCTTTCCGGGCATTATCGACTGCCATGCCCACCTGAATGAACCCGGCTTTGAATACAGGGAAGATTTTGAGACCGGTTCCAGAGCCGCTGTATCAGCCGGATGCACCTGCTTGATCGACATGCCCTTGAACAACAATCCCTCCCTGCTGAACAAGGAAATCTTTGATCTCAAGCTTGGAAAAATCAGCCGGCATTCCGCCGTCGATTTTGCCCTGTGGGGCGGCATCGTCGGGGATTATGACGACAAACCGGGTTCCGTTAAAAATAACTTAAACGACCTTGTGGACCTTTACCATTGCGGCGTTGCGGCCTTTAAGGGCTTCACCTGCCCGAACGGGAATCTGTTTCCAACTGTCAACATGGGAAATGTGAGAAAGGCCCTGGAGATTCTCAAACCATATAACGCCCTGTGCGGCTTCCACTGCGAGGAATTCGGCCAGGTGATGGAACGCGAAAAAGAGGCAAAGGCAAAAGAGGGCCGCACGCGCGACGAAAAAATCCGCGACTTCCTGGACGCCCATGATGTCTGGACGGAGTATGTGGCAACGAAGAACATCATCGATATGGCGCGTGCAACCGGCGGACGCGTCCACATCTGCCACGTCAGCCATCCGATGGTTGCCCAGGTTGTCAAGGAAGCCATCTATGAGGGCCTCCCGGTGACCGCGGAAACATGCCCGCATTATCTCGGCTTTACGGAGGACTTGGTGTTTGAAAAAGGCGCCCCGGCAAAATGCACGCCGCCGCTGCGCAAGAAAGAGGACGTCGAAAAGCTGTGGGATTATGTGTTGGATGGAACGCTTTCCTGTGTGGGCAGCGACCACTCCCCGGCAGCGGACGAAGAAAAGGACAATGAGACAAAAGACATCTGGCAGGCATGGGGCGGCTTAAACTCCATCCAGTTCTTCCTGCCAATGATGTTCGATATGGTTGTCCATCAAAAAGGGCTCAGCCCGAGCCTGATCGCGAAGGTAATGGACTACAATCCGGCAAAAATATTTGGCCTTTATGGGCAAAAGGGCGCCTTTGAGCTGGGCTTTGACGGTGACATCGTCATCGTTGACCCGGAGAAGGCCTGGAAGTGCAGGCAGGAAGAGCTTTTTACAAAGGGACACGTGACATGCTTCGACGGCCTCGAAGGGAAAGGTGCTCCAGTCTACACGATCATTCGCGGGAAAGTCGTCGCAAAGGACGGCCGCTACCTCGACGATGCGATCGGCTACGGAAAATATGTGACGCCGGCCAAAGCATAAGACCGATGTTTCAAAAGCGTCAAGAAAAGATGAAAAAGCATTAAAGTATGAAGAGAAGAAGGAGGGCTACCATGAGCAGTGCAACTGACAAAACGGAGAAAAAAGAAAAGCAGGAAGCGGGCTCCCTGAAACCGATTGCAGAAAAAGACCGCATTATGGGCTGGGGTTCCTATCTGATGCTCTGGCTCGGAGGCTGTATTTCCATCGGCACTTTGACGATGGGCTCGGCACAGATTGACAAGGGGTTAAACCTCTTGCAGGTGTTTCTCGCCGTGCTGATCGGTTCCACGATTCTGGTAATCGGAATCTGCGCCAACGATCGGTTCAGCTACCGGTCAGGCGCGCCGTATGCGGTTCAGCTCAAAAGCGCGTACGGCACAAAAGGCAGCATTGTGCCGGTGATGATCCGCGGCCTGCCGGCCATCGTTTGGTACGGCTTTCCGGCGTGGGGCCCCGCGCGCGCCCCCGGCCGCAAAGGCGGCGCAGCCATTAACCAGATTTCCATCGCGCTGTTTGGTTATGACAATGTGGTGCTGTATTTCATTCTGTTCCAGGTTTTGCAGATCGTTCTCTCGGTCAAAGGATTCCAGGGCATCAAATGGGTTGAAAACATCGGCGGCGTCGTGATTGTCTGCGCGATGATCTACATGCTTTATGTGTGCGTCACGCAGTATGGCGACGTCATCACCGAAAAACTCGTCAACCAGAAAGGCACGTGGGGAATGCCCTTCTTTGCGGCCATCATCGCGTTCTTTGGCAACAGCACCACAGTCATGCTCAATGCCGGCGATTACTCCCGCGAGCTGAAAGGCGGCTACTCCGTCGCAAAGCGCGGCGTCGCCTATTTTATCTCCATGGTGCCGTCGACCGTACTGCTCGGACTGATTGGCGTCATGGCTTCCACGGCGACGGGCATCGCAAACCCGATTAACGCGTTCGCCCAGATGGTCGACAACAAGATCCTGCTCGTCGTGACACTCTGCTTTATTCTCTTTGCGCAGATGACCACGAACCTCGCCAGTAACGTGGTGCCGCCGGCCTATGCGTTCATGGACGCCTTCAAGATGAAGCACCGCACTGCTGTCATCCTAGTCGGCGTTCTGGCCGTCTGCACGTGCCCGTGGATTCTGACGAACGACAGCTCCGCGGCCGGCCTCGACCTCTTTGTCAAGATTTATACAGCATTCTTCGGTCCCATCTTTGCCGTATTGATCACAGACTACTACATCCTGCACAAATGGAAAATTGAAGGGGCCCAGCTGGATGATCTTTATAATGAAAAAGGCGGCCACACTGGTGTGAACTGGGCGGCCATCATCGCGACGGCAGTGGGCGCAGTCATCGGATTGATCAATGTCGATATTTCCTTCTTCACCGCGACGGTTCCGACGGGACTTGTCTACTTTTTCTGCATGAAATACATGCGCTCCTGCGCACGTTTCCGGAAGGGAACGATTCTGGATAAAGACAGTCACAATGAGAAAGCGAGGAAGCAACCAGATGTTTGATTTACTTGTCAAAAACGGAAAACTCGTCACTTCAGATGCCATACAGGAAGGGAGCATCGCGGTAAGGGACGGGAGGATTGCGGCCATCCTGGCGCCCGGAGAAACGGCGCCGGCCAAGAAGGAACTGGACGCGGCCGGCTGCTACGTATTTCCCGGCGCCATCGATACGCACGCACACTTAAACGAGCCGGGCTATGAATGGCGCGAGGATTACGCGCACGGCACGGCGGCCGCAGCAGTGGGCGGCTACACCACGGTCATCGACATGCCCCTGCAAAACGAACCGGCCATGACCACGGCGGAGCTGTTTGACCGCAAGGTAGAAATCGTTGGGAAAAACGCCTGCACAGATTATTGCCTGTGGGGCGGCCTGATTCCCGACAATTTCGGCGAGCTGGAAGCTTTGCACAAAAAAGGATGCGTCGCGTTTAAGTCCTTTATCGGGCCTGTCTCGCCGGACTATACCCCGTTAAGCTACGGGCAGGCATATGAAGCGATGCAGATCATCGCCTCATTCGGCGGGCGCGCGGGCTTCCACTGCGAAGATTTCTCGATGATCCGCCATACCGAACAGCGCATGAAGGCGGCCGGCCGCCTGGACTGGCAGGCATTTCTCGATTCCCGCCCAGTCGCCGCGGAAATGCTCGCAACGGTCGATATTATCGAACTTGCAAAGGCAACCGGCTGCAAAGCGCACATTTGCCACATTTCAAGCCCGGACGTCGCCGAAAAGGTCCGCGAAGCTCAGCAGGAAGGATACGACATCACGGCCGAAACCTGTACGCACTATTTAAGCATGACGGACAAGGACGTGCTGGAAAACGGCCCGCTCTTTAAGTGCGCGCCGCCGCTGCGCTCGCAGGAAGAGGTCGACAGGCTGTGGGAATACGTTGCAAACGGCACGTTTTCCGGCATTGCCAGCGACCATTCACCGTGCAGCAAGGAAGAAAAGTACACGGAAATTCTCGGGCAGAAAATCGAGAACGTCTTTGACGTCTGGGGCGGCATCAGCGGCATCCAGAGCGGCTTGCAGGTTGCATTCTATGAAGGATGCGTCAAGCGCGGGATGTCCCCGTGCGTATTGGCAAACGCCATGGCGAAAAAGCCCGCACAGGCATTCGGCCTTTACGGCAAAAAAGGCGCGCTGCTGCCGGGCTTTGACGCGGACCTGGTTCTGCTCGACCCAGCACGGGAATGGGAGATTACGGCGGAATCCCTGCTTTACAAAAACAAGATCTCGGCGTTTGTCGGCAAGAAGGGCAAGGGCATGCCGGTGTGTACGGTGCTGCGCGGAGAGGTCGTCGCGCAGGAAGGCCGCTTTTCCGGTACGTATGGTTACGGCCAGCTGGTCCGCCCGGTCGAATAACGGCGGAATATCCTAAGGAGGAGAAGTCATGCAGGAAATCATCGATAACCCGGTTTTAAAACCGGAATTGGAGGCGGGCATCCCGGAAGACCTGCGCCCCACCAAAAAACGTATCATGGACCCACTCTCATACGGGGCGAGCTTTTTGGGCGGCTGCGTATCGATTGGCACCTTTTCGATGGGCGCGAGCCTGATCGGCGCCCTCACCATTCCGCAGGCCATCATCGCGATGATCATCGGCTGTGCGGTCATCGCAGTGGCGCTCGTGCTGGTCGGCAACTGCGGCCACAAGTATGGGATTCCCTACAGCATCCAGCTTCGCTCGAGCTTCGGTACCGCGGGCGTGAAGCTGCCCGGCCTTTTGCGCGGCGTGCCAGCCATCATCTGGTTTGGCTACCAGAGCTGGATCGGCGCAGAGGCCATCGACAACTGCCTGAAGGTGCTGTTTGGATTCAGCTGCCTGCCGCTGGTCTATGTCCTTTTCACGGCGCTCCAGGTAGGGCTGGCCATCAAGGGCTTTAAGGAGATCAAATGGCTGGAGAATATCTCCTGCATTTTCATCATCGCCATTCTGATTTATATGCTCTACGTGGTGCGCACGCAATTCTCCACAGAAATCACCAGCGCATTCTCGAATATCCAGGGCACCTGGGGTCTTCCGTTCTGGGCGGCCACCACGTCTTTCCTCGGCATCTACTCCACCATGATCATCAACGCCTCCGACTATGCGCGCAACTTGCACCGCAAGACCGGCCCGAAAGCAACGGGCGGCATCTACGCGGTGGCCATTTTGCCGGTTACGCTGTTTATGGGCTTGATCGGCCTGCTGGTCACAGCCGCAACGGGCAACAGCGACCCGGTGGCGGTGTTTACCAGCACGATGGACAGCAAGTTTTTGACGGTATTGACGCTTTTGTTTATCGCGTTTGCGCAAGTCAGCACAAATGTGCTCAACAACATTGTGCCGCCGGCCTATGTGCTGATGGATTCGTTTAAGCTCAAGTGGGCGCCGAGCACGATCATCGTGGGTGTGTTGTCGATCTGCTGCTGCCCGTGGCTGCTCGTCACGCCGGAATCGGCGGCAGGACTTTCGCTGTTCACGCGCATCTATTCAGCCTTCCTCGGCCCGATTTTCGCGGTGATGGTGGTCGATTACTACATCCTGCGGCGGCAGAAGCTGGACTTAAACCAGCTGTATGACCGCCAAGGCGCGTTCAAGGGCGTCAACCTCCCCGGCATTTTTGCCGTGCTGCTGGGTTCATGCTGTTCCTTGTTTCTTGTGGATCTGTCCTGGTACGTCAGCTTAATCCCGACGGGCCTGATCTATTATTTCCTGATGAAATACATGAAGCGCGCCGCGCCGTTCCGGACCGGCAGCATCTTCGCATAATCGTAAAAAGACCTTCTGGCTGTTTGGAGTGCGGTCGGCCGCACCTCCATCTTCCCAGAAGGTCTTTTTTTATGCGGTTTTTTCCTCTGGCCCTATGTCAAGATTTCGTGCAGGTTAAAATGGAATTTTTCTTTAACCTGCGATTGAAATGCCTCCGATTTGAAGGGTATCATGAATAACTTCCAAAAAGGTTGACAAATTAACCTCTTTATGTAATAATTAGTCTGTAAATATTATCTTGAAATGGAATATATGGTTTTTAAAGGAGTTGATGTACCCGAATGTTTATTTTACGGCCGCATTCTGTGTAAAATATGTTAAAACTGGATGTCTATTTTAAGAAAGGTGGTTTCATTATGAACAAGTACAAATCCCTTTGGAAAAAAGCTCTATCCCTCCTTTGCGCTGTAAGTACAGCAGTTGTGTTCTCAATTCCTGCTTTCGCCGCTGACGATGTTTCCACCTCTCCTGGTGCCGCTTCCGGCCTATCCGAGGCTACATCCATCCCATCCGCAAAAAGCGTAGATTACCTAAATGAAAAATCTTCTTTATTGCGTGAAACCAATGTCCCAACAAAATACTGGGAATTGAGAGGAAATCCTTATTCTGGCGTCATTGAATATTGAACCATTAGCACGCTATTCACCAACTACTATTTTTTCCCAAATGCAGATGGAAAACTGAATGTCTCTTATGCCTTTCATTCTGAAACGGGCGCCCCGGTAGCATTCGTAATCAGTCTTTACGATATGTACCAAAAGAAATTTGTTGCATCCTTCGAAACAGGATATGGCAACAATATTTCTGATGTGTTGCATTTCTATAATCTTGTGACAAACAGGACTTACGCGGTTGCATTTCGTTGCGACGATAAAACTTCCTGGCAGACCGTAGCTCTGATAGGTGATTTCACAATTTTCCAATAACCGTACTGTAATTGTTTTATAGCAAAGGAGTGCGTGTCATGACAAAACGCAAAAAGAGTGTTGCCATCTGTCTGTTTATTCTGTACGTTACCGCCCTGCTCTTGATCCTGTTCTTCCGCCGCTATCCCACCTACATCGGGCAGATCTACGGGGAATCCGTTTTGGCCCGCTTACAGCTGATTCCATTTGCTGACCTTATCGGCGCAACCCAGGCTCCGCTGTACAGCACAGTAATGGTCCTCGCAAACCTGGGGAATCTGCTCGGGAACTGTGTTTTGTTTCTGCCACTTGGCGTTTTTCTGCCGCTGTTTTTTCAGGGCTGCAGAACCGGCAAGCGCGCGTTCCTCGTCAGCCTCGCTGCCTGCGTGGCGCTGGAAGCAGCCCAACTCTTCCTGCTCATCGGCGTCTTTGATATGACGGTCATCCTGATGCGTCTGCTCGGCAGTTTTCTCGGCTTTTCCATTTGGAAGGCAATGCACCTACAGCAGGTTTGCAGCGTCGTATCCCATGCATCCAAAAGCTGATGATCAATAAAATTAAACGAACATTCTGCCCAGCAAAAGCTTGGCGAGCGGAACGCTCGTTTTTGCACATACATCGAGTAGGAGGCCTCTAATTGGGGCCGGCCTCTCACACCACCGTGCATACGGTTCCATACACGGCGGTTTAATCGCATAAGTACAGGTTTCGAAGCTGCTCGTACAAAGCCGGAAAGTCAAAATATCCGGCTTGTGCGAGCTTTTCGTTTATAATGGACCGTTTCAAAATCTGTCTTCCTTCGGATTCCATCTCGCGGCAGATACCCTTGCCGGGCGCGCACAAAAATCTGGCCAGACAGTTTTTTCCTGTCTGGCCAGAACGATATGGCAGCCCGGTTTCAGCCTCCGCCAGGCCATCCTCGTATTCCGTTTTTCTTTTTTGGGGCCTTAGTGACATCCATGCGCTCCACAAGTGCCATCACCGTGATGCCCCTGGCAGTTCCCCTCTCCATGGCCATGATGACTGCACCGCACGTCTGGATCATAGGCCAATGTGCCTGCCAGATAAGACTCCACCTGGGCGTCCGCACTGCCGCAGGCCCCGCCAAACAGCTGAATGCCCGCATCCGCCAGCGCATTTCTGGCGCCGCCGCCAATCCCTCCGCAGATCAGCACATCCACTCCATGCTCCTTCAAAAAACCAGCCAGGGCTCCATGACCACTTCCGTTGGTGTCCAACACCTGAGCGGAAACCACTTTCCCGTTTTCCACCTGATAAAGCTTAAACTGTTCCGTATGTCCGAAATGCTGAAATATTTCCCCGTTGTCATAGGTTACTGCGATCGTCATACAATTCTCTCCTTTCCTGGCCGACGATCCGCCGGTCATAAAGCCTCCCGCTTCAAGGGAATCAATGCCGTCAGGGTTATCGTTCCGGCACCTTTCATGCCATCCGCAGGACGGTTTCACCACATAATCTCCGCCCCTGATCAGCAGCGTACATCCCTCCACCAGAAACCTGGCCAGCTTTTTTCTGGCCTCCGCATACAGCATCTGCACGGTTCCCCGCCCGATACCCATAAAGGCTGCACACTCTTCCTGTGTTTTTCCAAAATAATCAATAAGGCGGACAGTCTCGTACTCCTCTACTGTCAGAGCGATATAAAAATCGTCTCTTTCCAACGTATCCCCACGGAAACGACAGCAGCGGGGAACAGCATCCACACGCTTTGGCTTACTTGGTCTTGGCATGGCATTCTCCTTTCCGATCACATCCCTTTTGCCGGATATTCAACCCCCGTCCGGTTTCTGTGTCTGAAAACAGTATAAAGCTATTATTAGCATATGTCAATAATAAATTATGCTAATTCCTGCTGGAGGAAGAAAATTTTTTATCCCGCCTCTTCATCTCCCAGCTTTCCTTCGGATAAAAAGCATCTGCCGAGCAGCTTTGCACCCTTCCCGAAAAATTCTAGCGGGTGCGGCTGCTCTCTTTTTATTTTCAGATAAAGAAGACTAAATTTATAAGCATCAGTTTTCAAATAATTTGAATTTATTTTTCGCTTTTCGAAACGACCACAATTTTCAATTTAGAATCGCCATTTCCAAAAAATAAATAAAAAAACGAATTAGTTTACAGAACTGTTACGCAAAATTACAAAGCTGGAACCCAAATTTATGTTGATTTTCCATCCGGATATGCTATACTAAAGGCGAAAAGAAGTTCACTTGATACACGCTTCAATTCATGATCAACTTGCTAGAACATTTTGGAGGGCTGTTCCGTATCTTTACAAAGGTAAAATCCGCATTGGGATCAATTTACCAGATTTTAGAGGAGGGTTTATGATGAAAAAGAGAAACGCTTTGCTCGCTACCGTACTGGCAGCAGCAGTCGTGACCTGTTCCATGCCGCTGACAGCGGCTGCGGTCGATACGACCGCGCCTTACGTGGAGAGCGACACGACGATGAATTTTATGGTTGAGCAGGGCAAGACGTACACCTTCAAGATGACCGTGCATGGCACGCACGCAAACCCCAACATTGCAATGGGCAATGGCGCCGTCTTCCAGACACGTGACGTGAAGAAGGTCGTCGAAAATGGCAACGACGTGTACTACTTCAAGGTGCTGGCCACCGGCAAGGAAGGCGAAGCCACGGGTGTCTACACCACGCTGCCTGGACAGCAACCCGTCAAGCACACCGTGGCTGTGATTCCGTATCTTGCTCCGGATATGGGCACAGATGGAAGCTTAAACATTGCGCACGCCAAAACCTATCAAGTCGGCAAGGACATTCCGGCCGGCGAATACGCGATTTTCCCGATCGCGCCGACGTATATTGCATACTGTATGATCTATCCTACAGCTGACACGTCGGGTACCGAAGTGACACATAAAATCGTACACGGAAAGAATGCACGCAGCTATCTGACATTTCATGACGGGCAGTATGTGCAGCTCACATCTGCCGCGATGGTTGCGGTACAGAATGTTGCCCGCGCACTTCCCAATGCGAAGGGACAGCTCGGCATTGGCAGCAGCGATTATGACCTCGACTACAAGTGCGGGCTGGATTTGCAGCCCGGCACCTATACGGTCGTCCACGATCCGACGCGTTACGGCGACGGGTCTGTTATCAATGAGTCCAAAGTTCGCATTTATGATTCGTCGTATTTCCCGGCTGATTTCGACTACGACGCCGTGCCGTCTGTGACCTTCACGGGAAGCACGCAGATTACGCTCAAAGCTGGGCAGTATCTGAGTCTTGACCGAGCTTACATTCAGCTTTCCTGATTTTTCCCCTTGCTATAATAGCTTCTAATTTTACAGATTCTCGTATCGCAAGCCAAAAAGCTGTTCCACCATATTTTTAGGGACAAAAACCTCTCAAAGAGGGTTCTGTTATGAAAAAGAGAAGAGTACTGCTCGCCACCGCTATCGAATGGCTGCTGGTGTAATGCCGTGCTTGCTGGAATATTCAATCTTTTTCCTTCTTGCCGCACATCATTGTACCTCCAACTATTGGTCCCAACCATGCTCTCGGAGTTTTTTTATGCTGCGTTCTTTGATACGATTGATATTTTGCCTACTTGTATCATAATCTTTGGCGATAGACGCGATAGAGCAATCGAGAAAGAAATATTTATAAAGAATATTATATTCTTTTGATGAAAGAAGAGATCGCATATCTTTGAACATTATGCTACTGGTATCGTCCCATGCAGATAATGTACGGTCCAATTTCCGAATATCGGCTTCCAGAAGATCATTAATCGATATGTTTTTGGCGTGTTTCTGCTGTGCCTGACTCAATTTTATGTAAATATGATGAATCGAACGGTTTATATAGGATACTATTGCCCCGTCACTTTTCCCTTCGAATTTATGTAAATCGATATTATGTAATAATATTAAGAATTGCAGTTGTAAATTTTCAAAAGCATCTTCAGTATGCAACAAAGCAGAATACTTTTTTAAAATTGGCTTAAATTTGTTAATTAAAGAAATTGTTTGTCCTTCATCGCCTTTTTGTGACTGTTGGATCATTTTTGCAACGATTCTTTGCATCTTTTTCACTCCTTTACTATAAAAGAAGTCAAAAAGTCTGAATTTGTAAACGCTAATGTAATAAATTATTTTAAATTATTCCATATTGCTGAAATTGCTGTAATAAATTATTTAAAATATTAGTATTTAAATGGATTTAGCTAAAAGCATGAATTAGTTTACAAAACTGTAATCAAAATTTGCAGTGTTTGAATCCAAATTTAAGTTGCTTTTCCATTCATATATGCTATACTAAAGGTAGAAGGAGGTTCCCTGCATTTACAGATTCTCGTACTGCAAGGCAAAATACTGTTCCACCATATTTTTAGGGACGGAAAACGTCCTAAAGGAGGTTCTGTTATGAAAAAGAGAAGAGTGCTGCTCGCTACTGTAATTCATGCAGCAGTCGTGACCTGTTCCATGCCGCTGACGGCGGCCGCGGCCGGTACGACCACGCCCTACGTGGAGAGCGATACGACGATGAATTTTATGGTTGAGCAAGGCAAGACGTACACCTTCAAAATGACCGTGCATGGCACGCACGCAAACCCCAACATTGCAATGGGCAATGGCGCTGTCTTCCAGACACGGGACGTGAAGAAGGTCGTCGAAAATGGCAACGACGTGTACTACTTCAAGGTGCTGGCCACCGGCAAGGAAGGCGAAGCCACGGGCGTCTACACCACGCTGCCAGGTCAGAAGCCCGTCAAGCACACTGTGGCTGTGATTCCGTATCTGGCATCGGACAACAACGAAAGCAGTAAGACCTATAAGGTCGGCAAAGATATTCCGGCCGGCGAGTATGTGATTTTCCCGATCGCGCCGACGTATTATTCGGTTTGCACTGTAAATAATGCGGATGGTTCCTACGTGACCAGTACAATATCACACGGAAAAGATGCACGCAGCTATCTGACTGTGCATGACGGGCAAACCGTGATGCTCACATCTGCCGCGATGGCTGCAGTACAGAATGTTGCCCGCGCACTTCCCAATGCGAAGGGCCAGCTCGGCATTGGCAGCAGCGACTATGACCTGCAATATAAATGCGGACTGGATTTGCAGCCCGGCACCTATACAGTCATCCACGATTCGACGCGCTATGGTGACGGATCTGTTATTAATGAATCAAGGGCTTACATTTACGATTCATCCGATTTTTCACAAAGCGACAAGCCTGTTTCCTCTTTGACCTTTACGGGAAGCACGCAGATTACGCTTAAAGCGGGGCAGTATCTGGACTTAAATCGAGCGTACGTCCAGCTTTCTTGATTTCGCTATTGTTTTGATTACAAGCAAGCACAAATACACAAGCATTTATCTGTAATAAAAAGGGAGGCGCTCTTTTTCAAAAGAGTTGCCTCCTTCCTTTTGCGCAAGCGTATGAAAGAGCTGCCCGCCGCTCGTTTGCACAAGCGGCGGGCAGCTCCAGAAGGAGGAGAACAATTATTTACTTTGCTGCGACCGGTCCGTAATTCCGGCGGTCGTAGGATCTGCAATAATCCCAATTGTCGTTGGAATCATCAAAAGCAGAGTAATGACATGTAGGACATCGTTCTCGGTAATTGTGGGAACCACCCCGCAAAGATTGAGAATATCAAAAATGACAGCCACCACAGTAGAACTAATAGAAATCCAGAATGGTTTCGAGTGAAGTCTTGCCTTCCAATCAATGCTGCCTGGTTTCATCGTTTGCTTAGGAAACAGTCGCCGTAAACAGCTTTCTGTTTTTGCCTGCGTAGCTTACGTAGACGCCAGCGCTCTGCCCGACAGAGCCGATGGCGGTCAAACGGCAAAAATAGGTGTCGCCATACGCCTTGTTCGCGCCGAATCGCGTGAGGCAATGCCGTGCGCCCTGCTTCGTCATAGAAGTCGAAAAAGCGCCGCTGCTTCCAAGATAGAAATTGGTGATGGTCGTTGCACATTCAATCAAAATCTGATATGTGTTTCCCTTTTTGATGGACATATCCATTGTAGTATCGGAATAGAACCAAATGTCCGGGTTGTCCGGGCTGACGTCGGCTTTCGCCACGTAACAGACCGTACCATCCGGAATAAACATCTGATAGCGATCCCCAGATTCACCGATGATATCCACCCAGTCGTTGGCATTCAGACTCTTAAAGGAATCTGTGCCCGTTGCTGTTTTGTACAGTTTGGTTGCTCGTCTTGTGCGTCCGGTCATGGTGACGGTTGCGCGGATCGCCGGATTATAGTTGTTGTAGTCATAGACCGGAGTGTCCATATAGGTATAAAATTCGACCTCAGACAAGCGATCACGCGTCCACGCATATGTAATACGCGTGTTATTAAAGCACTTGTAACCTGCCATGGACATATAGACTTCATCTACGCTGGTAGCAGTGTGGCCCGGATAAACGACTACAATATGATCATAGGTAATGCCTACCGTACTTTTGCCGGCATTTGCATTGTTCTGCGCTTGTACTGCGCTTACCTTTTCCCATTTAGAATAACCGCTACGCAGTGCATTCAACATAGTCTGGCAATTGTCACTGGGCAAAGGCGTGTTGAGCGCCTTCATAACGTCCTGTGCAAATACATTGCAGTAGGTCGTCCCGTCAGCAGCTGGCTGATATTTAGAGTTTGTAGTGACATTGAATGAGTCAATAACAGATTGATAAGACATAATACATTAATCCCTTCATTTTGTTTTTCTTCGCCTGTCGACAGGAAGGTTTGTCCGGTGATTTTCACCGTACATTTAGTAAGAAGCCTTTTTTTCGAAAAATGGAAACACTTCGACAAAAAATTATTTGAGCATTTCAAAATAACGAAGTGATTGCGGATGCATGACACCATTTCTCTGTACAGCCCTTGATGGAAAGAAACAAATCCACATGAAACACACAATTCAAAAACTCATGGTTAGTCTGCTGGCCTGCGCAGTCACCGCGAGCGGCATAGCCATACCGGCATCCGCCGCAAACAACCCCTCTGTCCAAAGCAACACAACAATGAATTTTACGCTGGGCAAGGGAAACGACTACCAGTTCAAATTTACCGTTTCAGATACACATGCCAACCCGAACATCGCACGGGAAACGGCACTGTCCTACAGACCTTTAATGCCAAAAGCAAACAGAAAATGGCAAGGATGTCTATCTGGTAAAAGTGCGCGCCACTGGTGAGATCGGCCAGAGCAGTTCCATTTACACGACGTTGCCCGGCCAAAAGGCGGTCCGCCACTGCACCATCACAATTGGCCCGGCAAAAGGCAGCGTACAGAGCGATACAAGCACTGACTTTATGGTTTTGCAAAACGATTCTTACACCTTCCGCTTTACGGTAGGTAAAGGGCAATCACACAAATCCGTACATTGTGACGGGAAACGGCGCGGTCATTCAAACATACGGCGCCAAAAAGTTTGTATAAAATGGAAACGATGTGTATGACGTTCAGGTCAAAGCCATCGGTCAACCGGGTCAGACCACCAGCATTTACACCACGCTGCCCGGCCAGAAAGCCGTGCGCCACTGCGCCATCACGGTTGGTTATCCACAATTGGCGGATTTTATCAGTAAAGCTTTTGGCAAGCTGGAACAAAATTTGAAAATATCTGGTTAAACGGCACAGATCCATATGATAGGCTAAGCTTCTCAAAAATTGGCAAATAAATTTTCTTCGACCGGCGCGAAACAAACCAGAACGATCAAACAGTTGACCGAACGAAAACAGCGGATTTCATTACTATTCAAACCGGTCGCAACCTGAAAATCAAAGGAAACCTCTCCACTGATCTGAACCGGGTAGCTGTCCTTGCAAGAAACAAGGCCTTCCAGGTGTTTTCACAGGACGATGGCTATGTACTGTATGCCAAGACCGGTGCTTATCAAGACTTCCGGATCGAATACCTTTGGAGGGCGCCGAGCGGATACCCGGCGAATGACTTTGATTTTACAAAGCCCGCACAGCAAGTGAAAATCGGAAACTTCCGCACTGTTTGGGATTTCTAACGGCCTTGTACGGCTGTATCGAGAATTCGCGTCATCATCCTGCATTTCATAAGCATCAAGAATCGTTCCTGACCGCTAAAACAGCCGTCAGGAACAATTTTTTGGTGCGCCTTATTAATTGGCTTTATTTTTTGCCGGTTCCCGGCGCGGCAGGGCCATCCCGTTTTCGATTTTTTCGGAATTTGAAAAACTTTTTTCGCTCCGCAGCGTTATACAATATGGGAGCAACTGACGAGGGAGGGAGCGTTGCCATGGACAGCGACCGCAACAGAATCAAGCAGCTGCGTCGCGGCGATCAGGCAGCGCTGGAGGCCATCATAAAGCGGTGGTACCAACCCATTTTGCGCTATGCTTCGCGCCGCCTGCTCGACGACGCTTTGGGCGCCGAAATCGCCCAGGAGACGTTCGCGCGGCTTTTGGAAAATCTGCCGGAATACCGCGGCAAGCAGCAGCTGGGCAGCTATCTGTTTACGATTGCGCGCAACCTGATCAACGACGCTTTCCGCCGCCCGCCGCCGGACATGCCCGGTGAAGAAACGTTCGCCGCACTTCCCGGCGCGCAAACCCCCGCCATCTCCATTGAGCGTGCGGAAAGCGCCGAAACCATCCGCCGCCTGCTGCGGCTGCTGCCCTCGCAACGCGAGGCGATTGTGCTGCGCTACTATGAAAACAAAAAGCTGCTTGAAATCGCGCGCTTGACCGGCGCAAATCTCTCGACCGTCAAATCACGCATTCGCCAGGGCCTGCGCCGCATGCAGAAAGCCCTGCAGGAGGAGGGATATTCTTGAAAAAAGTCACCGCAAGACAGATAAAGCGGCTTTTGCGCGCGGACCCGGGGCCGGCTGTCCGGCCCGGGGCGGAAGAACGGCTCATCCAACGCCTCTCCCAAAAGCTGCCGGACGCTGGGTGTGTGCGCCACGTGGATTTCTGGCTGCAGGTCCGTTACCAGTTAGGCTACCTTTCACGCGGATCGTTTTTCCTATTGGGGGGGCTTTTTGCTGCGCTTTTTCTGATTTGCAGGGGAATCACGCAAATAGAGGGGTCGATCCCCATTTCCACACAGGCGCTCGCCTATGTTTTGTTGCTGTCCCTGCCGCCATTTTTGGCGCTTGTCCTTGCGCCGGCGCTGCAGAAAAGTCTCTTTTCCGGCATGGCGGAATTGGAAGCGGCGTGCCGGTTTTCGCTGCGGGAGATCCTGCTTTTGCGCATGCTGGGGCTCGGCGTGCCGGGGTTTTTGGCGGCGCTGGCCTTGTCCTTCGCTGCGCCGGGATGGGATGCCTCTCTGCCCGTCATGGCGGGCGTGTCCTACTGCCTTTATACGGGC
>USIA01000026.1 GCA_900554535.1 uncultured Oscillospiraceae bacterium | reverse complement strand
AGCACGGTCGCGTTGAGCACGACCTGCACGCCAGCCTCAGAGGCTTCCTGCAGCAGTTGCTGCCCGATGCGGTAGCCGCGGATTTTCGCCTTATGTTCCTTGGAACCAAAGAATTTATGAATCTGCTTAAACAGCTGCCCGCCCGGTTTGGCGCATTCGTCAAATACAACGACATCCAGGCCGCATTTGGCGGCTTCGATGGCAGCGGAAAGCCCGGAAGGTCCGGCGCCTACAACGATAAAATCATGCCTTTCCATCTGTGCCGGCACCTCCTTCCACCACTTTGGCCGTCACGCCATCCTGAGTCTGCACGGTCATGCCTTCCCGCAGGGGCGTCATGCAGGTGCGGACATTCGGCTTGCCGTCGACCACCATGACACAGTCCGTGCAGCGTCCAATCGCGCAAAAGATGCCGCGCGGTTCATGACGCTTTGTCGTATAGCGGTGAACCATCACGCCAGCTGCCTTCAGCGCCATGGCGATCGGTTCTCCCTCATAACCCTGCATCGGGCGCCCGTCATACGTAAACGTCACGAGCCTGCCCTTTTCGGGTGCACCCAAAATGGGGTGCTCTGCAATTCTGCTCATCTAACCACCCATTCTATTTTTTGGAAATAAACGCCGTTACATGCTTTTTGGGGCTATTCTGCTCTTGATTAAGCGAGGGCCGGCTTCTCCCACAGGCGCAGCTTCGTGCCGATTCCTTTTTCCAAAGCGTTGCGGTAGAGCCGCGTGCCCCAGGCCACATCCTCGACCGGCATGCCGCCGATCGAATAGATGAAGATCTCGTCGTCGCTCTGGCGGCCCGGGTTCTTGCCGGTCACGATATCACCGAGGTTAATCAGGCGCTCGCGGGGCATCTTGCCGTCCACGATCATGTCGAGCCACTTGACGCCGACGATGCCGATACCTTCGTGTGCCGGGTGCGGCTGCTCGGTCTCCCAGGCTTCATAGAGGCCATAATTGTCGACGACCAGCTTGCAGCGGTCGCTCGCCAGGAATTCCTCGTCGAAGTTGCCGTCGCTGGGCATGCACAGCACGGCGCCGGGCTTAATCCAGGATTCTTCAATGAAGGGATACGTCTCGACGCCGCCGACGCCGTTCGTCGCAACGCTGACGATGTCGCAGCCGCGCACGGCCTCTTCCAGCGTATTCACGACCGAAATGTTCTTGACTTGCGGGAAGTTCTTCTTCACATATTCGATGTAGGAATCGATGGACGCCTGGCCGCGGCCCTTGATCTTAATGGTATCGATGGCCGGGCAGACAGCCATAAAGCCGCGCAGGGACGTCTTATTCATGACGCCAGGCCCAACGATGCCCAAAACATGGGCGCCTTTGGTTGCCAGATGCTTGACGCCGACCGCCGGCACTGCACCGGTGCGGTAAGAGCTGATGAGATTTGCGGACATATACGCGACCGGTGCGCCGGTATCTTTATCGTTGAGGGTCAGCATCAGGATCGAGCGCGGCAGGCCCAGCTTTTTGTTTTCGATATTGGAGCCATACCATTTGACGCCCGCCATCTGCGTGTGGCCGCCCACATAGGCCGGCATCGCCATGAAGCGGCGATCCGTGCCATCCGCCGGCATGCCGGGGAATTTGGGGTGCTCCGGGAAACGCACCATGGCGCCGTGGGAGTTCGCGTTCTTGCCGGCCATGCGGTAATCCCCTTCGCTCATCACCTTAAAGAGCTCCTCCATCGTATCGATGCAGGCCGGCATATCGGTGCCGCCCGCTGCAATGACATCAGGCTCGCTCATGTACAAAAAATCGACTTCCGGATAACTCATTTCAATTCCCTCCATAAAATAAAAAATCGCCTTTGATCATTTCCCGATCAAAGACGCCGTTGTCTTTTTGACACTCTTACTATACCACACGATCAGACAAAAGAATTGTATTTTTCGGAACAAGGTCACCGCCTTTTGCGCAGCTTCGAGACGAAGAACCCCTCCATGGTGCGGGACGGCAGAATGCGCAGTGCCTTGCCGACAGCAGGGCGATCCCCCGCCGCAAAAGCAGGCCTGCTGCCGGGGACTTGCAAATCCAGGTCCAGCATTTCCAGCGGCAATGATTGCAGGGCCCAGTCGAGAACCTGCTCATTTTCTGTCAAGTTCAGCGTACAGGTAGAATAAACCAGGATGCCGCCCGGCTTGAGCGCCTGGCAGGCGCTTTGCAACAGCCTGCGCTGCACCCGCGCGCACTGCTGCACCGTCCGTTCCGACCAGTTGCGGTAGGTGATGGACTTATTTGCCAAAAAGCGCCCCTCCCCGCTGCAGGGCGCGTCGAGCAGCACGCGGTCAAATTCCGCCGGATGCGCCTGGCCGACCTTTTCGCCGGCGCCCGTACACACCGTGGCGATCGTCACGCCCTGCACCTCCAGGTTATATCGCAGCCGCTCACAGCGGATTTTGTCCAGTTCATTGGCCAGAAGGAACCCGCGGTTTTCCATCATGGCGGCCATCTGGGTGGTCTTGCTGCCCGGCGCAGCCGTCAGATCCAGCACACGCTCCCCCGGTTTCGGCGCCAGCGCCAGCGGCGGCAGCATGCTCGACAAACTTTGCAGATAAACGCCGCCTTCCTGATAAATTGGCAGCTTTTGAATCGTCCGTTCATCCGCATTTTTCAAGTCCAGCGCATCGCGGCACCACGGCACGCGCACAAATTTGATGTTCTTTTTCTGAAACAGGCGCATCACTTCCCGCACGTCCGCGCGCAGGGTGTTGACGCGCAGGGTCGTATCCCGCTCGCCGGACAGCCCCAACAGGATCTGATCGACTGTCAGCGGAGAATACCGCTCGTCGATCGCGTCCAAAAAGGCATCCGGCAGTCTGTGCCGGATCTCACTAACTGATATCATCGGCCCGCACCTCATCCACGCCGCACAACTTGAGACGGCAAAGTCAGTTTGATTATAGCGCTGATGGCCGGATTGCGCAACCGGAAGAGCAGAAATCCGTTTTGCGTATCATTGATATAATTCGATTTTTGAAATCCGCCCTTCTGTAAAATAGACTTCCTCTTTATACGCGGCAGTTCCATCGTTTTGTGAAACATGAAGCTAACTTCACGAGAAGCGAGCTTCACATTGAAAGGCGAACGATATGAAAACAAAAGTAAAAAAATTGCGCACAAAATTCAAATTGACACAACAACAATTAGCCGGGCCCGTCCATGTTTCCTCCCGCACGATTCTCTCCATCGAAAAGGAACAATACCGCCCGTCCCTCATGCTGGCCTGTCGGATGGCAGAAGTCTTTGGCGTGACCGTTGAAGAATATGCTGCTTGAAAGAAAACAAAGAATAGGAGGACAAGGAATATGAAACGCATTAAAAATATCAGGAATTTTGTGATTGTGATTCTCGCGAGGGAGTAACGACAAACGGGCGGCAAAAAATGACAGACGCGCGGGACAACTATATTGCGATGTTCCTGGTCATGCTTCTTACCAATATCTATTATGAAAAGCGCGAATAGAAAAGCCCCACTTTTTTACAAATAGGCAGAATTTACTTTCACACAGTACTTTGAAATCAATTGACAGCGCTACCATTTCGTACTACAATAAATCAAAATAGGAAAAGTTCTCAAAAAGCATCAGAAAAGTGCATGGAATCATCGCCCAATTCAGCGGCGGTGGCGCGGCAAACACACTTTCCCGTAAAAGCAGACGGAGATGGGGTTATGATTGCATATGCGAATGCAGGCGGGGACTCCAACGTATTGGCTTACAGCTATGGCGAAAATTACATCAAGGTTTTATTTTCAACCGGTGCAATTTATCTTTATAGCTATGACAGCGCTGGCATCGAGCAAGTGGAATATATGAAGCTTCTGGCCGATCTGGGGCGCGGGCTCAACACCTTTATTAACGTCCATGGGCAGTCCAACTATGCCTTGCGGCTTCTCACGGATTAGAAAAATTCTGCATGTGCGTTCGGGCTCTGCGTGTTGGGCACCAGCGCGCCTTCCGACAACCAAAAGACCTGCCTCAGAGTTTTCATTCTGCGACAGGTCTATATTGATGACTTTTTCTCTTTTAGCCTTTCACTGCACCGTTGGCGACGCCGCTGATGATCTGCTTCTGGCAAACCAGATAGAAGATCAAAATCGGGATCATTGAAAGCAGGTAGGACGCAAACGCCAGGTTATAGTTCGTGCTGAACGCCGTCTGGAAATTGAGCTGTGCCAGCGGCAGCGTGTTCAGATCAGAACCGCTCATCAAAACCAGGGGGGTCATCACGTCGTTCCAGGCGGCCATCGCAATCAGGATGGCGACTGTCGCGTGCATCGGCTTCATATTCGGGAAAATGATGGACCAATACGTGCGCCATGTCGATGCGCCGTCCACGTAGGCTGCCTCTTCGAGCGCCAGCGGTATGTTGCGCAGGTAGCCGGTATAAAGCAACATGCTCATCGGCAGCTGGAACACGATATACAGGATCACAACGCCGACCGGGTTGTCGATGCCCATGATGGCCGTCTGCTTGACTTCCGGCATCATCAGGATGGCAAACGGCACGAACATGCCGCTGACCATGTAGAGGTATGCGAACTTATAAAACTTGCTGTGGTCCATGTTGCGGCCGACCGCGTAACCCGCCAGCGAGTGGATCAAAAGCGAGAGGACCACGGTGCACACCGTAATCAGGACGCTGTTTAAAAGCGAATGCCAGAAGTCCGTGACTTCCATTGCCTGCGCGAAGTTGCCAAAGCTCCAGGTAGCGGGCGGCATCAAAGCGCCGGCGATGTCATTCGTCATCTCCGACGGCTGCTTAAACGCAATGATGACCGTCATATAAAGCGGGAAGAAGACTGTAATGCAGCCGATAATCAGAAGAATCGTAATCGGCCAGTTCTTCTTCTCTTTTTTAATTTTTGTCTTATCCGTCGCGTACACGACCTTTGTGGAATTCACCATTACAGCTGTTCCTCCTTACTGCCCAGGAATTTCATCTGGAACACAGAGATCGCGACGATGACCACAAAGTAGATCACTGCGTTCGCACTCTGGAAGCCGAACTGCCCGCCGCCGATACCGTTTTGATAGATCAGGTAGGAAATGGACTCTGTGCTCTGCGAGGGGCCGCCTTTTGTCAATGCCATGATCTGGTCGAAGACCATCAGGAAGTTCTTCATGCACAGCACCATGTTGATTGTGAAGAACGGCATAATCAGCGGGAATGTGATGTAGCGGAAGCGTTTCCAGCCCGTCGCACCGTCGATGGAGGCCGCCTCATAGACGTCCTGCGGTACCGTTTCAAGGCCGGAGATGTAGATAATTGTATTCAGGGCGATAGCCTGCCAGCAGCCGACCACCACAATGCCGAACCACGCGGTCGACGACGAGGAAAGGATCGAGGAGCTCAAGCCCTCAATTCCCAAGCTCTGGCCGACGGACGGCAGGACATACGTGAAGAAGAAGCTGAACACATAGCCGACAACCAGGGCACCCAGGATGTTCGGGATAAAGTAGATGCCGCGCAAAGCGCTCTTGCCGGCGATCTTTCCGGTCAGGCCCAGCGCCAGAATGAGGCTGATGACGTTCGTGATGATTGTCGAGACAATCGCATAGCCAAACGTAAACAGATACGAATGCCCAACGCGCGGATCCTGGAACAGATAATAGTAGTTGCGCAGGCCGACAAAGTCATAATCACCGAACCCGCGGAAGTTTGTCAGGCTGTAGGCAAAGCCCTGCAGCAATGGGAACGTGTTGAACAGGAAAAACAAAGCCAAAATCGGAATCGTGATTGCTAAAAACGTGCGTTTGCGTGAACTCATGTGCTTTTTAGAATCCATCAAACTTCCTCCTCTCTTGCGTTAAGAAACCGTGGAAGAAGCTGCGGAAGAAGCTGCGGCTTCCGGATGCTCTTCGTAGTATTTCTTCAGCTTCGCAATCGTATCGCGGTTGTAGCGCTCCCAATCCGAATCGAACTGAGAAAGGAACGATTTCTTGTCGCCGCTTTGCAGATACGTCTGGATCATGGCGTCGACGCTCATCTCAGACGGGTAGTGGTGGTCCTGATAGTCCGCCATTTTGCCCGCTTCGATGTACGGCTTCATGCTGTCGAGGTCGTCGGTGATCGTAAAGTCGCCCTCCACGCACGGCACCGAAGCCTGCTCGTCTGTATAGAGCTGTACGTTTTCATTCTCCAGGAAGAAGTCGAGGACTTCGTAGCACTCTTCTTTGTGCTTGGTCGCAGCCATCACACTGAACTGCAGGTCATTGCCGGAGTTCAGTATATTTTTGTCCGGGTCATTGCTGCCGGGCATCACAAACGAGTCGATCTTGATGTCCGGGTTGACGGAGCGGATCTGCGGAATTGCGTAGTTGCCGATCGGGTACATCGCAGCCTGGCCGCGCGCAAACGCTGTACAGGCGTCATTGTACTGATAGGCGGCCGGGTCAGGCTCCGCGTAGTCCAGCATCTGATAAAGCTTATCCGCCACTTCGCTGTACGCATCCGTAAAGGTTGCAGTGCCGGCGCTGACCTGCGAGCAGATCGTCGGGTCAACCAGGTCGACCGCCAAAGCGTTCCAGGGCGCCAAACACGTCCACGTGTCGCGGAAACCGAAATAAAGCGGCTGCACGCCTGCGCTCTTGATGGTCTCGCACAGCTTAATAAACTCGTCCCACGTCTTTGGGATTTGCCAGCCGTTTTTCTCGAACATATCCTTATTGTACAAAACGCCGGCCGCGTTTGCGGCGTACGGCACAGCGTAGACGCCGTCCTGCGGAACAAGCTCGAGCTGCTTATCCATCTCTTTGTAGGCGTCCTTGATCTTACTCAATCCGTCAAAATCAGAAATGTCCATAAATTCGCCCGCATCGAGCATTGTCGCGTATGTGATGTCGCCGCCGATTGCCACCATATCCGGCGGATCTTCCTTAATCAGCCGGGTCTTCAGGATGGTCGTCGCGTCGTTCGGCGAACTGACAACAAGTTCAATGTTGTCGTGTGTCTCATTGAACTTCTGCGCCAGCTCATTGAACGTTTTGACCGCTTCCTGCTTGTACTGCAATAGCTCAATCTGCACCTTGCCGGATGCAGTCTCGCCGCCGCAGCCTGTGGTCAGAAGACCAGTCCCGCAGATCAGGGCCGCACACAGCATCAAAGATACGGCGCGCTTTGGTTTACATCTCATTCCACAAGTCCCCCTTTGCGTGTTGCCAGCTTGTTAAAGGGCTTCCTTTAACTATACAAGGAAGTCAAAAAATTGGGTTAATATGTCCTATTATTTTCTGGCATCTTAATCATTTTTATGCAAGATAACTATACCACGATGAGTGCTTCCTGTCAAGATAAAATTTACGTTTTGCACAAAAAATATACATAAATATAAAAAGAAGGGGAAGTGTTTTTCTGATGCTTGGCCGACAGCCCATGCATCAGATCGGGCCCTTGGTGGCGGTTCGTTTTTCGTGTCTTGCCTTCTCCCAAAAAATACTGGCATCGGTCAGGTTTGCAATGGTACAGGATGATGATCTTGTGTGGGGCTGCTTTCCATTCCGGTGTGGAACTTGTCCAGCAGCATCCATAGCGTTTTACTTGATACGACTGATTTTCCGTTTCCGCCGCAAGTTGGCAGTTGCATTTCAACATAGAATATTATGAAACCTCCAATGTGATGCTTCTTTTCCGCACCACTTTGGAGGTTTCCACAAAGAAGAGGGTTATCCCGCCAGACCGCAGTGACAAGGGTCCAGCCCATCGTTTTGCGCGACCCGGCTAACGCTTCATTTTGTCGAATGCCGGATTCAGTGCATAGAAGTTCTTGCTGTCCAGGTGATCGGTCGCAATGCGCAGCGCTTCGCCAAAGCGCTGATAATGCACGATCTCCCGCTGGCGCAGGAATTTGATGGGATCGCTTACATCCGGGTCTTTTGCATACCGCAGGATATTGTCATAGGTCAAGCGCGCTTTCTGTTCTGCTGCCAGATCCTCATGCAGGTCTGTCAGCGGATCGCCTGTGGAGGCAAAGGTCTCCGCGCTGAAGGGATTCCCGCTTGCATCGACGGGATAGATGCCCGTTGTATGATCCACAAAGTAGGTATCAAAACCCGCCTTCTGGATTTCTTCCGGCGTCAGATTGCGCGTTAACTGATAGACGATTGTACTCACCATTTCCAGATGCGCCAGTTCCTCAGTACCCAGAGAAGCCCCTGAAATGTTCCATTCAGGGACTTTTTTTGTTTGGCTGTTCGCCCCGCAGCTGTCGAATGCTTTTGGCAGCCGTGTAGCGCCATTTGAAAGGAAGGGCGTTCAAATACACATCGATATGGTCTTGATCGTTTACCACCATCCTGTCTAAGAGATGCTTATAGAACACATCTTCGTATTCCACACCGCGGACCATCTCATCAATCGCTTCTGCAATTTTCCCGACAAGTACTTGTTGTTTCGCGATCATTGCCTTTTGCTTCTCCGTGCTTTCAGGGACCGGCTGAAGCGCGGCAAGTTCGGCATCGCATTTGGAACGGGCGACCGCAAATTCATCTTTGCTGACCAGATTGGACATATACAAGTCAATCAGATTCGCGCGCCTGCTTTCAATCGTTTCCATCTGTTTTTTCAGCTTCTCCGGGTCTTTGCCTGCCGTATCCATCGCAATCACGGATTTGACAATGGCAAGCAGGTTACCAGTGATTTTCTTCTGATTATAGGAAAGGCTCCTGGTAACAAGGCATAGAATGTGCGTGGCATCTTCATTTCGAATTGTCAATCCTGTGCAGCCCACCCAATTTCCCGCCTGATCGAGATGCGGACTGCCATGCTTCACCGCTTCTTGACAACGCCACGCCTGATAGCGGCTTCCGTCTTTTCGTGTCTTATACCGCGCCACATAGCTTGCGCCACAGCAGCCGCATTTGATTTTGCCGGAAAACAGATAGCGGTTGCTGTATTTGGCTTTCCCCGCCTGCGAAAGCGAACGTTCATCCAAAATGCGGTTTGCCTGCTCAAACAGTTCGCGGGAGATAATCGGCTCGTGGTGGTCTTTGAGGATGATAAATTCCTCCTGCCCCCGGTTATATTTCTTTTCATGGGACAAGAAGTCTGGGGTATAGGTCTTTTTCTGGACCAGATCGCCGCAATATTTTTCATTTCGGAGGATGCGGAGGATGACGGTGTTCTGCCATTCTTTTCCCCGCATTGGCGGTATGCCTTTTTCCCGAAGCTCGCGGGCAATGATGTGCGTGCCTTTGCCCTCATGAACAAACTTTTGAAAGATCAGGCGTACAATTTCCGCCCCTTCCTCGTTGATATAGAGTTTCCCGCCACGGACATCATAGCCCAGCAGACTTCTGCCGAACACAACGCCTTGCTCCATCTGGCGCTTTTGGCCCCATTTCACACGCTCGGAAGTCTTGCGGCTTTCCTCCTGGGCAATAGAGGCCAGAATCGACAGCCGAAGCTCCGCATCGCCGTCTAAGGTGTTGATGTTATCATTCATAAAGAAAACCCCCACGCCGTGCTTTTTGAGGGCACGGGTATAGTAGATACTATCCAGGGTATTTCGCGCAAACCGGGAAATTTCCTTTGTGAGAATCAAATCGAAGTCGCCGTTTTTGGCGCAGGCGATCATGCGGTTAAATTCTTTTCGCTTTTTTGTGCTCGTGCCGGAGATGCCCTCGTCGGCAAAAATCGCATACAGCTCCCAATCGGGGTTGCGTGCAATATACTGTTTGAAATAACGCTGTTGGCTCTCAAACGAATTGGCCTGATCTTCATGATCCGTGGAAACACGGCAATAGGCAGCCACACGCTTTTTTGCATTGGCAGGTTTTCGCTCCTGATTGAAGCGTTCATATCGGTTCATTCCAAGGCCCCCAGACAAAAATTCCGATTTTGAATATGCTGCGATGGAAAAAACGCCAGGCAGCTTATGCCCGGCGTTGGTTTTTTCGACTGTATTGTCTTTCCAGTTCGGCCAAACACCGCTCCCGCTGAGAAGGGGTCAATAGCTTTCTCTGTTCCAGCGAAAAAACGATTGCCTTTTGGAGATTCAGAAGGAACGCCGCGTGTTCCCGTTCGTTCAGTTCCGGGATAGGATCGCCGGTATAAACAAATTCCCTGTGCTTCAGCAGTCAACACCCCCTCGTGTTTCCAACTATATGAGCGACTGCCTGTACCATATCACGAGAGGGCTGATTTTTTTACAAGACAATGATGCTTGTTTTATGAGGAAGCACCTGCCAAGCGTTTCGAAATACGCTTGGCAGGTGCTTCCTGCGCTGATTCTTTTGTGTACCCGGCGCAATGATTCCGGCAGAGTTCTATCGCTATCTCATATTTTTCGCTTCATCCACACAAAGCCCCATCCTGAAAGATCCACCGTCTCCACTTCTCCGGTCTGGCCTGTCAGAAGGTTCGTGTATTCCGCCTTTTCCGGCATCCATACCTTCTTGGCCCCATCGCTGAAATTAAATACGGCGTGCAATTCTTCCCCCGCTGCTTTTCTGACAACCCAGAGGATGGACTGGTCGCTGTAATCCTTTGTATAGATCTCTGCGTCCGCGTCGAAAACAGGCTCGCTTCTGCGGATCTGCACAAGCTGTGCCAGGGCGTTGAAGATTCTGCCCTGAACGCTTGTCTTGTCCTCGATGTTTTTGACAAGATCCCAGCAGAATTTCCCTCTGTGAATGTAGCGGGAATCCGGCGCTTTTTCGGGGTCATCCTGATAGGTGTAATCATTGACCTGACCGATCTCGTCACCGCTGTAGAGCATCGGGATACCGGACTGCGTGAACATGTACGCGTGAAGCATAATATCCTTGGTGATTGCCCAGTTCATCTTCTCCGCATTCTGCTCAAAGCCCGCGCTCTCCACGCCACACATGGAAGCAGTCGTGCCACAGAATCTCGCATCGCCTGTCACCGGATCTTCGTTGTACAGCACGCCGCGGCTCACACTGCCCTCGATCTTTCCCTGGAAATAATCATTGAGGAATTTCTTATGCGGAACTTCTTTCATGCCCCACCCGGCAAGCGTGTCATAGTCCAGTCCCCAGCCGATATCATCATGGCAGCGCAGATAGTTCAGGAATGTGTATTCCTTCGGCAGTGTGCATACGATATCCATCTGTTTTCTGAGAAGGCGGATATCTCTTGTCGCGACCGTGTGCCAGGTCGTAGCCATCGTCGTCACATTGTAGAGCATGTGGCACTCCGGTTTCTCCACTGTGCCGAAATACGGAGCCACCTTCTCCGGCTCCATGACGACTTCCCCGAGCAGAACGATTCCCGGGCATACGATCTCGCCGATCATGCGCATCATGCGAACAATCGTATGAACCTGCGGAAGATTCCTGCAGTTCGTCCCCAGCTCTTTCCAAATATAGGGAACTGCATCGATACGGAAAATGTCCATCCCCTGATTTGCAAGATACAGGAAGTTGTACATCATCTCATTGAACACGCGCGGATTACGGTAGTTCAGATCCCACTGATAGGGATAGAACGTCGTCATCACATAGTGCCCCATTTCCGGCAGATAGGTGAAGTTGCCCGGCGCCGTTGTCGGAAAGACCTGCGGAACTGTCTTTTCATATTCCCGCGGAATGGACGGATCTGCAAAGAAGAAATAACGGCTCATATACTCGCCGTCCCCCTGGCGCGCCCGCACAGCCCACTCGTGATCTTCCGACGTATGGTTCATCACAAAATCCATACAGAGACTGATGCCTTTTTCATGACACTTTTCCGCCAGCTGCGCCAGATCGTCCATTGTTCCCAGTTCCGGTTTCACTTTGCGGAAATCCGCCACCGCATATCCGCCGTCGGAACGCCCCTTCGGAGAATCCAGAAACGGCATCAGATGGATATAGTTTACATGGCATCTTTCAAGATAAGGAAGCTTCTCCTGGACGCCTTTCAGATTGCCGGCAAAGTTATCGATATACATCATCATGCCCAGCATATCCCGCTTGCGGTACCACTCGCCTGCTGCCTCACGTTTTGCATCCAGTTCTTTGAGCTTCTCATTTCGCTCGTCATAGTAGCGCTTCATCTGGTCACAGAGCTCTGCGAACATGTCGCCGTTTCTGTACAATTCCATGTACAGCCATCTGAGTTCATCGTGATGCTTGCCCAGACGCTCCATGAAGATCCGGTCGTTTTTCGCCTTGATTTCTGCCGCTTTCTCTTCTGGGGTCGGCTTGACCTGCACTTCCTCTGCCAGCGCTTTCTTCTCTGCGGCCGGCGCAGTGGTTGCCGCATGGACAGTCTGTGTTGTCTTTTTTGCCGGTTCTTGCTTTCTTTTTGCCATGAGTATCGTCCCCCCGTTTGTTCTGCTTATTCTACCTCAACAAAATGCCACTGGTGAGCACGATATTCGCCAAACTCGATCGGCATCGGAAATCCTGCTTCGCACAAAGCATTACTATTATAAAGTCTTCCGCTTTCCGATTCACGATACATTGTATTTTCTTTCAGGCCCTTTACCTTGATATAATCCACCGTCATATTGCCATGCCGTTTGATACTGACCGCCTGAACGAGCGCTTCCTTCTGATCTTCCGAGACAAATTCCCAAGCGCCCACATTGTCTGTCTGCGGATCCGTCAGGCGGTAATAAAGGCCTCGCTGGATAAGTGGCGCATATTTTTTGTATTCGGCGATCTGTTGGCGGATCTCATCTTTCTCTTCGTCGCTGAGCTTACTGAGGTCGAGCTCATAGCCGAACGTACCCGCAAGCGCAACCACGCCTCTCGTCTTCAGCGGCGTACATCTTCCGGTCTGATGGTTCGGCGATGCCGAGACATGGGAGCCGACCGCAGAGATCGGATACATAAATGAGGTGCCGTACTGAATCTCCAAACGGTCGATCGGGTCCGTATTATCGCTGCACCAGATTTGCGGCGTATAATACAGCATGCCGGCATCGAAACGGCCGCCGCCGCCGCTGCATCCCTCGATCAAAATATCTGGATAACGTTTTACGAGCCTCTCAAGGAAATCATACACGCCGAGCACATAGTCGTAAAGCACCCGTCCCTGACTGTCTGCCGTGGCCGAATAAATATCCGCAAGGCTCCGGTTCATATCCCATTTGATATACGCTACATTCCCCTGATCCAACACACCACAGATCTGCTTATAAATGAAATCCACGACTTCTTTTCTGGAAAAGTCGAGTACCAGCTGATGTCTGGCACGATTCGGTTTGCGGCCCGGTATGACGAGCGCCCAGTCTGGATGCGCACGATACAGGTCGCTGTCCTCGTTTACCATCTCCGGCTCAATCCAGATGCCGAATTGAAGCCCTATTTTGTTGATCTTATCAACCAGCTCACCGAGCGTGCATCCGAGTTTCTTTTCATTTACTTTCCAGTCGCCCAGGCCTCTGCGGTCGTCGTTGCGATTTCCGAACCAGCCGTCATCCATGACAAACATTTCGATGCCAAGCGCCGCCGCCTGTTCCGCCAGCTTCAGGAGCGATTCGCCTGTGAAATCAAAATACGACGCCTCCCAGCTGTTGATCAGGACCGGCCGCACGGTCTCTTTATAGTTTCCTCTGCACAGATGGGTGCGCATACAGCGGTGGAGGTTCTGCGACAATTTGGCAAGTCCTTCTGAAGAATAGCTCATGATCACTTCCGGCGCCTGGAACGCTTCCCCTGCGTTCAGCGGGTAAGCAAACTGCTCCTCGCAGAGTCCCATCAGGACTCTGGTCTGATTATACTGATCCTTTCCCGCTTCACTCTGAAAGCTGCCGCTAAACACAAAACTCATGGCATAACATCCGCCCGCATCTTCCGTCGTTTCGTGCTCTGCGACGATGACCGCCGGATTATACTGATGACTGGACGTGCCTCTCAAGCTTCCAATCTTCGTGACGCCATGTTCGATCGGCGTCCTCTGGAAATTTCTTTCCATCGCGTGACGGCCGTAAAACGTGATAAAGTCATATTGGCCGCCGACCATATCCAGACACGCGGGCGCCAGTTTGTTGACTGATATACGTCCGCTGCCTTCATTGATAATCCGCACGCTTCGTGTAATGACGTCGAATTCGGGCAGCACGCCATACAGCAGGACTGCACGCACACCCGTGGCCGGATCTTTCAGCACGACTTCCAATGTCTGGGCTTCATCGGCTTCTGCATAGACGGCCGGAAGACCGTCGAGCGCATACTTCCCGTCCTTTATGCGGTGGCTTTCATAACGGAAATCACTGCTGTAAGTATGGTCGGAATCTGCGATGATGCACGCCGGCGTACGGAAATCGCCGGTCCCAAGGGACGGGAATTCCTGTGGCAGTGCGTCCAGGGAATAGGTCACATCATTGCCTGCGTCATACGGATTGCCGGAAAACCCTCTGTCATAATAGGTCAGCAGATAGTCCATACATCCTTCTGCACGTTTCCCGTAATACAAATGCAGCAGAAATCCATATTTTCCAATCTGCATCTGATACGTCGTATTCTTCGTGTTCAGTGTAATGGTTCGCTGCTTTTCATCATACACGATACTCATTTTTGTTCCTCCTGCTTTGCATTCTGTATTCCAGTTCACACATGCGCCAGAATTGAACGATTCCCTGTTTAAGTTTTGCCTGCGCATATGTAAAAACCAATTCACGAGAAAAGCGGTTGCCTGTACTAAAGTCTTCTGTAGAACTCGTCCGTCTCAGATACACCTTGCGCATCCGGATGTTTTCCCACATCGTTCGTAATTGGGAACATGCGCTTCTACTTTCTTCCGGCCGTTTCTTCAAAGTGCGATTGGGACATTCCGAGATTCCCTGTGAACAAAAGTACATTCATTGGCATATAGAATACCACATATAACAGAATAACGCCAACCAATTATCAAGGTGCATCTCAGATGTCTGTTGTGCAAAATGCTTGTCAGATTCCGCAATCTGTGAGACAGCGGCATAGACATGGGCAGCCACGCTTTATCGCCGTTGGATGCTCGGGTGATGCAATTTGATTCTTTATACCATCCCATACCACATAACCGGCGGACCAAAGATATGTGGCAAGAAGCTACTCGAACAGAAATTCTCCGCAACTTTTCCGTCTTGAAACATTTCCGATGCTTCTCCACCAATATCGGTCAGGATTGCTTTCAGCTCCGGCCACGGCATAATATAGCGCTGGGAAATATACCGCAGCGAAGCGCCGAGTTCGCCGTGAGGCCCGCCATACTGGCTGATAATCAGTTTTGCCATTGCGGCGTCCGGATTTTTAATATTGATGGGATACTGCAGCTTTTTCTGATAAGACCACATCAGGACTCCTCCTTTTCCGCCTGAATTTCCCAGGGCCATGGCTCTTGCACCCAGGCCCAGCGGTTGGCAGTGGCACTGTCCTCATTTAACGGACCATATGCCTCTTCATACTGGTCGATTAACGACTGGGTCTGTTTCTTGTACTCATTCAGCCGCTTGAGCGCGCCACAGTCGTTCGGATGGGTGTCCAAAAAGATGCGCAGCTCCCACATGGCAAACTGGGCGGAACGAATCCGGCGCAAAAGCCTTTGCTGTTCGTTCATTTACGCGCACCTCCTAAGAATGGCTTATCCAGCTCACAGAAGAGTGTGCCGGCATCCAGCGCCTTTTCAGAGGGATATAGATTGCCATATTTTTGAAACGGCACATACGCCATCGCAACCACCGGATTCGGCGGCAGAGGACTTGTCGGCTGCATGGAGCATGCCTGGCCTTCCAATAATTCAGCCATCGAAAAAACTCCTTTCTTGGGGATTGCCCATTGCATTCTATGCAGATACGCCCCCGAACGCTTTTTTGCCTGGCTCGCATTTTCTGCCGCTGGCTCGAAAAAGCCTTTTCCATACAAAAAAGTCCTGATACTTGTTTCTTGCCCTTATTTGCGGTACAATATAGCTACCTTTGCGCTCTTTGCGCTGTAACGAATGGATGTGAGGATCATTCGAATCAAAAAATTTCTAAAAAAGTATTGGTTTACGCTGGTCACGCTCGGTATTTCCATGACGATCCTGTTGATTTTCCTGTTTCACGGGAACAGTTTGGAACAGCTGGTCAATATTTTCCACAATCTGCATCTCGGATGGATGCTGGCGGCCTTTATAACGGTAATCGGCGGATATTTGTTAGAGGCGCTGTGTGATTTCCTGTTATGCCGGCACTTGACAAAAAAATGGAATTTCGGTCAATCGTTTATGATCGGTATGACCGGACTTCTCTATAGCGCTGTCACGCCATTTTCGACGGGCGGTCAGCCGATGCAGATCTATTATATGAGCAAGATGGGGATGCAGCCGGGCGCCGCCGGCGCCGTTATTTCCGTCAAGACCATTACGTATCAGGTGGTAATGGTGCTGTATGCGATTCTTCTTCTCGCGCTTGAACTGCCCTTTTTCCAGACGCATGTGAGCAATCTTTCCTTTTTGACGCTCTTTGGGTTGACGGCGAATTTGATCTTCATCGCGGCCGTCGTCCTGATTTCGGTCAAGCCCAATTTGCTCTATAAGCTTCTGCACAAGCTTTTCCAATTCTTGCATAAAATCCATCTGCTCAAGAACCCAGAAAGCACTTATCAAAAGGTCACGCAGCAGCTGGATACCTTTCATGAAGGCTTCAAGACCATGGGCAAAAATGTGCGGCTTTATGTGAGCGTGTGCCTGCTCACGGTCGTGCAGATCACGCTGACAAATTCTACAACGTACTTTATTTACCGGGCGTTCAACCTGAGCGCCGCCTCCTTCTGGATCATCATGGCGGCCCAGGTGTTTGCCACGATGATTGCGGCGTTTGTGCCGCTGCCGGGCGCTTCCGGCGGCGCAGAAGGGACATTTCTGGCGTTCTGCAAGATTTTCTTTCAGAACATGCTGACGCCTGCCATGCTGATCTGGCGCCTGATGACATACTATTCGAACATTCTATTCGGCGGCCTTACCGTAGCCGTCGGCTCGAAGCATTATGTCGGCAAAGAGGAGCCGAAAAATAATCCGGACATGGAGCCCGCGGAACAATCAGAGGGCGCGTGACGGTGAAAGCTGCACAGCCAAACAGATCCCCAGCCGAACGCTGATTGTGCAAATGGGTCGGCCTGTCTGTCTCAATTCATCCGGGAAATGGGGACGAAAAAATGCCTTCCACGGCAAAAAGGGTGGAAGGCACTTTTTATATTCGGTTCATTTCGAGATGAGCGGCCTCTCACCGGAGGATGCCGCGCGGTTGCGCAAGAATCGCTTTTCGATTTCCACCACCAGGATCGGACACAGCGACAATGCAACTGTGCAGAGCCACTGCGGCAGCGTCAGGACGGCCGTCTGGAACAAGGCTCTTTTGGCCT
>USIA01000025.1 GCA_900554535.1 uncultured Oscillospiraceae bacterium | reverse complement strand
CGTGCGCAACGCCTGCCGCGGACAGGGCCTGGGCAGAAAACTTATGGCGCATGCCTGCCGGGTCGCCAGCGCGGGCGGCTACCAGGCTGTGCACAGCGACACCGCCCGTGAAAACCGCAGAATGCGCCGGCTGTTTGCTGCATCCGGTTTTTGCTATGCAGGCGCAATTCAGTACCCAGGTTATCCCGAAACCTTTTACTGTTATGAAAAGCCCCTGTCGGGGCTATGCAGAAAAGGAAAAGGCAAGGTGCCGGAGAACCGGTCCTTGCCTTTTGGGGAGGAGTTGTATTGAAAAGGTTCACGGCCGCCTGGCCGCGGAGGCTTATGATCGATAAAAAGGGCCTTCAAGCTTTGGTAAGCTCGTCTTGAATCCCTACCGTTTACATCGTTATTATAGGACGGCAGGGCCGGGTGTGTCAACGGAATTTTGGGTTTGTTTTTCATAATCTACCATATGAATAAAAGCAGTGTACTGTGCGATTTGTTTTCGGCAGGATTCACGAATCCAACTGAGCAGATCAGATTTGGAAAGGACGCGGATGATGGGAAAAAGAGCGCTGCAATTTGTAAAAAACGATATTCTGCCGCTGGAGATCACCGGATATACAGCGGAAGGCAGCGGTGTTGGCCATGCGGACGGCGCCGCCATTTTTGTGCCGGGAGCTGCTGTCGGGGACAAGCTGTTGGTGCGAATTCTCAAGACAGCGAAAACCTATGCCTATGGCAAAATCGAGTCCATTACATCGCCCTCTCCGGACCGCATCACGCCCGACTGTCCACAGTTTTCCAAATGTGGCGGCTGTGTATTCCGCCACATCACCTATGAGGCGGAGTGCCGCGCCAAGGAGCAGCGTGTCCGCGACGCTTTTCAGCGCATCGCGGGACTTTCGCCGGCGCTTGTCGGGCCGATTGTTGCAGCGCCGTTTCCGGACCGCTATCGCAACAAGGCGCAGTTCCCGCTGGGACAGGATTCAGAGGGCCGCCTGGTGGCCGGATTTTATGCCCCGCACAGCCACCGCATTGTACCGTGCAGGGATTGTCTTTTGCAGCCGGCGTCCTTCGCTGCAGCGATCGAAGCGGTGCGCACCTGGCACGGGGAAAGCGGGGAGAGCGTTTATGATGAGCGCACGGGCAAGGGATGCCTGCGCCATCTGTACCTGCGCGCCGCCATGGCGGAGGGGGGCGTGATGGCCTGCCTGGTGATTAACGGCAGGCGGGTCCGCCACGAGGACCGCCTGGTGGAGCTGTTGCGTGCGAAAGTACCGAATTTGCGCGGCGTGGTGCTCAATACGAATTGTGATCGCACGAATGTCATTCTCGGCCCCAGCTGCCGCACCCTTTGGGGGGAGGGTAGCCTGATTGACCGGCTGTGCGGCTTGCAATTTTCCATTTCCCCACACAGCTTCTATCAGGTCAATCGCGACCAGGCCGAACGGCTTTACGCCCAAGCCGCACAGTACGCGAACCTGACGGGCCGAGAGACGCTGCTGGATCTGTACTGCGGGACCGGAACGATCGGCCTGTCCATGGCAGCAAAAGCCGGGCGGGTGATTGGCGTGGAAGTGGTGCCGCAGGCTGTGGACGATGCACGCAATAATGCCCAGCGCAATGGCATCAAAAACGCAGTGTTCCGCTGTGCGGATGCGGCTCAGGCTGCTGCATCGTTTCGGGCAGAGGGCCTGCGTCCGGATGTAGTTGTGCTCGATCCACCGCGCAAGGGTTGTGGGGAGGCTCTTGTCCACACGGTTGCACAGATGGCGCCCGCGCGCGTAGTCTATGTTTCCTGTGATCCGGCTACGCTGGCGCGCGACCTCAAATGGTTCGACGACTGCGGCTATGGACTCCGTGCCGCCACGCCGTTTGATCTTTTCCCGCGAACCGCGCATGTTGAGACGGTAGTATTATTGTCCAAACTCAATACCAAGCAGCATATTGAGGTGGAGCTGAATCTGGATGAGCTGGATTTGACGGCGGCAGAGAGCAAGGCTACCTATGACGAGATCAAAGCGTATGTGCTGGAAAAGTACGGTTTGAAGGTGTCCAGCCTGTATATCTCCCAGGTCAAGAGGAAGTGCGGGCTGGATGTTGGGCAGAACTATAATTTGACGAAGAAGGAAGGTGCGAAAGTACCGCAGTGTCCGCCGGAGAAGGAAGCGGCCATTATGGATGCGTTAAAGCATTTTCGAATGATTTGATATTGAAAACACGGATGATTGGCCAGCCAGCGATCATCCGTGTTTTGTTTGATCCGATCTATTATCGCAGCATTTCATAATAGCGACGAATCTTTTGTGCCATCAGATGACGTCGTTTCTCCAGAAAATCTTCAAACCGGGTATAATCCATATCAAAAATCTCTTGAGGAATGCAGTTGGCCTCCATATTGGCCTTCAGTTTTTCCAGAGAATCAATACCGCCATAGATGGGGTTACCGTCTGTACACTGTTTTCTAACCTGGGCCATGTACTCTTTGGGAGCCTGATCCTTGATTTTTACATTGATTTCAGACTGTGTGTAGACATAATTTGCAATCTGATTGTACAGCCCACGCTCTTTGATCCCGCTTTTTGCAAGTATTTTTTGGGGAAAATGTGATGAATATCGCCGCGCTGCTCAATAAGTGATTTTACATCAATTTGTTCTGACAGAGACCCGCAATCCCCCATTTTGACTTGCGCCATAAGGAATACATGGAACATTGGGCTGCTGGCCACAGAGGTATTGAGCTTGGTTACCAAAATATTGTTCCAGAACGCATCAGAAAGCTCACCAGCTTCGGTGTGCTCCAGCAACTCCATAGGATTATTGGCTTGGAAACGCTTGATATCATAATCAAAGGTAGATTCCGGTAATCCGGAGTATCTGCCTGTCAAAATGGCCAGTACCATCCACCGGCGAACAACTTTCTCGATAATTGCTGCATCCTCCCCCTTTGAGCGAAGCAGCAAATACAGCGCATACCCAAAATTCAAGACATTTTGGGAGCGAATCATAGCGGGCGCGATGATACCTGTAGACTTTACAATCATCAGATAGCGTCGAAAATTAGTTTTGTTGACAAATTCCAAAACGCCATCGCGCAGCTTTGCGAAGGAATCTTCCGCAATTGACTCCTGATAATCGCGAGAGTCAAAATCACGGCCTGACAATAAACTTACCAGATCTGCAATCCGTCCACGCAGAAATTTGAAGGTGAATGCCACACGCAGCACATCGGTGTAATCCGGTACATAAATGTCCTTGTGTTCGTTGATGATCCACTTGATTTTGGAAAAATCCTCGCTATTCGCAAATTCTGTATCGTTTTGGCGGATTGCCTCAAAGTCCTCCGGCTTCTGCATCAGGTGGCAGAAATAGTCCATGGTTTTGCGAATCTGATTGCCGCCATAGCGGTCATCCGAGGAAATTTTGGACATAGCAAAATCAGCTTGGGAAAGCACCACGCCCTTGGAGTTGATGCGGATGAAAATTTCCGTAACTTGAGCAATGTCAAGTTGATGGGACAACTCGATTACACCGATACTGTTATTCTGAATCTGCTGCAATTTGGTAAGTACATCATTGACTGCACTGCGCTTGCTGTTATCCAGCTGGTTTTTGATACAGTAGTCAATAACAAAATTAAAAGAATCAAATCCTGGCTGATAAAGTGGTGCAATGTCGGGAATCCATGCTCCATCTTTTTCAATAGCAGGGTTGGCCACTTCAAAACGCTGTTCCAGTGGATGAAAGGCAATTTTGATGCGCTTTTTGCGGTAGTTGCTGCCGATTACCGGTTCCCCAACAATCGCTGCCTGCAAAGCGGTGATGCGCTGCTGCCCATCAATGAGGATTTTCTTACCGGAAGAAATGGTGCCGTCTTTCAGGCGGACATCAGGATTTTTCCAGACTATGATATACCCCACCGGGAAGCCGGCATACAGAGAATCGATCAAATCGCGCACCTTGGTGGAGTCCCACACAAAAGGGCGTTGTATTTCCGGGATTGCAATTTCGCCGCTGCGAATCCAGGACAATAGGGTCTGTATTGAGCTGTTGTTCACTTCATACTGTGCCATAGTTTCTCCTGTGCGTTATCCATCCGGGTTATGCAACATTAGGATACCGCGTATAAACATATTCATAGATTTTTTGGCGGTACCCAGAAATGCTCAGTTCATCGTAGCAGTCCGGCAGTTCCGCCCACAAGGTATCCCGAATCAGATTATCTACCGCCGCCTTGGTTTCCTGCTTGTCTGTCCAATGATCCAATTCTGCAATTTTTACTTTCACCTTCGCCAGCAGGTCAATGGCCACTTGTTTGATTTCTTGAATGTCCTGCTTGGAAAGGTTTTCAGAAAACAACAAATCATAAAGGGACAATTCTTCATCGCTGGAGAAACCTTCTCGGACATACCGCTGCTCCTCCTGATCCATGCTGTTGGCCAGGTCCATCAGATCCATAAAGGTCTTCTCAATCGTTGCCCGATTTTGTTCGCTGTTGTAATCGTCAATAATTTTTTGGTATCGCTCATAGTAGTTGATTCTTTGCGGATTTGCAAACAGCAGCTCATTCAATCGCTGTTGAATCAGGTCATCCAAATCCTTCAGAATTAAATTCTTTCGTTTTGCTTTTGCAAATTCTCGCTGAAGCAAATCGAAGTCGATCTTACTGATATCAAACTGGCGGGAAGGTGTCAGTCCTTCGTTGGGAGTATCTACCTGTACATATTCGCTGATGATGCTGTTAATCTCCACCATCAAGTCCAAATTTCTGGCATTCTTGCACTTTTTATGGAGCTGATGGAAGATAGCGACAATCGTCTCGTATTCTTTTCGGACGTCCGCCGAAACGTCATCCCGGTCTGCATACTTCATCATTCGAATCAGCTCATTGGCATACGTCTGAAACTGTTTGCGCTCCTCCAGAGTTCCGCTGACCGCGTTGGCGCCATCTTCTAACCGGGCCATCTTCTCAAAATCTTTTGCGTTGAGCAGTGTTTGTAAATTAAAATCGCGGCGCAGAAGAAAGTTTTTTGCTGCAGAGACAGTATCCAGAATTTTGGCAATCAGTTCTGCCTTATCCACGGTAGGATCGGTGCCACCCTGCCCGCCCACATTCGCGGTGTAATCCGCCAGGGCCTTCCGCAGAGCCTTCACGATCCCGATATAATCTACGATCAGGCCGTTGCTTTTCCCTTCCGCCACACGGTTCGCCCGTGCGATGGTCTGCATCAGGGTGTGTGCTTTCAAGGGTTTGTCCAGGTACAGGCAGGACAGGCACTTTACATCAAATCCCGTGAGCCACATGGCACACACGAACACCACACGCAGTGGGTTGACCGGGTCTTTGAACTCCTTGTCCAACTCCCGCGTTTCCATCTTTTCCCGGTGATATTTGATGTCCAACCCCCATTTTTGAAAAGTCTGTACCTCGTTTTGCTCCTGGCTGACCACCACGGCCATTTCCGTTTCTTTCATCCAGTTGATTTTCCGGTCCAGCTCCTGGGCCTCCTGCTGGGTGGTGTGCTTGCGAAGCCCTTCCAGGCGGGCAATCTCCCGGTGCCAGTACTTCTTGGCCAGATTGTACATCCGCACACAGGTTACTTTATTGAGGCACACGAACATAGCTTTCCCGCTGGTCCACAGATCCGAGTAGTGGCTGACAAAATCTCTGGCAATGGAATCCAGCCGTTGCTCGGCGGTCAGAAGATGGATCTCTTTGGCAAACTCCCGTTCCAGCTTTTCCTGCTGGTCTACGTCCAGGTCGGCCCGCTCGATGACATCCAAGGATTCGCTCGTTGATCTCCGGATTGTGGAGGTCAGCGATTTTGTCCCCGCGGTTCTCATAGTACAGCGGCACCGTGGCTCCGTCCTCCACAGCCCGCTTGAAGTCGTACACCGACAGGTAGCCGCCAAAGGTGCGGGCGGTGAGGTTGTCATCCGAAAGCAGTGGTGTGCCGGTAAAGCCGATGCGAGAAGCAGTGGGCAGCAGATGCAGCATATTTTCGGCAAAAACGCCGTTTTGGCTGCGGTGCGCTTCGTCCGAAAGGATGAGAATATCGTGGTCGGGATAAAGGGGCTGCGCATCCGGTTGATTGAATTTTTGGATCAGGGTGAAGATAATGCTGGGGTTGCCCTTGAGCTTGCCAATCAGATCATCACCGCTGGTGGCCATAAACTGCCCGGCCTTGGCCTTGCCCAACAGGCCGCAGTTTTCAAATGTCTCGCTGATCTGCTTGTTCAGCTCTTCCCGGTCGGTGAGGATGACAATGGTGGGGGACCCGGCAAACTTCCGGCGTATCTTCTGGGCCAGAAATACCATCGAGTAGCTCTTGCCGCTGCCCTGGGTGTGCCAGAAGACCCCCAGCTTTCCGTTTTTTAGCTTGCGGGCCGCGTAGGCCTTCACCGCCTCGTTGACGCCCAGATATTGATGGTTCCGGGCCAAAATTTTGGTGGTGCGGCCGCCGGAGTGGTCAAAGAGGATGAAGTTTTCCAACAGATCCAGAAAGTTCTCCTTTTTGCAAATGCCGCGGAGCATGGTTTCCAGGGCCACGCTGCCAGATTCTTGCTCGTTAAGGCGCTTCCACTCGTGGAAGAACTCGTACTTGCTGCCCAGGGTGCCCACCTTTGCCTCCAGACCATTGGAGAGAATAAGAAAGGCATTGTAGTAGAACAGATGGGGGATGGTATCCAGATAGTCGGTGTAGTTGTCTATGTAGGCGTTTTGCACATCCACGGTGCTCTTTTTCAGCTCTATAAAGAGCAAGGGAATCCCGTTGACAAAACCTACGATGTCCGTCCTGCGGCGGTAGAGGTCGCCGTGAATTTTTAGTTCCTTGATGGCCAGGAAGCGATTGTTAGCCGGGTTTTGAAAGTCAATGACCTGGGCCCGCTTCTCCTCGGTTTTGCCGTCGGGGCGCTTGGTGGTGACGGGAATACCATCTTGAATAAGGGTATACTTTTCCTCATTGATTTGCAGCAGAGAAGCGGTGGAAAGACGGGACTCCATCTTTTTCTGAGCCTCATCCATCTGGGCGGGGGTGAGCCACGGGTTCAAGCGCTGCAATGCCTGCCGAAAATACCGGGTGAGCAAGATCTCCCGATAGCTTGTCCGGCCGAAGGTGCCGTCCCTGCCCAGCTTCTCCGTGTTGTAGGCATAGGCCACCTCCCAGCCCAGCTCCCGCTCCAGCAGGTGCCCGGCCGATTCCTGAACAAGGATATTTTCGGAGTAGTCGTAGCTCATGTATTTCCCTCCAGCCTTTTATACTCGGCAATTACAGCATCAACCGCCTCTAATGTGTAAAAGTCTTGCTTTATTCCTTTTTTGTTATGCGGATCAAGATAATTTGCTTTACAATATCTTCTATCGGCCTTTATTGTTTTCATTGCGGTATTAAAGATTTTCCCGAATTTTATAGTTGGCATTTTCTCCTTTATTTTAGACCGCAAATCGTAGTATTTTAATGGTGGAATATCGGGTTCTACTCTAACAGCAGGTGCATTCGGGTCATCGGTGACACGTATTCCCCTGCGTAGGGCAACTGCCGATGGGTCAGCGCTTAACGCAGCAATAATATCTGCGTTCTTGACATCATGTACTTTTTCCGTTACGAGATTAAAACCAACTACAATGCTATCTTGTATTCCCTGCTCATTTAAATTTCTAATTGCTTGAATTACACTGTTCACAAAATCATTATGAGCATTACCATAATCTTGTTTCAGGTAGTCTATAGGATCAAATGGCAGTTTCAATCCAACAGGTAAAATAATTAGATTATCATCTTTGGCTATATCCTTCTTAAAATATTTTTTCAAAAAGGCGTCATAGTTTAAAACCGCCTTACTAATAAGCATAAACATAATAGGGTCAAGTGATTTCTCAAAGAAGTGTACATTGGAACAGCGATATTCATTTAATTGCTCAAGATTGTCATAGACAGCCTGAAATTTTTTATTCTTCTCTGCTGTGTTGATATGGTCACGGACAATAGTAAGCGCTTTTATAAATGCGATAGTATGTGGCTTTCCACTTTTTCCTTTCTTCTCATAAATTCCTTTTTTAGAAATAAACTTATAGATATATGCTTTTAGGGCAAGTTCCCAGGCATTAATAATCAATATTACAGCAGTGGGGTATCTGTATGCAATGTGTGGCTTATTATGGATTTCAATCCCTGCAAATAATGCTGCCTGTGAAGAATCAAGCAAAAGTTTAGTAACAGATTTCCCCCTTGACATATATCACACCTCCACTTCTCCGCTCATCAGTTTGGGCAATAGGCGATCACGAGTTTGTATCAGGTAGTTGTTTTGTTTTTTCAGTAACCCTATTTTTGAAAATAGTGGCTCAGCAAATTCGCAAAATTTATGCAACAAATCTTCATTTGGAACACATATATTCAAAGCATTTATATCTTTAGCATATACATGCGGCTGTGCGGAACCTTTTTGCAAGGAGGTCAGTTTAACTTTGTGGTTCGTTAAAAAGCAATAGACAAATGGTAAAAATGCGCAGGTACTTTTATCAACAAAAGAACAGTCAGATGCAAAGACATTGGTATAGTACATTCTTGTAAATCCTGCATTTGCACCCGATCCGCTCACGGTAATAACCGGAGCCATTGTATTGGCAACATTATGGTAGTACGCAGGCTCCAGACCGCCTGCCACTACCGGAACAGTTCCCGGTTTTATGTGTACTTTTGTAATTGTTCTTCCACGTTTAAAATCAGCAATTTTAGAAAGACGACTCGCTTCCCACCCTTCCGGCACGCCGTCCGTGATTTTGGTGTGCTCGTGGCCGGGGAAGCGCAGGTCCACGAACCACTCTTTGTACAGCCGCTGGGCCGCCTCCTCCAGCAATTTGATCTGCTTCCGGTTGTTTTCAATCAGGTCATCATAGGCGGAGAGAGTGTCGGCAATGCGGTGTTGGGTTTCCAATGGAGGCATGTCTATAACTATGCTCTTAAGTTTTTGCCCTGGCAGATGTTTTATGGTAGCACCTGTGAAGTATTGTTCCAGTAAGCCACGTTTCCCGGCTAAGAGGAACCAATAAAACAGATACCGAACCAATATCATTTTCATCTAATCCCATGCTTCGGTATTGTTCCAGCGCTATTTTTCGGATGAATCCCAGATTACTTTCCAGCAAAATGTCGCGGGCAGTCGTATCCCCTGCCTGCGCCAGCTTGCACAGATGCTCATTGCTCAGGGTCGGCATTTTGTTTCTCCTGCGCGTGGTCTAAGGTGGATTGGAGAAATTCCGTCAACGCCTGACCAAACTTGTCCAATGCTTCCTTTTGCACACCGTCCATTCCTGCCGTGCTCTGGGTGACAGCGGCGGAAATCATTTCCGGCGTGATGGTCGGTGCCTGGACATCCTGGCCTTTTGTCAACTCGGAGAACATCTGCTGGGTGATGTTCTAGGTCAAGGACTGCGCCGCCGTAAAATCATTGCCGATTTCTTTCTTCACTTCCCGCAGCGCCGCCATAAATGTGTTCTGTATCATCGTCAGGTCCGCCTGATATACAGGAACTTTCTGTCGGTTGACAGTTCTGGCCGCCTGCACAGCAGCATCCGTTTTCACATTCCGGCGCAGCATGGCGCTGAGGGTGGTAAGCACCTGATTCTGCCCGGCGAAACCGGCGGCCAGCGTATCGTCAAAATATTGCTCGATCATGTAGGTGACTTCTGCAAAGCGCGGGCTCTCCAACAGGCGGTTGACAATTTCAGCATTGGCTTTACCGGTGTACAGATTCCGCGCAGCCTGCACCGACAGGCCCAGTTCTTCAATATCAAAATTTGTCCGGTCGGGTGTATTGACTTCCCCCAGCAGGAAATCTGTGGAGACTTCAAACACTTTTGCAATGCGGAGCAAATGTTCTGTGCTGATTTTATCGGTCTTACCGCTCACAAACCGGCTGATGGCGCTCTCGGTGCTGCCGATGCGGGTCGCCAGCTGTGCCTGAGTAATTTTATGTTCCTTCATAAGCTCCTGCATCCGCTGCCGGATATTTCCGGGCAGATAGGCCCTCTCCATGTGATACACACCTCTTTCCTGTAAACTCTCTGCATCCATTATATCTTATAAAACCAGCGTGGGCAAATGCTTTCGGCTGGCTTCGCCGCTCTGAGGTCTTGCATTTTTGCAAGATTTCAGGGCGGCATTTTTTATTTCTTGCACTTTTAGCGGATTTTTCGGTCTATAGGCTTTTTCCCCGTATACTCAGGCAGACGGGCAGATACCGTCAATAAATTATGGAGGGCAAAGCCTATGAATTTGTTTGAATCCGTAAAATCTGCTGTCACCGTGAAGCAGGCCGCCGAACACTACGGCTGCAAGGTCAACCGGGGCGACATGATCTGCTGCCCCTTCCACGATGACCGACACCCCAGTATGAAGCTGAACAGGGGCTATTTCTACTGTTTTGGCTGCGGGGCAACCGGGGACGTGATTGACTTTGTTGCAAGGCTGTTCGGCCTGAGCAGCTACGAGGCTGCAAAGAAGCTGGCCTATGACTTTGGCATCGACCCAGACAAGCCCCCGGCGGCTGTGGCGTTGAACAAGCCCTATCCGCTGGCGCGGGCATTTCGCAATGATGAGATGCACTGCCAACGGGTGCTATGTGACTACCTGCACCTGCTGGAACGCTGGAAGGTTGAGTACGCCCCACAATCGCCGGAGAAAATTGGGGCCCCCATCGAAACAAATTGTTTCGATGGGGAGAGGAGGAGCAGCGGAGCGAGTGAGCTTTCGTGCTTGCACGGAAGCGAAGGATGCACAGCTTGCGACGACGAGGACGACCGCTTTGTGGAGGCGTGTCACATGATCGAATATGTAAATTACTTGTTGAACGTTCTCACATTCGCGGAACTGGAGCAGCGCGTGAAGGCGGTGGATATGCTGCTGAAAGACGGAGCCATCGCCGCGCTGGAGCAGCGGATTAAATGCCTGGGAAAGGAGGTGCAGCACCGTGGCGAAGAACGAGAAATCGCCTGAGGCCAATCAGCCCATCTGGTTTGACGGCAAGAGTATCAATGAAGCCCTGTTTTGTGATGATTTTCTCAGCAGACACAAAATCATCTACACAAACGGGGCTTTTTTCACGCCTGATGGACGCGTGACCGATGAACTGCCGCTGCGTGGAGAAATTTTTGACGAACTGAAATGCTGTGCGGTGAGCAACATTCCCCGCAAAATCAGCAACATTGTGGAGCTGATGAAGCTGGCGGCGCTGGTAGAGGATTTCCCACCGGAAACCGACCGCATCCATCTGGCAAATGGGACGCTAATGCTGGATGGTACTTTTACAGAAGGGAAACTGGAAATCGTGCGCTGCCGCCTACCGGTGGCCTTCAATCCCTACGCTCCCACACCGCCCCGCTGGCTGGCTTTTCTGGATGGGCTGCTGTACCCGGAGGACATTCCCACTTTGCAGGAATATATCGGCTACTGCCTGATCCCCAGCAATAAAGGCCAGCGGATGATGGTCATTAAGGGAAATGGCGGCGAGGGTAAGAGCCAGATCGGCGCGGTGCTGTCCGCCCTGTTCGGCAGCAACATGAAAGACGGAAGCATCGGCAAAATTTCCGAGAACCGGTTCGCCCGCGCTGATCTGGAACACATTCTGCTGTGTGTCGATGACGATATGCGGATGGAGGCGCTGCGGCAGACCAACTACGTCAAATCCATCGTCACCGCACAGGGCAAAATGGATTTGGAGCGCAAGGGAAAACAGAGTTATCAGGGGTGGATGTGCGCCCGGCTGCTGGCATTCAGCAACGGCGACTTGCAGGCTCTCTTTGACCGCAGCGACGGCTTTTACCGGCGGCAGCTAGTGCTGACCACCAAAGAGAAACCTGTTGACCGCGTGGACGATCCCGACCTGGCCGAGAAGCTGAAGGCCGAGGTGGAGGGCATTCTGCTGTGGGCTTTTGAGGGATTGCAGCGGCTGATAGCGAACAACTTCAAGTTCACCGAGAGCCAGCGCACCAGAGAAAACCGGGAGGCCGTCAAGCGTGACAACAACAATGTGTTTGATTTTCTGGAATCTGAGGGATATATCCGGCTGAAAGCCGATGCTTCCATCAGTTCAAAGGATTGCTACGACATTTACCGGATGTGGTGCGAAGAAAACAGTCTGACTGCACTTAAACGTCGCAGTTTCAGCGATGCGCTGGTGGCAGCCTGCGGCAAGTACAATCTGGAACACTGCAACACGATCACCAATTCGGCAGGACGGCGGGTATGGGGCTTTATGGGGATCGAGGCTGTGGCAAGGCCGCATATAAACGAGTTTACGGACGCTTCACAGTGTACGTAAGTACCGGAAGACTGGCGGGATTGATTTCCGCTCTGGTCGCCGGTATGTATGTACGCAGCGATTAACCCTATTACCTCATATATTGCAGAAACGCTTCACGGGGTTAAAGTGGTCGTTCTCATTTTGGGAACAACTAAAACAGCCAGGAAACACCGCGATTTTGCAGGCAGATTTTGAAGCAATCACAAAACGGCGAAATACCTCTTTATTATCCGCATACAGTTCGCCGAACAGCGGCTCACGGAATGGCGAACAGATTACACCGTTTTGTGACAATACAGCCCGAACGATGAAAAGCCGCACATTTCCGCGAAATCGAATATTCCGCCGTTGACCAACGATACGTGGGGAAGCATTTCTATCGCAAAACAGCAACTATAACAATTTTATCATCCCATGAAGCCGGTACGCTATCCAGCGTAGCCGGTTCTTTTTATGGGCAACAAAATTTGGAGGATTATCATGAAATCAAATATCAGAAACGAAATCAAGGCGCAGATCATCTACACCGGTTACACCATGCAGGAAGTCGTTGATCTTCTGCATGACGAATATGGCTGGAGCGACAGCGTATCCAACCTTTCCGGGAAATTGCAGCGGGGTTCGCTGCGTTATCGGGAGGCCGTGAAGCTGGCCGACGTGCTGGGGTACGATATTTATTGGGGCCCCCGCAAAGGCAATGCCTTTGTGGGGAGAGGAGGAGCAGCGGAGCGAGTGAACTTTCGTGCCTGCACGGAAGCGAAGGATGCACAGCTTGCGACGACGAGGCAGAAACGGAGGGATTGAGCATGGAAAAAGCACAGTACGCGATTATGCGATTTGCAAAATACAAGGGGCCTGAAATCGGCAATATCGAGGCCCACAACGAGCGCACAAAGGAAAAGTACGCCAGCAATCCTGATGTGGACACCAGCCGAAGCAAGTACAACTTCCATCTGGTCAAACCGCTTGGCAAATACCGGGCGGAATCAGAGCAGCAGATTGCCGCCGCCGGATGCCGTACCCGGAAAGACAATATTCGTATGGTAGAGGCTTTGTTCACCGCCAGCCCGGAGTTCTTCAAGGGAAAGAAACGGGCGGAGATTCGATTGTTTTTCGAGGAAGCCCTGCACTTTCTGGAACAGCATCAAGCCAAAGAAACCATAATATCCGCCGTGGTGCATATGGACGAGAAAACGCCCCATATGCACCTTTGCTTTGTCCCTCTGACTGGGGACGGCAGGCTCAGCGCCAAAAACATCATGGGCAATAAGAAAAAACTGACCTGGTGGCAGGATGAATTTTGGAACCACATGGTCAAGAGGTTCCCGGATTTGGAGCGCGGCGAGAGCGCCAGCCAGACCGGGCGCGACCACATTCCGCCCCGCGTGTTCAAGGAGATGACCCGGCTGACCAAACAGAAGGACAAACTGGGGCAGCTGCTCACTGGGATCAATCCCTTCAATGCCAAAAGCCGGGCGGAGGAAATCTGCAAACTTCTGGATACATATCTTCCCAGCGTGGAGAAGATGGACGCGCTGCTGCGGAAATATGGCGTAGCCTTCACGAAAACAGCATCCGAAAACAAAAAGCTGAAAACGAAAAATGCCGAACTGGAAGAATCTCTTGCATCGGTGCAGAAGGTCAGCACATTGAAGCAGATCGAAGATTTCAAACTGCGGCGCGACTATGACAGTGCTGTGGCGATTTTGGAACAGATACCGCCGGAAGTATTGGAATTGTACAAACAGCCTCACAAAAAAGAAAGGGAAACTGCCTATGATAGATGAGTGGAGCGGTTTTGCAGACCTGTTAGCCAATCTGATCGAAAAATACGCTTCAGAGTTAGATGTTGAGAATATGCCCGCTCCTTTAGCACCTTGTGATAGGATGGGCAACGCCGAAGTAAATCAAAAAGATCCTGATTCCAAGCAGGAAGTAGTTGAAAGCAAAATCGCCGCATGATATAATAAACGTGATATAAGTGTCCAAACAAGAGGGCAGGTCTACTCCCTGTCCTCTTGGAACATAAAAACGGAATCAGATGGGAGCGTGAACAAATGGCGGAAGACCAGACCAGACCCGACCCAAGCCAGGGTGAGATTGTAATTTATCAGGCCGAAGACGGGCTCACAAAGGTAGAGTGCCGGTTTGTAGACGAGACCGTTTGGCTGACACAGCAGCAGATGGCGGAATTGTTCCATACGTCCAGAAGCAACATTGTGGAACATATCGGCCACATCTATGAAGAAGGTGAACTGGATGAGGTTTCAACCTGTCGGAAATTCCGACAGGTTCGAATGGAGGGCAGTCGTCAGGTAACAAGAGAGCTGCCTTTCTATAATCTGGATATGATCATTTCTTTAGGCTACAGGGTAAAATCCTTGATTGCCACCCAGTTTCGCCGGTGGGCCACTGAGCGCCTGAAGGAATATATGATCAAGGGCTTCACGATGGACGATGAGCGCCTGAAAAATTTGGGCGGTGGCAACTATTGGCGCGAACTGCTGGAACGGATTCGGGACATTCGTTCTTCGGAAAAAGTCATGTATCGTCAAGTATTGGACTTGTATGCCACCAGTGTGGACTATAACCCCAGGAGTGCGGAATCTGTTGCGTTTTTCAAAATGGTGCAAAACAAGCTCCATTATGCAGCGCACGGACATACAGCTGCGGAAGTAATCTATGAGCGGGCCAATGCGGATAAGCCGTTTATGGGGCTTACTACTTTTTCGGGTGATTTCCCCACGGCAAAAGATATTGGGATTGCCAAGAATTATCTGACAGAGGAAGAACTGCGGGTTCTGAATCAGATGGTATCCGGTTATTTTGACTTTGCCGAGGTGCAAGCCATCCGTCACCGGCCCATGTATATGAGCGATTATGTGGAGCAGCTGGATAACATTCTTCGGGCGACCGGTGAAGAAGTACTGACCCATGCAGGAAAAATCAGTCATGCACAGGCGATGGAAAAAGCAAAAGCAGAATATAAACGCTATCAGTCACAAACTCTTTCCCCTGTGGAGGAAGAATATCTGAAGACCATTAAGCAACTGGGAAAAACAGCCAAGGCGGAAGTGGAAAAACAGGATGATACTTCTGACCCAAAATAAAAGTGGTTAATCCAATTTTCGACTGGCACCACATGAGGAAAATTAAGATGCAGAAAGAGAAGGTAAAAGTTTACACCTATACCAAGGTGTCCACTGATATGCAGGTAGACGGCTGCTCGCTAGATGCGCAGAAGGCCAAAATGAAGGCCTATGCCGACTACAATGATTATGAGATCGTCGGCGAATACGAAGATGCGGGAAAGTCTGGAAAATCCATTGAAGGCAGAGCGCAATTCAGCCAGATGATGGAGGACATCAAATCCGGCAAAGACGGCGTGTCCTATGTTCTGGTGTTCAAATTGTCGCGCTTTGGCAGAAATGCGGCGGATGTGCTTTCTTCCCTTCAGGTTATGCAAGATTTTGGCGTCAATCTAGTGTGTGTGGAGGATGGCATTGATTCTTCCAAAGACGCGGGCAAATTGATGATCTCTGTCCTGTCCGCCGTGGCAGAGATCGAACGGGAAAACATCCGTGTCCAAACCATGGAAGGCCGCATCCAAAAGGCACGGGAGGGCCGATGGAATGGCGGCTTTGCTCCCTATGGGTACCAGCTGGTGGATGGAAAATTGGTGATCAACGAGGAAGAAGCAGAAGCGATTCGCGTGATCTTTGACCAGTATGTACATACGGATATGGGAGCAAACGGGATTGCAAAGTATCTGGAGAACCATGGCATCCATAAAATTCCCCGTCAGAATGGGAAGAATCCCCTGTTTGACGCACATTTGATTCGCTTGATTTTGAAAAATCCGGTGTACTGCGGGAAAATCGCCTATGGCCGCCGCAAGATGGAAAAAGTGCGCGGCACCAGAAATGAATACAAACTGGTGGAACAGGATAATTACCTGTTGGCCGATGGGGTGCATGAGCCTATTGTTTCGGAAGAAGTCTGGCAGGCGGCACAGGTAAAACTTCTGGCGCAGGCAAAGAGATACGAACACGTCAACCGCGGGAAAGACGAGCACGTACATCTTCTTTCTGGCATTGTAAAGTGCCCAGTCTGCGGGGCAGGAATGTATGGGAACAAAAGCATCAAGCACAAAGCGGATGGCACCAAGTACAAGGATTTTTATTATTACGGATGCAAGCACCGTACCATGATACGCGGGCATAAATGCGATTACAAAAAACAAATCCGGGAAGAGCTGCTGGACGATGCCGTGGCGGAAGTCATTGTAAAGCTGGTGAGCAATCCGAAATTCGCTGCCATGATGCAGGAAAAGATCAACATGAAAGTGGATACTGCCGCCATTGACCAGGAGATTGCCAATTACGAGAAGCAGCTGCGCCAGCACTATTCCGTTAAATCAAAGCTGGCGGAGGAAATTGATTCTCTTGATCCAAATGACCGGCACTATGTGCGGCGCAAGGCAGACCTTGATGACCGGCTCTACAAGATGTATGATAAGATCGAAGATACTGAATCTCTGCTGATTGCGGCCAGAGCCAAAAAGCAGGCGATTGAAGCGGAAAAGCTGACCGGTGACAATATCTATAAAGTGCTGATCTATTTTGAAAAACTGTATGGCGTGATGAATGAAGCGGAGCGGCGACAGTTGATCGAGGCGTTGATCTCTGAAATTCAGGTTTACCCGGAACGTCAGCCCAATGGACAGTGGCTGAAATCCATCAAATTTAAGCTGCCGATCATTGAGGAAGACATGAGTATCAGTTTGGACAACGAAGAACAAGTTGAGACGGTAGTATTGATGTCAAAAGTCAAAGAATCAAATAGCGAAAAAGTGTAGAGAACAAGGGATTTCCGGGAGTCGGGACTTGTCAGAGGACAGGTTCTGGATCCCGGATTTTTTCATTTTATGGGTAAGTGGGAACTGGTCTACTGTAGAAAATGACGGAGAGTTGAGTGGTTGATTTTGATATTGGGGGTGTTGAGTTGACAGGTTGGATAAATGATATATTGAGTTGACAGAATGGATACGGGCAAAAAGAAAAGCACACCTTTCCCGGTAATGGGTGAACAGTCCTATTTTGTACGGGCAGTACAAAAAAGCCTCCATGTAGGAAAATATGAAGTTTTAGGCGGAGTGGCGCAGCGTGAGCGGCGCCACTCCAGTTTTTAGCT
>USIA01000024.1 GCA_900554535.1 uncultured Oscillospiraceae bacterium | reverse complement strand
AGTTGCTGCGCATAGCATGGATGCAAACGCACACCCTAGGATGCTTGTGGATGGTAATACATCGGAACCCATTGACGACACTCAGACGCTTGCAGCGCATGAGGCCAATCCACAAGCACACCAAAATATAGTAATTGATGGGAATATATCTTGAATAAGGTGATTTTATGGCAAAAATACAAATTAAGCGCGGAAACCAAGCAGACGTCGAATCCCTAACATTAGCTGAGGGGGAACTTGCCGTCGCGCTAGACACTGGCAATGTATATGTTGGTCTGCCATCTACAACAGGAGGCGGGAATCCGGTCAAAAAGTTAATCAATCCGACCGGAGGCACGGCGGAAACAGCCGATAAGCTTGCAACTAAACGTAACTTTAGCTTATCCGGAGACGCGACGGCTCCAGCTGTGCAGTTTGACGGTAGCGCCGATGTAAATCTAGAGGTGACTCTTGCCAACATGTCTGGACTTTCTGCCGGAACGTATACCAAGCTTACAGTAGACAGCAAAGGCCGCGTGACATCCGGCGGTACCATTACGGCGTCTGACTTGCCGGACATTGACGGCGGTACATTTTGAGCGAGATAGGAGCGCGATAAAATGCCAAAGATCCAAATCAAACGCGGCGAAAAGTCGAGCCTCCCCAGACTATCAGAGGGCGAGCTTGGGCTGGCGCGCGACGCAAACGAGCTATACATTGGCGGGACAAATGACAACATCCAAGTTGCAACCTTACAAAACGGTAAACTGCCATCGGGCCTACTTGAGAGCCTGTCAATCAGTCTCAACGGAGGGACAAACACAACTTATGACGGGAGCACGGCGGAAACCTTAACTATATCTCCGGACACGATTGGCAGCCCCGTGTGCAGGACGTTGACAATGGAGGACTTTAACAATGCAGTCGAACCCGGACTTTACACCATGCGAAACGCGCAGTATAATCAGCCGGTTGATACTAGTTATTGGGGCTTGCTCGTCCTCAAGTCGGACAACGGAAGTTACATTGAGCAACTGGCAATCCAAGAGGAACATGGCGCTGTATATGTACGATGCTGTAGCGGAAGCAGGTGGACAGAGTGGAAACGTATGGACTCCGGGGACTGGGACTCCATCCAAAACAAGCCGTCGTTTTCAAGCGTGGCATATTCTGGAAATTATGGAGATTTGGTAGGTGCTCCCACAAGCCTCCCCGCAAACGGAGGAAATGCGGACAGCGTAGGAGGATGGGAATTTTATGCCACATCAATCCAGCTGAATCCTTGCAGCGTTACAACGGCATATGGCAATATGTACGTCAGTCAGGAATACAATTTTGCGTATGGCCCAGCAACTGGTACACCCTATGTCACGGCTACATGTCAAAGCAATGGTTATGCGTATGCGCATATTAGTTATAGTACAAATCAAAACCGAGTGTATTTTCGCGTTATTAATCCGGTGCAAACAAGTAGTCTTAACGCCGTAGTTCACTTCCATATTATGTGGAAAAATGAATGATTTTGGAGGTGATAACAGTGCCGTACCACGGAATAGACGTATCCAAACACAACGGCAAAGTAGATTGGCCCACCGCAAAAGCGGCGGGCTTAAATTTTGCCATGATCCGTTGCGGATATGGCTCAGACATGTCGAGCCAGGACGACCAGCAGTGGGAACGCAACGTGAAGGAGTGCGACCGGCTGGGAATCCCCTGGGGCGCGTATCTGTACAGTTATGCGCTGAACGTAAACGACGCAAAGAGTGAGCTACAGCACGCGCTGCGCCTGCTGAAAGGCAAGAAGCCGACGTATCCCGTGGTTATCGATATGGAGGATGCGGACGGTTATAAGGCCAATCATGGAGGCATCCCGTCCAAGGCCACCAATACGCAGATTATCAAGACATTTTGCGATGGAATCAAGGCGGCGGGATACAAGCCCGGCTATTACTGCAACCGGGATTGGTACTATAACCGCATCGACCCTTCGCAACTCAAAGCATATGCGTTCTGGTATGCCCGCCCCGGCGTCAGCAAGCCAGACTTATCCTGCGACATCTGGCAGAACAACTTCCCGGAGACGGGCGGCAAATGGCCGGGCGCGAACATCTCCGGCAGCGGATGTGATACCAACATCGCTTACACCAACTATACGGCAACCACAACGCCAGCTGCGGCGCCAAACGGGGCGGCTTACAAGTCTGACACAACGGGCAAGCTGAGCATTGCTGCGGGCGGTATGTATGTGCTGGCCGTGACTTGTACCGCAGGCCTACCCAGTGTCGTGCCCGGCAATGGGGCCGTGGTTGATGTGTCGCGCTCCGCAATCGGCGGTAATAAGTATTACTTTAAGATTACCGCCAAAGGACAAGTCGGCGAATCCACTGGTATCTACATCAACGGCAGCAAGATCAGCACGTTTGTGGTGACGATCACGTCCACCTGCGTCTCGGACACCACAATGCCCATGCAGCTCAAAGTCGGTGCGTGCTACAAGATCGGCCTGACGAGCGAAAAGCGACCCACGGTGACGTGCGGAACCGGTGGTATTGCCTGTATGGCAGGTGTGTATTCCATTGGCAGCGGAAAATGGCTTGTGCCGGTGGTCGCCTATGGCAAGGGCAAAACCGGAATCTATACGCAGGTGGACGGCGAACCGCCAGTCAAACAGTTTGTGCTTGAGGGGGTATGAGTTTGGAGCTTGACGAAATCGCAATCCTTGCGAAAGAAGGGTTGGATAGTGCGAAATCTGCCCACAAACGCATTACCGAGGTCGCCGCCGAGGTTGCAGACATCCACAAGCTGGCGGAAGCGATGGCATCAACGCAGCAGGAAGTGGAAGGGCTGAAAGAAGATATCACAGAAATTAAAGATACTGTATCCGGCATCGCCGCAAAGCCGTCCAAATATTGGGAAAACATTTTGATGGTAGGAATCACCGCCATCGTCACTGCAATTGTATCGTACATAATTACCGGGCATTTTTAATGGAGGTATAATATGACATTTGAAGTTGTAATAATCGTATTTGCTGTATTGGCCGTGATTGCCGTCGCTGGCTGGGTGTTGGCCTACGTCAAGTCGAAAGGCGTCAATGTGCAGGGCGGTGTGGATACCGCCCAGAAGGTGATCGGCGTCGCGGATACTGTCACAGATGCACTTGCGGCCGTGGCGCCAAATACTGTGACTACCACGCTGCAAAAAATCGTTGACGGGGCGAAGCTGGCCGTTGACAGCGCCGAGCAGATGTATCTTAACGGCAACGTAACGGCTGACCAGCGCAAGGAGACCGCCACCAACGTACTCAAGCAGGCACTGGCGCTCGATGGTATTGCCTACGAGGGAGACGTCTCCGCGCTGGGTGATGCGGCAATGGAGGCAGCTGTGCGTGCGTTGCCCAGCACGGGCGAGGCTCTGGCCGCAAAGGCAGGCACGGCGAAGGCTGGCACTGCACAAGTCAGCGTCACAACCGCAAAGGCGTGAGGTGTTAAGCATGCAAGACACAAGAGTACATGATGGCATGGTCGGTGAGGGCGTCGGATTCGAGCGCATCCGTCGCATCACGGGCTATCTGGTCGGTACAATGGACCGCTGGAACAACGCGAAGCGCGCAGAAGAACGCGACCGCGTGAAGCACGGCATCCGCAAAAATTAATCACACAAAGACAGCGCCCCTGGCTTACCGCAATGGTAGGTCAGGGGGTTTTTGTATGTCAAAAAGTATTGACTTTTTTAGAATTAAGTGGTAAAATAAATACGTTAGAGTAAAGACATCCTATTAAGAAATTAACAGGTTTCTTGGCACATCAGCTTGTCCAGGCCATTGGGATGATTTCTTTCCTCGAACAGATTGATTCGCTTTGCGCCGGGCATTTGCCCGGCGATTTCTTTTTTGGCTTACAAAAATCCCATGCCCTACTATTTATAAGATAGGATATGGAATTTTTGGTTGCTCTCCGCACAAAGAGCATATATTGAAATATCGGCACATTCACACAGCGTTATTGTGGACTAATTGTGGACTAATCGCAATTTTTCCAAGACTTATACGTATTAAATAGAGTTCAAGTCTCGCCACTCGGACCAAATGAAAACCGCGCAGGGAAGCGAAAATGGCTTGCCTGCGCGGTTTTTGTTTATCGAAAAGATTGATCCAATTTTAGCTTTGAAACCTAATCGAAGTGATCTTGTCCATAAAGGCAAAACCATCCCGCTTTCGAGAAACGGCATGGCTTCGGCGATGCTGTTTCCACTTTTTGCGGGCGCGGGGGCAAAGCTCATAGAATCAAAAAGCAGGTGTATCGCACATGTCGCGATACACCCGCCTTACTTTGTATCCTTATTGCCGCGCTGCCTTTATGCCAGGGGCTTTGGCTGGTCCTGCCGCGCCTTTGTAGCAGCTGCCTGTAACTCGGAAAAGGTCGTGATCTCCTGTTTTTCCAGCTCTTTTTGGATGGGCGGCGGCAGTCCCTGGAAAAATTCGTAGCTCGATATGTCTTGCTCCAGGAGTTCGGACAGACACAGATAGTTATCCATTTGCACGCTCCGGCAGCCCATGAACAAAAGCTTTCATTTCCCTGCGGGACTGGATCGCATGCGTTTGATTCAAGATAGCCTGCTGCTGCGCCCGTGGCAAGCTGGTAAAATAGGCTTGTGCAGCCGGGTCCTGCAGCAGCGCCATGCCAAACCCCATCGGCAGATCTTTCAATGGCTCCATCACTTCCACCTCCGGCTTTAGCCTTCCCCGCCTGTGCCCAAACATGCGACTGCCCAATTCTATGCACAAATTGTATTAAAATTCCAATATAAAGGAAGAATAAAATAACGGTGGGCCGGTGCGGTGGATTGCCACGCCGGCCCTTGTTTGTTATCCCTGCGTCATGTTCTGGCGAAAACGTTCCACATCCTCAACAGTGCGCAGCGTGATGCCGCTTTGATAGACAGTTTCCAACAGGTTCGGCGGCAGCGCCCGCAGGGCCTGCTGTACACTTTCGTATTGCGGTTTGGTTTCTGGATATTCCATTTTGGTCACCTCCGAGTCTTAGTTTTTGCAGAATTAGCGGGAATACACGGAAAACGCCATTGCTTCCTGTCCATTTTTTCGATATAATAAAATGTATCGCAAAGATAAAGGGGTAATGATAGAATGAGTGAGGTCAGGACGCGGTTTGCACCCAGCCCTACAGGCTTCATGCACGTTGGAAACCTGCGCACGGCCCTGTATGAATATCTGCTCGCCAAATCCCAGGGCGGCAAGTTTGTGCTGCGCATTGAGGATACGGACCAGGAACGTCTGGTGGAAGGCGCGACGGATGTCATCTATAATACGCTGCGGCAGGTGGGCCTGCAGCACGACGAAGGCCCGGATATCGGTGGCCCTTACGGACCTTATGTGCAAAGCGAACGCAAAGGGATTTATTTGCCTTACGCCAAGCAGCTGGTAGCAGAGGGGAAGGCCTATTATTGCTTCTGCACGAAAGAACGCCTGGATTCCCTGCATGATGAAAACGGTATCGGCGGCTACGACCGTCATTGCCGCGATTTGCCGCAGGAAGAGGTCGACCGCCTGCTGAAAAGCGGACAACCGTGGGTCATCCGCCAAAAGATGCCCATCGAAGGGAGCACCACGTTTGTTGACAGTGTGTTCGGCGAGATCACGATCGAGAACAGCGAGCTGGAAGATCAGATTCTCATTAAGTCGGACGGCTATCCGACCTATAATTTTGCAAACGTGATTGACGACCATCTGATGCACATCACCCACGTGGTGCGCGGCTGCGAATACCTGACCAGCACTCCGAAATACAACCTGCTTTATCAGGCATTCGGTTGGGACGTGCCCACCTATGTGCATCTGCCGCTGATCATGGGCCGCAATGCGGATGGCTCGACGAGTAAGCTCTCGAAGCGGCATGGCTCCACCGGCTTTGCGGACCTCGTGCGCGAGGGCTATCTGCCACAGGCGATCGTCAATTATATCGCTCTGCTTGGATGGGCGCCAAAGGATTCTAACCAAGAGCTTTTTACCCTGGAGGAGCTGGTCGAGCATTTCCGCACCGATGGCATCAGCAAGAGCCCCGCAGTGTTTGATTACGATAAACTGACCTGGATGAACGGCGAGTATATCAAAAAAATGCCGCAGCCGGTTTTTATCGAGCAGGCCATGCCGTATTTCCAGGAAGTATTTGGCGCACAGGAGAAGGACTGGACGGTTTTGGCCGAGATGCTCCAGCCCCGCGTGCTCAAGCTGCCGGAAATTCCGGAGATGCTTGCGTTCTTTAAAGAGTTGCCAGAATATGATGCGGCGCTCTTTGTCAATAAGAAGAGCAAAGCCAATTTGGAGAATGCACCGGTGATGCTGCAGGCTGCGATTGAAGATCTGGAAGCACAACAGGATTGGTCGGTGCCGAGCCTGCACGACAATCTGCTCGCGCTTGCGCAGAAGCTGGGCGTCAAAAACGGAACGCTGCTGTGGCCGGTGCGTATCGCAGCGGCAGGACAGAAAGTCACGCCGGGCGGTGCGATGGAGATCCTTTCCCTGCTGGGCAGGGAAGAGTCCCTGCGCCGGCTGCGCCTGGGCCAGGACAAACTGCGGCAAGCCGCAGATACCGATAAAATCTGAAATGCTTTGAGGAGGAACCACCATGAACGAACCGATGGAGAAGACGGCCTCCGGCGAGGGCGGCAACTTTATCCATACTTTTATAGAAGAAGACATTGCGCCGGGTGGCCGTTTTGCCGGCCAGCGTGTGCACACCCGTTTCCCACCGGAGCCAAATGGCTACCTGCATATCGGCCATGCAAAAGCCATCTGCATCGACTTTGGCACAGCGGAAAAGTTTGGCGGCCTGTGCAACCTGCGCATGGATGATACAAACCCCACCAAAGAGGACACGGAATATGTAGATGCCATCAAAGAGGACATCGCGTGGCTGGGCTTTTCCTGGGACGACCGGTTTTTCTATGCGTCCGACTATTTCCCGAAGATGTATGAGCTGGCAGTCGCCCTGATCCAGAAGGGCCTGGCTTACGTCTGTGAGCTGACGCCGGACCAGATGCGTGAAAACCGCGGCGATCTGACGCATCCGGCTGTCAGCCCCTATCGCGACCGGCCCATCGAGGAGAGCCTGGACCTGTTTTCCCGCATGAAGGCCGGAGAATTCGAGGACGGCCGCATGACGCTTCGAGCGAAGATTGACCTCTCCTCCGGCAACTTCAATATGCGCGATCCGGTCCTTTACCGCATCCACCACATAGCCCATCATCGCACCGGGAACACGTGGTGTATCTATCCGATGTATGACTTTGCGCATCCGATCGAAGACGCCATTGAAGGTGTGACGCATTCGCTGTGCTCATTGGAATTTGAGGATCACCGTCCGCTTTACGATTGGGTCATCAGCCACATCGACCTGCCCGCTAAGCCCCGGCAGATCGAGTTTGCCCGTTTGGGCATCAACAATACCGTCATGAGTAAGCGAAAACTGCGTCAGCTGGTCGAGGGCGGCTTCGTCAAAGGCTGGGACGATCCGCGCATGCCCACACTCTGCGGCCTGCGCCGCCGCGGCTTTACGCCCGCGTCCATCCGCAACTTCTGCGAGCGCATTGGCGTTTCCAAGGTCAATTCCACGGTGGAATATGGCTTTTTGGAACATTGCCTGCGGGAGGATCTCAACAAGAATGCACGCCGCACTATGGCGGTGCTGCACCCGATCAAGCTGATTTTGACCAATTATCCGCAGGAACAGCAGGAAAAATTCGAGGTTGAGAATAACCCCGAGCGCCCGGAGGAAGGCAAGCGTATCGTTACGTTTTCGCGTGAGCTGTGGATCGAACAGGAGGACTTTATGGAAGAGCCAGTCAAAGGCTACCGCCGCTTGTTCCCCGGCAACGAGGTGCGCCTGAAAACGGCCTATATTGTCAAATGTACGGGCTGTGAAAAAGACGCAGACGGAAACGTGACAGCTGTATATGCCGAATATGACCCGGAAACGCGCGGCGGCAATACGCCGGATGGCCGCAAGGTGCGCGGAACCATCCATTGGGTGGATGCGAGCAACTGCGCGGACGCCGAAGTCCGCCTGTATGGCAGCCTGTTCACCGTGCCAGAGCCGGAACAGGAGGAGAATTTCCTAACTGTCCTCAACCCGGATTCATTGGAAGTCCTGACCGGCTGCAAAGTCGAGCCGGACATGCGTACAGCACAGGTGCCGTCTTCCTTCCAGTTCATGCGGCAGGGCTATTTCTGTCTGGATCCCGATTCCACATCTGACCATCTTGTTTTTAATCGTTCTGTTTCCCTGAAGGACGGATTTAAGCCCCCCAAAAAATCCTGATCTTATGTTCCCCGCCACCTTGTCCACAGGACAGGGAGCGGGGAACTTTTATAGACAGGAATGTAAAATCATCTGGACAAAATTCCAAAATCATGCAGCCGTTTGCGGGTGTCTGACCGTACTGACATGCAATAAACAATATATGGATTTATTGAAACAAAAATGACAAAATTCGGAGCGGATTCGCGCCTGATTTGCAACTGCGCGGCAAGCATATATGTATTTACTTTCGTCAATTTAATTTCTTTATATTTCCACAGAAGGGCATATGTGGATTTACAGAGAAAAAATATTTTTGCACAAGAAATTGTTTTGCAAAGAAATAAAGTTATTGAAAATGCGAATAACCCAAAGAAGCTCGTCGGGCCATTTTTTTACGAGACCTGATGAAAAAGGCTGACTATTGTGCAAAGACATTAATAGTTTTTTCCCGCCCTGCAAAAAGCTGTGAAATTTTATTTATTTTCTAGTGGAAATGGTCGGACCTTTGTGGTATACTAAAAGTGTACTAAAAATTTGCAGAACACGGGTGGCAGATTCCACAGAAAATACAGTTGCTAAAAATTTAACGAAATTCTTGCAATGCAGAAATCTTTGTGCTATATTTGACTTATGCAAGCAAAGCACACATAAAACTCAGATCACAAGGAAACTGCAATTTTGTGTTCTGCCTGTACTGTGTCAATCAACCGCATATTATTCTAAGGAGGAAACAAGATGTCTAAAAAAATTGTTCTTGCAGGTGCTTGCCGTACTGCCATCGGCAAAATGGGCGGGACCCTGTCCACAACCCCGGCTGCTAAGCTGGGCACGATCGTCATTAAAGAGGCGCTCAAGCGCGCTGGCGTGAAGCCGGAGCAGGTCGACGAGGTCTTCATGGGCTGCGTGTTGCAGGCCGGCCAGGGCCAGAACGTCGCCCGTCAGGCAGCTGTCAACGCTGGCATCCCGGTGGAAGTTCCGGCAACAACGCTCAATAATCTGTGCGGTTCCGGCCTGAAGTGCGTCAACCTCGCTGCGGATATGATCCTCGCTGGCGAAGCGGACATCATCGTTGCCGGCGGCACCGAGAACATGTCCATGGCTCCGTATCTCATTCCGCAGGGCCGTTATGGCTACCGCATGAATGACGGCGTGCTCGTCGACTCCATGATTAAGGATGCTCTGACGGATGCGTTCTATAACTATCATATGGGCATCACGGCTGAGAACGTTGCTGAGCAGTGGCACCTGACCCGTGAGATGCAGGACGAGTTCGCTGCGAACAGCCAGCAGAAGTGCGAAGCTGCGCAGAAGGCCGGCAAGTTCAAGGATGAGATCGTTCCTGTCGAAGTTAAGAAGAAGAAGGAAACCATCATCTTCGATACCGATGAGGGTCCGCGTGCGGGCGTCACGGCGGAGAGCATCTCCAAGCTGCGTCCGGCCTTTAAGAAGGATGGCGGCACGGTTACCGCTGCAAATGCTTCCGGCATTAACGACGGCGCTGCTGCTATCATCGTTATGAGCGAAGAGAAGGCCAAGGAGCTCGGCGTGAAGCCGATGGCGACATGGGTTGCTGGCGCTTCCGCTGGTGTTGATCCGTCCATCATGGGCACCGGCCCGATCGCTTCCACCCGCAAGGTTCTCAAGAAGACCGGCCTGACGGTCAAAGACCTCGACCTCGTTGAAGCAAATGAGGCATTTGCTGCGCAGTCCCTGGCTGTCTGCCATGACCTCGAGTTCGATATGTCCAAGGTCAACGTCAACGGCGGTGCTATCGCTCTGGGCCATCCGGTCGGCTGCTCCGGCGCGCGTATCCTGGTCACCCTGCTGTATGAGATGCAGAAGCGCGGCTCTAACCGTGGCCTGGCAACGCTGTGCGTTGGCGGCGGCATGGGCTGCTCCACGATCGTTGAGAAGTACGAAGGCTGAGATCAAACAGTAAATTAGGAGGCATTTTGATATGTCTTTTGTAAAGTATGAGCAGCAGGGCCAGGTTGGTATTGTTACGATTGACCGTGAAAAAGCACTCAATGCGCTCAACAGCGCGGTGCTCGATGACCTGAAGGCGGTTATTGACGGGGTAGACCTTGACACCACCCGCTGCCTGATCATCACCGGCGCCGGCCAGAAGTCCTTTGTTGCAGGCGCGGACATCGGCGAGATGAGCAAACTGACGAAGGCGGAAGGCGAGGCCTTCGGCAAGAAGGGCAACGATATTTTCCGCCAGATCGAAACGCTGCCGATCCCGGTTATCGCGGCGGTCAACGGCTTCGCGCTCGGCGGTGGGTGCGAGCTGTCCATGAGCTGCGACATCCGCATCTGCTCCGAGAACGCACGTTTCGGTCAGCCGGAGACAGGCTTGGGCATCACGCCGGGCTTTGGCGGCACGCAGCGTCTGATGCGCATCATTCCGGTCGGCATGGCCAAGGAAATGGTTTACGCTGGCACGCAGATTAAAGCGCCGCGGGCACTGGAACTGGGCCTTGTCAACGCGGTTTATCCGATTGAAGAGCTGATGCCGGCAGCGCTCAAGCTGGCCAACAAGATTGCTGGCAACGCTCCGATCGCAGTGCGTGCATGCAAGAAGGCAATGAACGAGGGCCTGCAGGTCGATATCGACAAGGCCATCGCCATTGAGGAAGCGAACTTCGGTTCCTGCTTCGAGTCTGCGGACCAGCGCGAAGGCATGGCTGCTTTCCTGGAGAAGCGTACCCATGAGCCCTTCCAGAACAAGTAATTAAAAACAGTATAAGAAAATCTGATACATTTTTCTTCTATTGAAACCGTCAATTTATTTTGAATGGAGGACTTTACTGATGAAGGTTGGTATTATTGGTGCCGGCACGATGGGTTCCGGCATTGCGCAGGCTTTTGCGCAGACGGAAGGCTTTGAGGTTTGCCTGTGCGACGTCAAGGCGGAATGGGCTGCCGGCGGCAAAGCAAAGATTGAAAAGCAGCTCTCCAAGCGTGTAGCAAAGGGCAAGATGGAGCAGTCCGCTGCTGACGCGATTCTCGCAAAAATCACAACCGGCACGAATGAGATTGTGAAGGATTGCGACCTGATCGTCGAAGCTGCCCTCGAGAAGATGGATGTCAAGCAGGGTATCTTCAAGGAACTGCAGGGCATCTGCAAGCCGGATGCGATCTTTGCTTCCAATACCTCCTCTCTGTCCATCACCGAGATTTCCCAGGGCCTCGACCGTGCTGTGGTTGGCATGCACTTCTTCAACCCCGCTCCGGTCATGAAGCTCGTGGAAGTTATCGCTGGCGAGACGACCGCTCCCGAGACGGTCGAAAAGGTCATTGAGATCGCTAAGGCGATCGGCAAGACCCCTGTGCAGGTGAAGGAAGCGGCTGGCTTTGTCGTGAACCGCATCTTGGTCCCGATGATCAACGAAGCTGTCGGAATCTATGCTGCAGGCACCGCTTCTGTTGAGGACATCGATACGGCTATGAAGCTGGGCGCAAACCATCCGATGGGCCCGCTGGCTTTGGGCGACCTGATCGGCCTGGATATCGTTCTGGCGATCATGGATGTTCTGCAGAGCGAGACTGGCGATCCGAAGTATCGTGCAGAGCCGTTGCTGCGCAAGATGGTCCGCGCTGGCAAGCTCGGCCAGAAGACGGGTATCGGCTTCTACGATTATCGCAAGTAAGCAGTTGCTTCTAACCTTTACATGATATAACAGGGACCGCTTCCTACGGTATACGAGGAGGCGGTCCCTATTTTAGTATGCTTCAGCGAAACGACAACCCTAATGAAATGGCCGTGGACATTTTGTCCACGGCCATTTCATTAGGTAAAGTGATCGTTCCCATTTTGAGAACTACCAAAATCGCGCGGATTGTATTCTTTGCTTGACTAAAGTAGGTGTTCCCATTTTGACCACAACTTAAACAACAGGATACGGTTTCACGAAGGTCATTTACCAATCAACCGGCGGATGGCCTTTTTTGTTGCTTCTGCAACATCCAACCGGGACAAATACGCCCGGTGTGCCGGTACTGCGAGTCACTCTGATTTTACCCTGTCCAGAACTAGACTTTTCAGTGTAGATGGGAAATACTGGCCAGCAGCCGGGTATGTCTACAAGACGCATTCAACCGTGTCTGCAAGGGACGCTGGAAGCGGCGTTTGTTCCGTTAGACTTACTTACCGCTTTGTGCTTTGTAGCTCTCGCCCCATGTCCACATCGCGTCCAGAATCGGTTTCAGGCTTTTTCCCAAGTCCGTTAGGCTGTATTCCACCCTCGGCGGGACTTCCGCATACACCTTCCGATTGACCAGCCCTTTTTCTTCCATATCCCGAAGCTGGGCGGTCAATACTTTCTGCGACACGCTGCCAATGGATTTTTTGAGTTCTCCGAACCGTTTTGTTCCGGGCAGTAAGTCACGCAGAATCAGGACTTTCCACTTATCGCCGATGAGCATGAGCGTTGTTTCTACCGGGCAGGCTGGCAATTCTCTCGCTTGCTGCATGGTATCACTCCTTCCAATAGTTTCATTTTGGTAACTACGGCACAATAAAGTGCTTACTTTACAAACAACACTTACGGAGTTATTATAATCTTGCAGGATAAAAATTGCAATCCCTAAAACCCGCATTCAAAATCAGGAGGTATTCATCATGAATGAAGTCGTAAAGTTTTTGCAGGAAAATCCCGTACAGTATCTGGCTACCGTAGGCCGTGACGGAAAGGCGAAGTGCCGTCCCTTCATGTTTGCCGGTGAGATGGACGGCAAGCTGTGGTTCTGCACCAACAGCCAGAAGGAAGTCTACAAGGATATGCAGGCAAATCCCAACATTGAGGTTTCTGTTTCCAGTCCGGCCTATGCGTGGATTCGTCTGAACGGGGAAGCCGTTTTCGAGAATAACATGGCTGCCAAGGAAATGTGCATCCAGAACCCCATCGTTAAGGGACAGTATGGCGAGGCGACCAACCCGATCTTCGAGGTGTTCTATCTGAAGAACGCGCACGCCGTGATTGCTGACTTCTCCGGCAATCCGCCCAAGGAGTACAACCTGTAAACAGAATTTTCCAAATATCTTCGGGGCAAGGTGGAATCCCTGACCGGCAGTGACAGTCTGCGAACTGCAAGAGCAGCCGAAACGGTGCAATCCCGTTACCGACGGTAATAGTCCGGACGAGAGAGGATATGACAAGAGCAACCCCGCAAGTATGAACTTTGCGGGGCTTGTTCTTAATCTAAATCATATCTCAATAGGAGAAATATGGAGAAAAATATCACTATCCAAAAGAAATCGACAAGCCAAAATGTGCGTATGCTCACAATGACTGCCGTACTTTCTGCTATTTCCTTTGGCCTTGCCTTTTTTGAGTTTCCTGTTCCTCTATCTCCGTCGTTTGCACGAATGGATTTATCGGACTTGCCCGCGTTGATTGGCGCCTTTGCATACGGCCCCGTATCGGGTGTATTGATTGAACTTGTCAAAAATGCCTTGCAGCTATTCACTTCTTCCACCGGCGGTATCGGTGAACTAGCCAATTTCATCATGGGGAGTAGTTTTGTTGTATCTGCCGGGCTTATCTATAAATTGCATAAGACAAAAAGGACAGCGGTAATTGCCTGTCTGGCCGCCAGCGTTGTCATGGGAATCACAGCGGCTATCGTCAACTACTTCATCCTTTTTCCCGTATTTGAAGCATTTATGCCGCTCGACCAACTGATTGCTTCTTTTGGGGAGTTTATCCCCTTTATCAAGACAAAACTGGATGTTGTGCTGTTCAATGCGTTTCCGTTCAATTTGCTGAAAGGAATCGGTATCAGCATTGTCACCATGCTGCTTTATAAACGACTTACCCCGGTCTTAAAGGGCAGGCAAAAATAGGAGGTTCATCATGCGGACAAGAGATTATCTGAAATACATTGTGGCGGAAATCCACTCTACCGTCTTTGCCACCGTGAATAGCGAGGGGCGGCCCGTTACCTGTGCCATTGACATCATGGACTATGATGAGAGCGGTCTTTATTTCTTGACTGCAAAAGGAAAGAACTTTTATGACCGCTTGAAAATCAATGAAAATATCGCTTTTACCGCCATGAAGGGCGAGGACACCCTTTCCTGCGTGGCCGTGTCGGTACAGGGCAAAGTAAAAGAGATCGGCCCGGACAGACTGACTGATCTGTTCCGCAAAAATCCGTACATGGCAAAAATTTATCCCGACGCACGCTCCCGCAGCGCCCTTACCGTGTTCAAGATTTATGAAGGAACCGGCGAATGGTTTGACCTTTCCAAACAACCGATTGAACGGGCCAGCTTTTCCTTCGGCGGCGCTCAGACAAAGGAAACCGGCTATTTCGTGACAGACAAATGTATCGGCTGTAAACTGTGCTATTCCCAATGCCCGCAAAAGTGTATCGACATTACTCAAAAGCCCGTCATGATTGAACAGGAACATTGCCTGCACTGTGGGAACTGCTTTGAAATCTGTCCCGCAAGGGCAATCGAAAGGAGGTAGCGCCTCATGACACAGCCCGCCACTCAGGAACAGCGGCTTGATTTCCTGATCCGTTATTTGCTGAATGAAAAAGAGGAATATCAAAACATAGAGATTCCTGCCGCTCTGCCGGATAAACAGCGCCTTTTGCGGAGCCTGATGAATGTGCGCCCGCCTATCCCGGTAAGCCAAACCTTTTTGAATGTGCAGGACGAATATCTGAAAGAACGCCTTTCTGAAAGGGGCGTTACGAAAATAGAGGATTTAACGCCGGTGCAGCCCGGACTGTATCTCTGGCAGGGCGACATCACTACTCTTGCTGCGGACGCGATTGTAAATGCAGCGAACAGCCAAATGCTGGGCTGCTTTGTCCCTTGTCACGGCTGTATTGACAATGCTATTCACACCTATGCTGGCGTGCAGCTCCGCATGGAGTGCGCCCGAATCATGGCTGAGCAGAAGAAAGAAGAATCCAGTGGCAAAGCGAAAATCACAAGAGCCTATAACTTGCCCTGCCGCTATGTGCTGCATACGGTTGGGCCGATCATTTACGGTGCCGTTACAAAGACAGACCGTGAACTGCTGGCAAGTTGCTACCGCTCCTGTCTGGAACTGGCGGCAGACTATAATCTGCGGAATGTAGCTTTTTGCTGTATCTCCACCGGCGAATTTCGTTTTCCAAATAAACTGGCGGCGGAGATTGCTATCCAGACGGTCAGAGCATGGCAGCAAGAAAATCCAAAACAAATCGAGGTAATTTTCAATGTTTTCAAAGACAGCGACTATAAAATCTACAAACGCCTGCTACGATAAAACATCACGGCTGAAACACGAACTTGATACTGCGGACGCGGTTATCATCGGCGCCGGAGCTGGACTTTCCACCTCTGCCGGATTTACTTATACAGGGGAACGGTTTGAACAATATTTTGGGGATTTCATTCAGAAGTACGGTTTCCGCGATATGTATTCTGGCGGCTTTTATCCCTTTGAAACTTTGGAAGAACACTGGGCATACTGGAGCCGTTACATCTATATCAACCGCTACATGGAAGCGCCAAAGCCCGTTTACGAGGACCTTTTGAAGTTGGTGCAGGACAAGGACTATTTTGTGTTGACCACTAATGTAGACCACTGTTTTCAGAAAGCCGGATTTGATAAACAGCGGCTGTTCTACACGCAAGGTGACTATGGCCTTTGGCAGTGTTCCAAGCCCTGCCACCAAAAGACCTATGACAACGAAGAGATTGTTAAAAAGATGTTGGCCGAGCAAAAGGACATGAAAGTACCGAGTGAATTGGTGCCGCATTGCCCTGTATGCGGCGCGCCCATGTCCATGAATCTGCGGGCAGACATGACCTTTGTGGAAGATGAAGGCTGGCATAAGGCTGCTCATCGTTATGAAGATTTTCTCCGTCGTCACGAGGGACAGCGTATTCTCTATCTTGAATTGGGTGTAGGCGGCAATACGCCGGTCATCATCAAATATCCTTTTTGGCGAATGACCTATCAAAATTCAAAGGCCACCTATGTTTGTGTGAATCTGTCGGAAGCGTACTGTCCGAGAGAAATTCAAAAGCAGGCCATTTGTATTGAAGGAGATATAGGTAAGGTTTTGAATATGCTGCGTTCATAAAATAGCAAAGTCAGCCGAGCCAGAGTCAACAGTCAAGATGAGCGGTGCATACGCCGCTCCATTTGGGCCTCTTCCAGGATTCGGTGGAACGACGGTTGGTGTACTGAAACCCACGGTCACTGTGGAACAGCGGATGCGCATCGGGGATTTCTTTCATGGCCTTGCGAAAAGTATTGTACACAAGTGGATTGTCTTTTTTCAAATCTATCAATTTTTTTAATGGGCAACGGAGAAACTTGTAATCCCGCCGGTCACGATTGGATAAAAGATAAACTGTGAAATCCATGGCAAAAGGATACAAATGCGCTTTTCATATCGCTGAAGGCCATGCTCCGGTACTTCGACAGACGGCTCCCGCAGCCAGACCTTTCCTTTTTTCAAATGGGTCTGCAGCAGATGAAGAAGCAGGTACCCCAGCATGGTGCCCACCACATTTAGGATCCAGTCGTTGATGCTCGTTGTCCGCCAATTGAAAAGCTGTAAGAATTCGATCGCCAAGGAGTACCAGCAGCCTGCTATGATTGTTTGGCGCGCCGTGCTTTTCCACACAAGGGGCCATAGAAAGCCGAAGGGGAGAAAGGAGAATATAGTCCGCAGATTTCCCATCGGATTCTTGGGCATGGAAACGAACGGAATTAAAATCAGCTCTTTCCGCCAGTGCTCCGGATGGAAATCCACGATACTGGGCAATCCCAATATGGCGAGCAGGGCTGCGCAGGAACAGAGAAACAGGATCGTCAGCACACAATGACGCATGGGAACTCGCCGGCCCTTTACTCTGGCACTATAAAAAATCCACAATTCCAGCATTAAGCCAAATGGCAGGATAATTGCCATGGCTAAAATCGTTTCCATGTGTCACTCCGTTTCTGGACAGAAGGTTTCTCATGTCCGACAGGGATCGCGCCTATTGGTTATTTATGAGTTACATATCCGCATTTTCCGCATGGGCTGCAGCAGATGCCGCGCGGCTGAGATCCTCCCAATGCTGGCCGTCCGGTATTTCGGCAGAAAGGGAGGGGGCAGCCTCCTGCGGCGGAATATCTTTTGTCATCGGCATGGTAACTACAGCCGTAAAGAGGTCTGCTTGTGAAAAAATGCGAAAAGTACCGCCGCATGCATACGTAAATGTCTGCGCAATCGAGAGCCCTAAGCCGCTGCCGGAAGTGGTGCGGTTTTTGTCACCCCGCACAAAGCGTTCCAGCAGGGCGTCGACATCCCCGATTTCATATTTTGACAAGTTGCGGATGGTGGTAACGGCATGATCGCCTTCCACGGCCAGGCGTACATAGACCCGCGACTGTTCGAGGGAATATTGCAGTGCGTTTTGAATCAGGTTTTGAAACACGCGGTACATCCGGTCGCCATCGGTGTATACCCAGACAGGATTCAGCGGAATCTGCCCGCGCACTTCCACCGGCGCCGCCGCAATCTGAGCGTCCATGTCGGCCAGCGTCTGGGGCCGGCGCCTTGCGGGGGTCATGACCGCATG
>USIA01000023.1 GCA_900554535.1 uncultured Oscillospiraceae bacterium | reverse complement strand
AATAGAATTTAGCAGGTCAAAGCCCTTTCGCCCGGCCGCAGCCAGCTGGTCGTTCGTGTACTGGGAGGTGCCAAAGGCATCTACCATGATGGAGACCGGACGCGCCACGCCGATCGCATAGGCAAGCTGCACCTCGCACTTTTTCGCCAAGCCGGCTGCCACGATGTTCTTGGCAACCCAGCGGGCCGCATAGGCGGCGGAACGGTCGACCTTGGTCGGGTCCTTGCCGGAGAAAGCACCGCCGCCATGACGGCCATAACCGCCATAAGTATCGACGATGATCTTGCGCCCGGTCAAGCCGCTGTCGCCCACCGGCCCGCCGATGACGAACCGGCCGGTCGGATTGACGTAATATTTCGTATTTTCATCCAGCCACTCGGCCGGAATGGTTGCCTGAATGACCTTCTCAATCATATCTTTGCGAATCTGTTCCAGCGTGACATCGGGGTCATGCTGTGTGGAAAGCACCACTGCATCGACGCGTACCGGCTTGTCACCGTCGTATTCGACGGTAACCTGCGTTTTCCCATCTGGACGCAGATATGGCAGCGTGCCGTCTTTACGGACGGCCGCCAGCTTCTTGGCGAGTTTGTGCGCCAGCGAGATGGCCAGCGGCATCAATTCCGGCGTCTCGTCGCAGGCAAAGCCAAACATCATGCCCTGGTCGCCGGCGCCGATCTGATCGTCAGCATCCACAGCGCCGTTCTGCGCCTCATAGGACTTGTTGACACCCATGGCAATGTCCGGAGACTGCGCGTCGATCGCCGTCAGCACACCGCAGGTATTCCCATCAAAACCGTAGTCCGGATGATCATAGCCGATGTCTTTAATAACCTGCCGCGCAATCGCGGGGATATCGACGTAGCAGGTTGTGGAAATTTCGCCCATGACATGGACAACGCCGGTGCATGCAGTAACTTCGCACGCGACATGTGCATTCGGGTCTTTGGAAAGAATATCATCCAGCACGGCGTCTGCAATCTGGTCGCAGACTTTGTCGGGATGTCCCTCAGTAACAGATTCAGATGTAAAAAGGTGTTTAGACATTGGACTTGTACCTCCTGTAAATGTTCGTCTCCCCTCAGCGTGCCGAAAGGAGTTCGATGCTCACTGATTTCCAATCACATGGAAGTGCTCCGCACGCACTTAGCGCATCAAAAAACGCCGCCCGATGAAACCGGGCAGCGTCACATATCGAACCGTACCTCATCTGTCGGTTTCACCGCAGGACTTGGCACCTTGCGCTTACCGCAGGTTGCCGGGCATCATCGGGCCTGTTCCCTCCGCCACTCTTGATAAGGGTGAGATATTGAATTTTGAGTACAGTGGTACTATACCATATCGTTCTGGCTGGTGTAAACAGACAAAAAACAAAACTTGTCAAAATATACGACAAAGCGCAGCGATTACATAAAAGCGCTTTACATGCGCTTGCCGTGCAAAATCGGGCTGACGTGCTTATACAGCAGCAACACAATGACGGAAACCAATACGCCCTTGAGAAGATTCAGCGGCGTGGTAGCGAAGAACACGAACGTGGTCAAGTCTGTGATGTTTGCATTGAGCTGGGTACCCATGGCGATAATCTGATCCAGCGGCAGATGGAACGCAGCCGCATAAACAGGCAGCAGAACAGCCGCATTGAGCGCGCCACCCACCAGCGTCATGACCGCTGTGCCTGCCACCATTCCGCCGATTGCATGTTTACGAGTCTTTTGCGCGCGGTAGATGAGCGCTGCCGGCACAACAAAAGCACATCCAATCACAAAGTTGGCCAGATCCCCGACGCCTGCGGTCTGCGTGCCTGCGAAGATCATGTGTAAGAGCACCTTGATGGCCTCAATAATGACTGCCGAAATCGGTCCCAAGGCAAATCCGCCCAACAAAACCGGCACCTCGCTGAAATCCAGCTTATAAAACGGTGGCAAAAAGGGCAGCGGGAATTCAAAAATCATCAAAATGGTGGAAAGTGCGCCCAGAACGCCGATCACAGCAATGTTGCGCGCGCTGAACAGGCTGCGGCCTTTCGTTTTGGGGGTGATAATCTGTTCGTTTGTCATGTTTTCTCCTTTTGAGACATGGAAAGAATTTTAAAACAACGCCCCAATGCCAATGAAGGCACCGGGGCGCAATTTTATTCCACATCTTCTACCATCCGGACTATACCGTCGGCGCCGGAATCACACCGGACTCATGCGGCTAACGAACCGCTCGCGGGCTGACGGCCAAGGCCGCATTACCGCCGGTGGGGAATTGCACCCCGCCCCGAAGAATTATTCAATTCCATGCACTATCATAGCAGAGCCGGGCGGCTCTGTCAAGTCCAATTCTGATATTCCTTCGGAATACTCTGGTCCACAACGCTTTTTGCGTAGGCAGGCGTAAATTTCCCACCTGTCTTGCTCCAAGTGCGGCTCTTTTTGGCCATCTCATCTGTAAAGTCCTTCAGCCACTGTACATGTATGTTTTTGGCGCCTGTTTCGTAATAAGTCACGATCGGTCGGAACTGCATGCCTTGAAATACGGCCTTTCCATTGGCATCACGTGTATAAGTAACGGACAAAAGGCCACTGACCAGGTTCCATGGGTCATACTGCGTAGAAATCAAATTGCCAAATGCATAAATAACCGGGCAGGTTGCGCCATCGCTTTGCCGCTTGAGGGTTGTCAGCTTTTGCAAAGCGTGCGGGTGATTGCCGAAAATCACATCCGCGCCCCAATCAACCATCTCCTGTGCAAGCTTGGTCTGCGTATCCGTCAAATCGAACGTATCCTCCGTGCCCCAATGAACGGAAACCACAACGAGGTCTGCCTGCTGCTTGGCAGCCTGGATGAGCTGCCGTATCGTGTCTGTCTGACTGGTATACAGAATTCGCAGTTTCGATCCTTCCGGCAAGGAGAAATTGTTCGTCATCTCGGTCATGGCCAGATAGGCCACCTTAAAGCCGTTTTTCTCTACAATATGTGGCTTGCGCAGATCTGCATCATCCTGGTACGCACCGATCTGCATAATGCCAGGTTTTGTTTTCCAATAATCAATCGTCGCCTGCAGGCCCTTCTCTCCCTGGTCCAACATATGGTTGTTGGATTCACTAATCACGTCAAACCCAGTATCCACGAGTGCCTCGCACATTTCGGGTGCGGCATTGAACAGCGGGTACCCTTGCGGCTCGGCATCGGGATTGATCGGCATTTCCTGATTGACAAAAGCAATGTCTGCTGCCGATACAACCGGCTTAATTTGGGTGTAGATCGGTTTAAAATCATAACCATCGTCTGTTTTACAGGCATCCAGCATCGGCGTATGCTGCATATTGTCGCCAGCGCCGAGCAAGGTTATTTTAGCAGGCTGGCTTGTCCCGGAGGAGGTTGTCCCCTTTGCCGGTTGTGACTGTGACGGCTGACTAACCGTTGCTGTTCCGCTGCCCAAAGGTAGATTTAACCCCGGTCCCGCCAAAAATAGCACAACGCAAAATGCCGCAATCACCGCGACGGCACTCTCTGCGACGACTCTGCTCCAATGTTTGTTCGGATGCCGTCGGTAGCGATATCCTCGATTCATGATTGACTCCTCTCATTTTGTCAATAATCTCAGGACTGGACTTCATTTGAGCTTTGGTAATATTTCAAGAATTTTGTCTATTTTTATAGTATAACAGAAAGCCCCAAAAAGTACAAGATACATGCATAAAAAAGCCCCACCTCACAGGGAGGCAGGGCCTTTCAAATTTTTCAGATTAAAAGCGTATTACTCAAGGATCTTGGAAACAACGCCGGAGCCAACCGTATGGCCGCCCTCACGAATGGAGAAGCGCAGGCCCTCTTCGATAGCGATCGGGGCGATCAGCTCAACATCCATCTCGACGTTATCACCAGGCATGCACATCTCCGTGCCCTCGGGCAGCGTGATGACACCGGTAACGTCGGTGGTGCGGAAGTAGAACTGCGGACGATAGTTATTGAAGAAAGGGGTATGACGACCGCCTTCGTCCTTGGTCAGGACGTAAACCTGGCCCTTGAACTTGGTGTGCGGATGAATCGTGCCCGGCTTCGCCAGAACCTGGCCGCGCTCGATGTCCTCACGCTGAATGCCACGCAACAGCGCGCCGATGTTATCGCCAGCCTCTGCGAAGTCCAGGGTCTTGCGGAACATCTCCAGGCCAGTGATGACGCTCTTCTTGCGCTCTTCCGTCAGGCCGATGATCTCGACTTCATCGCCGATCTTTGCCATGCCACGCTCCACACGGCCAGTAGCAACCGTGCCGCGGCCGGTAATCGTGAAGACGTCCTCAACAGGCATCAGGAAGGGCTGGTCCGCCTTGCGGTCCGGAGTCGGGATATAATTGTCGACAGCATCCATCAGCTCAAGAATGCACTTATATTCCGGTGCATTGATGTCCGTGGAGGTGGACTCAAGAGCCTTCAGAGCAGAGCCGCGGATAATCGGGGTGTCATCGCCCGGGAAGTCATACTCGTTGAGCAGGTCGCGGATTTCCATCTCGACCAGATCGAGCAGCTCGGGGTCGTCCACCTGATCGCACTTGTTCATGAACACGACGATATACGGCACGCCGACCTGACGGGACAGCAGAATGTGCTCACGGGTCTGCGGCATCGGGCCGTCAGCAGCGGAAACGACCAGGATAGCACCGTCCATCTGCGCAGCGCCGGTGATCATGTTCTTGACATAGTCAGCATGGCCGGGGCAGTCAACGTGTGCATAGTGACGCTTTGCGGTCTGATACTCAACATGAGCAGTGTTAATGGTGATGCCGCGCTCACGCTCCTCAGGAGCTGAGTCGATGTTGCTGTAGTCTTTGAACTCAGCTTCGCCCTGCAAAGCGAGCACTTTTGTGATCGCCGCAGTCAGCGTGGTCTTGCCATGGTCAACGTGACCAATGGTGCCAATGTTTACGTGGGGCTTGGAACGGTCAAATTTTTCCTTCGCCATGGGAATGTTCCTCCTTTATTTTTGCATCGGGCGTTCAAATCAAACTCATGGATTTTATTTTAGCAAGAATATCCGTAAAAATCAAGCAAATTTGCGGATTTTACGATTAATCTTCCTTCTTGGTGCGGGCAGTAATAATCTTGTCCGCAATATTCTTCGGGACTTCCGCGTAGTGGTCAGGTTCCATAACATACTGGCCACGGCCCTGTGTCTTGGAGCGCAGGTCGGTTGCATAGCCGAACATTTCGGAAAGCGGAACCATCGCGTGAATCTGCTGGGCACCGTGAATGGCGTCCATACCCTCGATCATGCCGCGGCGAGAATTCAAGTCGCCGATGACGTCGCCCATGTATTCGTCCGGCACCGTGACCGTGACCTTCATGATGGGTTCCATCAGAACCGGATCCGCTTTGCGCATTGCATCCTTGAACGCCATGGAGCCGGCGATCTTAAATGCCATTTCGGAGGAGTCGACTTCGTGATAGGAGCCGTCATACAGTTCGACTTTGACGTCGACGACATTGTAACCGGCAACGACGCCGCTGAGCATAGCGCCCTGGATACCAGCATCGACAGCTGGGATATACTCCTTCGGAATCGAGCCGCCGACCGTGACGTTATCGAATTCGTAGCCTTCGCCGGGGTTCGGGAAGACGCGGATCTTAACGTGACCGTACTGGCCTTTACCGCCGGACTGACGGACATACTTGCAGTCCACGTCTGCGGGCTTGCGGATCGTTTCCTTATAGGCAACCTGGGGCTTACCGATATTGGCTTCCACGTGGAATTCACGCAGCAGGCGGTCGACAATGATTTCCAAATGCAACTCGCCCATGCCGGCGATGATGGTCTGGCCGGTTTCCTCGTCGGTGTAAGCCTTAAAAGTCGGGTCCTCTTCTGCGAGCTTTGCCAAAGCAACGCTCATCTTCTCCTGGCCAGCCTTCGTCTTCGGCTCAATCGCCACGCGGATAACGGGCTCCGGGAATTCCATGGACTCGAGGATAATCGGGTTCTTTTCGTCACAAAGCGTGTCGCCGGTGGTCGTATTTTTCACACCGATGGCCGCCGCGATGTCGCCTGCATAGACTTCCTCGATATCCTGGCGGTGGTTCGCGTGCATCTGCAGCAGACGGCCGATACGCTCATCGGTATCTTTTGTGGAATTATAAACCGTCGCGCCTGCTTTCAAAGTGCCGGAATAGACACGAATAAAGCACAGCTTGCCGACGAAGGGGTCGGTTGCAATCTTAAATGCCAGCGCGGAGAACGGCTCGTCATCAGAAGAATGACGGTCCTCTTCCTCGCCTGTCTCCGGGTTCGTGCCTTTGATGTCCGGGACATCGGTCGGAGCCGGCATATAGTCAATGATAGCGTCCAGCAGCTTCTGCACGCCCTTGTTCTTATAAGAGCTGCCGCATGTGACCGGGACCATCTTGTTGGCGATGGTGGACTTACGGATCGTGCGGACGATTTCCTCTTTGGTCAGTTCCTCGCCAGAGAGGTATTTCTCCATCAGGGCATCATCCTGCTCGGCGACATGCTCGATCAAGGCTGTGTGATACTCTTCAGCCTTTTCGCGCATATCCTCAGGGATATCCTCGACGCGCATGTCGTTGCCCATATCGTCATAATAGATGTCCGCTTTCATAGTGACCAGGTCGATAATGCCGCGGAAGGTATCTTCAGAGCCGATGGGCAACTGGATCGGAACTGCGTTGCAGTTGAGACGGTCCTTCATCATGGCAACGACATTATAGAAGTCAGCGCCCATGATGTCCATCTTATTGACATACGCCATACGGGGCACGTGATACTCCTCTGCCTGGCGCCAAACCGTTTCGGACTGGGGCTCAACGCCGCCCTTTGCGCAGAAAACGGTCACAGAACCATCCAGCACGCGCAAAGAGCGCTCCACTTCGACTGTAAAGTCGACGTGGCCGGGCGTGTCGATAATATTGATGCGGTAATCCTTATTTTTCTTCGGGTCACCAAAGAACTCACTGTGCGTCCAGAAGCAAGTGGTTGCAGCGGACGTGATCGTAATGCCGCGCTCCTGCTCCTGCACCATCCAGTCCATGGTGGCCGCACCGTCATGCACCTCACCGATTTTGTGGTTGATACCGGTGTAATACAGGATGCGCTCGGTTGTAGTTGTTTTACCGGCATCGATATGCGCCATGATGCCGATGTTGCGGGTCTTTTCAAGTGATACCTGCCTAGGCATTAATTACCCTCCATTCGTTGTGCAAAAAAGCGGTACATTACCATCTGTAATGTGCAAACGCCTTATTCGCCTCGGCCATCTTGTGCGTATCGTCGCGCTTTTTCGCTGCTCCGCCGTTGCCGTTGACGGCGTCCATAATCTCTGCGGCCAGGCGCTCCTTCATGGTGCGCTCGCTACGCAGGCGGGAATAATTTGTCATCCAGCGCAGGCCCAGGGTCTGACGCCGCTCCGGGCGGACCTCCATCGGGACCTGGTAGGTGGCGCCACCGACACGGCGGGCCTTGACCTCAAGGGAAGGCATGACATTCTCCATGGCAGCCTCAAAAACCTCGAGCGGCTCTTTACCGGTCTTTTCTTTGATGATATCGAAAGCGCCATAGACGATCTTCTGGGCAACGCCCTTCTTGCCGTCTATCATGATATTATTCACCAAACGTGTGACTAACTTGGAATTGTAAAGCGGATCGGGCAGAACATCCCGTTTCGCGATATTGCCTCTTCTTGGCACTTTACTTCCCTCCTTCACATAAAATGAATTCATCGGTACTCGAAAATGAAGATTCCCGTCTGGCCAGCAAGAGGCGTTTTATAAAAACGCCGTTCATCCCATTGCGGGACTTGCAGCCGTAAAGGTTCGTCAGTTTCAGTCCATCTTACTTGGCAGCCTTACCTGCCTTCGGGCGCTTCGCGCCATACTTCGAGCGGGCCTGCATGCGCTTGGCAACGCCCTGGGCGTCAAGTGTGCCGCGGATGATGTGATAACGCACACCAGGCAGATCCTTGACACGACCGCCGCGGATCATGACGACGGAGTGCTCCTGCAAGTTATGACCGACACCAGGGATGTAGGCCGTAACCTCCATGCCATTGGAAAGACGTACACGTGCGATCTTGCGCAGTGCAGAGTTCGGCTTTTTCGGAGTTGCCGTTTTAACTGCTGTGCAGACACCGCGCTTTTGCGGGGAATTCTGATCGATCGGCGTGCGCTTTTTGGCATTCCAGCCTCTCAGCAGAGCAGGCGCCTTGGCCTTTTTCTCGACCTCTTTGCGGCCAGTGTGGACCAATTGGTTAAAAGTGGGCATAGTACACCTCCTAACTGAATTTTTCTATATGTCAAGCGAAAAACGCTTAACAGCAAAGTCATACACACCAAATCCCACCCCCAAGGTTTCCCTAGGGGTGGGAAAAGTATGCAATTCCTATGGAAAGCTGCACCATCGTGCAGGAAACCATCACAATTTGTTATTATACAGTGTTTATGCGGTTGTTGTCAAGTCCTCAGGCGTATCATTTTGTGGATTGAGGTTTGATTCCTCCAGCTGAACATTCGCATAATGCTTCATGCCAGTACCCGCAGGGATCAGCTTACCGATGATGACGTTCTCCTTCAGGCCCATCAACGGGTCGACCTTGCCCTTGATCGCGGCATCGGTCAGAACGCGCGTCGTCTCCTGGAAGGAGGCGGCGGACAGGAAGGATTCCGTGGCCAAAGCTGCCTTGGTAATGCCGAGCAATGTCGGCGTGCAGGTTGCCTCACGCAACGCGGTCTCGCCGGCAGCAACTCGATCGCGGATCAGCTGATTTGCCGTCTCGAACTCCGTCTTTTCCACCATGGATCCAGGGAGCAGCGGCGTGTCGCCCGGATCCTCAATTTTGACCTTCTTCATCATCTGGCGGACAATGACCTCGATGTGCTTGTCGTTGATATCCACGCCTTGCAGACGATAGACGCGCTGCACTTCCTCGATCAAATAGTCCTGCACGGCTTCAACGCCGCTGATCGCCAGCACATCGTGCGGATTGACAGAACCTTCTGTCAGGCGGGTGCCGGCTTCAATGCGCTGGCCTTCTTCCACAGTGATATGGGAACCAAACGGGATCAGGTAGCTCTTGGACATCCCGTCGTCACCGGTCACAACCACATGGCGGTTCTTTTTGATGTCCTCGAAAGTGACCTTGCCGCCAATCTCGCTGATGATGGCCAGGTGCTTCGGACGGCGGCCTTCGAACAATTCCTCAACGCGCGGCAGACCTTGCGTAATGTCTTCTGCGTTCGCAACACCGCCGGTGTGGAACGTGCGCATGGTCAGCTGCGTGCCCGGCTCGCCAATGGACTGGGCTGCCACGATGCCGACTGCTTCGCCGACCGTAACAGGCGTGCCCGTAGCCAGGTTGAGGCCATAGCACTTCTTGCAGACGCCGTGCTTGGCGCGGCAACTCAGGATCGAGCGGATCTTGATACGCTCCACGCCATGATTGACGATGCAGTCTGCATCCGCATCATCCATCATCTTGTCTTTGCTGACCAGCACCTCACCGGTCTGTGGATCCTTGAAATCTTCCACCAGATAGCGGCCGATCAGGCGCTCATGCAGGGATTCGATGACTTCCTTGCCTTCCTTGATATCATAGACTTCCAGGCCGTCGGTTGCGCCGCAGTCGTTCTCGCGGATAATGACTTCCTGCGAAACATCGACCAGGCGGCGGGTCAGATAACCGGAGTCTGCCGTGCGCAGTGCCGTATCGGTCAAGCCCTTACGTGCGCCACGAGAAGAGATGAAGTATTCCAAAATGTTCAAACCTTCGCGGTAATTCGCGCGAATCGGAACTTCGATCGTTTCACCGGATGTGTTTGCAATCAAGCCGCGCATGCCGGCCAGCTGGCGGATCTGGCTCATGGAACCACGGGCGCCGGAATCGGCCATCATATAGATCGGGTTATAACGGTCGAGGTTTTTTTGCAGGGCATCCGAAACCTCGTCGGTCGCCTTATTCCACGTGTCGATGACCGCGGTGTGGCGTTCAGCATCAGACAAAAAGCCGTTCTTATACTGATCGGAAATCAGGTCGATCCGGTCGCTGGCCTTTTGGAGGATTTCCTTTTTCTGCGGCGGGATACTCGCATCGCAGACAGCCACCGTGATGCCGGACAGCGCAGAATACTTATAGCCCTGCGCCTTGATTTCATCCAAGACTTCGCTGGTCTTCGCGGTACCGTGCACCTTGATGCACTTTTCAATAATTTGACCCAGCTGCTTCTTGCCGACCAGGAAGGTAATTTCAAACTTGAATCTATTTTCCGGCTTGGACCGGTCAATGAAGCCGAGGTCCTGCGGAATCGGGCGGTTGAAGATGATCTGACCAACGGTTGTATCAACCATTCCCTCTTCGACCTTACCATCAAACTCAATGCGGCGGCGGACCTTGATCTTGGCGTGCATTTCAATAACCTTGGCGTCATATGCCATAATCGCCTCGTCCACGTCTTTAAAGACCTTGCCTTCGCCCTTCTCGCCATCGCGGTCCAGCGTCAGCCAATAAGAACCCAGGACCATATCCTGCGTCGGCACGGTAACCGGCTTCCCATCAGAGGGCTTGAGCAGGTTGCCGGCTGCCAGCATCAGGAAGCGGGCCTCTGCCTGCGCCTCGCAGGACAGTGGCACGTGGACAGCCATCTGGTCGCCGTCGAAATCCGCGTTGTAAGCGGTACATGCCAGCGGATGCAGCTTCATGGCACGGCCCTCAACCAGTACCGGCTCGAAGGCCTGGATGCCCAGGCGGTGCAGCGTCGGCGCGCGGTTAAGCAGGACAGGATGGTTTTTGATGACGATCTCCAGCGCATCCCAGACCTCCGGCTTTGCACGCTCGACCGCCTTGCGGGCTGCCTTGATGTTGCTCTCCACACCCGTTTCGACCAGCCGCTTCATCACAAAGGGCTTAAACAATTCCAGCGCCATTTCCTTCGGCAGGCCGCACTGGTACATCTTCAGCTCCGGCCCGACTGCAATAACGGAACGGCCGGAGTAATCGACACGTTTGCCCAAAAGGTTCTGGCGGAAACGGCCCTGCTTGCCCTTGAGCAGATCAGACAGAGACTTCAGCGGACGGTTATTCGGCCCGGTGACCGGACGGCCGCGGCGGCCATTGTCGATCAGGGCGTCGACGGCCTCCTGTAACATGCGCTTTTCATTGCGCACAATGATGTCCGGTGCATGCAGTTCCAAAAGCCGTGCCAGGCGGTTGTTTCGATTAATCACGCGGCGGTACAGATCATTCAAATCGCTCGTTGCGAACCGGCCGCCGTCGAGCTGCACCATGGGGCGCAAATCCGGCGGGATGACCGGCACCACGTCCAGAATCATCCATTCCGGCCGGTTGCCGGACTGGCGGAATGCTTCGACGACTTCCAGCCGCTTGAGGATACGCACACGTTTTTGGCCCGTGGCATTTGCCAGCTCAGCTTTCAGGGTCTTGCTTTCAGCCTCCAAGTCAATCTGCTCCAACAGCTTCTTGATGGCCTCAGCGCCCATGCCGGCGTCAAAATCGTCCTCATATTTTTCACGCAGATCGCGGTATTCCTTCTCCGACAAAAGCTGCTTTGGCTGCAGCTCGCGCACGTCGCCGGGGTCTGTCACAATATAGCTCGCAAAGTACAGAACCTTTTCCAACATGCGGGGGGAGATGTCCAGAATCAAGCCCATACGGGAGGGAATGCCTTTGAAATACCAAATATGGGATACCGGAGCCGCCAGCTCGATATGGCCCATCCGTTCGCGGCGCACCTTGCTGCGCGTCACCTCGACGCCGCAGCGTTCGCAGATCTTTCCCTTATAGCGGATGCGCTTATACTTGCCGCAGTGGCACTCCCAGTCCTTTGTCGGGCCAAAAATGCGTTCGCAGAACAAGCCGTCGCGCTCCGGCTTCAGGGTACGATAGTTAATCGTCTCGGGCTTTTTGACCTCGCCATAGGACCACTCGCGGATCTTATCGGGAGAAGCAAGGCCAATCTTGATTGATTCAAACGTATTAAATTCCATGAATGAAAATCCCCCTATCAGTCTGCCGAATCATCCTCATTGTCCAGCGAACCGCCATCGATGTCATCGCCCTCTGACGCGCCGCCATCGACATAATCATCCGGCCCATCAAAGAGCGCATCCTCCGCATCGTCGACAGAATATCCATCCAAGTTGTCGGCGACGTCCGGCTCGTCAAAGTTGCCGCCATTCGGCGAGAAGCCCATATCGTCGTCATCGTCAAAATTCTGGCGCAGGTCGATTTCCTGATTGTCCTTATCCAGGACTTTGACATCCAGGCCCAGGCTCTGCAATTCTTTGATCAGCACCTTAAAGGATTCCGGAACGCCTGGTTTCGGAATATTCTGGCCCTTGACAATGGCCTCATACGTCTTCACACGGCCGACCACATCGTCGGACTTCACGGTCAAAATTTCCTGCAAGGTATAGGCGGCGCCATAAGCTTCCAGCGCCCAAACTTCCATTTCGCCGAAGCGCTGGCCGCCGAACTGCGCCTTGCCGCCCAGCGGCTGCTGCGTGACCAGCGAATACGGTCCAGTGGAACGGGCATGCATCTTATCATCGACCAGATGATGCAGCTTCAGATAATACATGATGCCCACAGTGACCGGATTATCAAAAGTTTCGCCAGTGCGGCCGTCGCGCAGCCAGAACTTGCCATCCTCGCTCATGCCCGCTTCGCGGAAAGCCGCGCGGATATCCTCTTCGTGTGCGCCGTCAAAGACCGGCGTCATCACTTTCCAGCCCAGTGCGCGCGCGGCCATGCCGAGGTGGACCTCAAGCACCTGCCCGATATTCATACGGGAAGGCACGCCCAGGGGGTTGAGCACAATGTCCAGCGGTGTGCCGTCCGGCAGATAGGGCATATCCTCAACCGGCAGAATGCGGGACACAACGCCCTTGTTGCCGTGGCGGCCGGCCATCTTGTCGCCGACGCTGATTTTACGTTTCTGGGCAATATAGCAGCGCACCACTTTATTCACGCCCGGGCTTAGCTCGTCACGGCTGTTTTCGCGGGTAAAGACCTTGACGTCCACGACGATGCCATACTCGCCGTGCGGCACACGCAGAGAGGTATCGCGCACCTCGCGGGCCTTTTCGCCGAAAATTGCGCGCAGCAGGCGCTCTTCGGCGGTCAGTTCGGTTTCGCCCTTTGGGGTGACCTTGCCGACCAGAATGTCGCCCGCATGCACCTCCGCGCCCACGCGGATGATGCCACTGTCATCCAGGTCGCGCAGCATGTCCTCGTTGACGTTCGGAATGTCGCGGGTGATTTCCTCCGGGCCAAGTTTGGTGTCACGCGCTTCCAGCTCGTGTTCCTCAATATGGATCGAGGTGAACACATCGTCCCGCACAACTTTTTCGCTAATCAGGACGGCGTCCTCGTAGTTATAGCCTTCCCATGTCATGAAACCGATCAGGGCGTTTTTCCCAAGGGAGATCTCGCCATCCTTGGTTGCCGGGCCGTCGGCAATGACATCGCCCGGGTTGACACGGTCGTTGACGCTGACAACCGGCACCTGGTTAAAGCAAGTGCCCTGGTTGGAACGCATGAATTTAATAATCGGATAAATATCTGTCTCGCCGGCATCGGTCTCTACACGCACTTCGTTTGCGCTGACGCTGCGGACCACGCCCGCGCGCTTGCACAGCACGCACGCGCCGGAGTCGACACCCGCTTTGTATTCCATGCCGGTGCCGACAATCGGCGCTTCGGTCTTAATCAGCGGCACCGCCTGGCGCTGCATGTTCGAGCCCATCAGTGCGCGGTTTGTATCGTCATTTTCCAGGAAAGGGATCATGGCTGTTGCCACTGAGACAACCATCCGCGGCGAAACGTCCATAAAGTCCACCCGCTCGCGCTCCACCGTCACGAACTGATCGCGGTGGCGGCCATTGACCTTGGCGTTGACGAAGTGTCCCTCTTCGTCGAGGGGTTCGTTCGCCTGTGCGACGATATAGTTATCCTCGAGGTCAGCAGTCATATACACAACGTCACGCGTCACCACGCCGGTTTCCTTATCGACGCGGCGATAGGGTGCTTCAATGAAGCCATATTCATTGATGCGGGCAAAGGTCGCCAGATAGGAGATCAGGCCGATGTTCGGACCTTCCGGCGTCTCAATCGGGCACATGCGACCATAGTGGCTGTAATGCACGTCGCGGACCTCGAATCCTGCGCGGTCACGGGACAAACCGCCAGGCCCCAAAGCAGAGAGGCGGCGCTTATGCGTTAGCTCTGCCAGCGGGTTGGTCTGATCCATAAACTGCGACAGCGGAGAGGAGCCGAAGAATTCCTTAATGGCCGCCACGACCGGGCGGATATTAATCAGGGAATGCGGGGTAAGCGACTCCAGATCCTGCGCCTGCAAGGTCATCCGCTCACGAATGACGCGTTCCAGACGGGAAAAACCAATGCGGAACTGATTTTGCAGCAATTCACCGACCGAGCGGATGCGGCGGTTGCCCAGGTGGTCGATGTCGTCCTTTGTGCCAAGACCCACCTGCAAGTTGCACATATAGTTGATCGTCGCAAAGATATCGTCGATGATGATATGCTTCGGGATCAGCTCATCCACGCGCGCGCGCAGTGTCTCCTTCAGCTGCTCGACGTCGTCGCCAGCCTGATCGAGGATCTCCGACAGCACGGAATAGCGCACGCGTTCTTTGATGCCGCATTCTGCCTTGGCGTCAAAATCCACATATTTCTGGATATCGACCATGCCGTTGGAGATAACCTTGACCTCTTCCTCGTTGACAGTCAGGTAAACAACGGACACCCCCGCGTCATCCATCTCCTGTGCCTGTGCGCGGGAAACGACCGTGCCGGGCTCCGCCATTACCTCGCCCGTGGTGGGGTTGACAACTGGACGGCTGAGCACCTGGCCCGTAATGCGTCCGGCCAGATTCAGCTTCTTGTTGTATTTATACCGGCCGACACGGGAAAGATCATAACGGCGGGAGTCAAAGAACAGACCATTCAGGTGCGCCTGGGCGCTGTCCAAGGTCGGCGGCTCGCTCGGACGCAGCTTTTTATAAACCTCGAAGAGCGCCTCCTCGGTGTTCTTACAGGGGTCCTTTTCCAGCGTGGCGTCGATCAGGGCGCTGTTGCCAAAATAGTCGCGAATCTCCGCCTCGGTACCCAGCCCCAATGCGCGAATAAAGACGGTGATGGGCAGCTTGCGGTTTTTATCGATGCGTACATAAAACACATCGTTGGCATCGTTTTCATATTCCAGCCACGCGCCGCGGTTCGGGATTACCGTTGCGCTGTAAAGCTCTTTGCCGGTCTTGTCATATTCCATTTTATAATAGACACCCGGCGAGCGGACCAACTGCGAGACAATGACGCGCTCCGCGCCATTGATGATGAAGGTGCCGCTCTCTGTCATGAGCGGGAAATCGCCCATGAACACTTCGGACTCCTTGATCTCTCCGCTTTCTTTATTGAGCAAGCGGGCCGTCACGCGCAGCGGCGCAGCATAAGTGACGTCGCGTATTTTGCACTCCATGACGGAATAATTCGGCTTGTCGATGTCCAACTTATAATCGACAAAATCGAGGACCAGGTTTCCAGTATAGTCGGTGATGCCGGAGACGTCCCGGAAGACCTCTTTGAGGCCTTCGTCCAAAAACCACTGGTATGAATTTTTCTGAATCTCAATGAGATTGGGCATCTCCAGGACCTCATCGATTTTGGAAAAGCTCATGCGTGTGTTTTTGCCTACCTTTACCGGTTTGACATTCACCATCTTGCTCAATCACTCCAATCCTTTATTTCTCAGCCGCAGTCCGCGCGCACTGACTGTCTCTGAAGAGGACGCTTGCCTTTTTCCCGGATTTGTGTTATGATAATTTCAAATCAGGACATAGGTATACGATTCTATGATGATGCAGTTTACTATTATATCCTATTTTGTGTGCTTTGTCAAGGCTCTGCGCCTTGACTTTCTCTTTATTTACCAATTTTCTGAAAAATCCCGCCCTCCGGCGCATACAGACCGGAGAGCGGGACTTTTTCAATTTTTGGGGTATTTTTTACAGTGCACCTTTTCTTCACGTTATTAAAGTCATCAATCGCCGCACAATTCTGCAAACGAGTGGGACGCCAGCTCCTGGCGCACCATCATAGTCACCTTGTCATAGATATGCTGAAACCGGCATCCCACGCCGCAGTGGTCGCAGTTATAATCTTCCTGCTGGCAGCGGCTGAACATGTACGGCCCCTCCACCGCCTCGATCACATCCAGCAGCGTGATCTTTTCCGGCGGCCGGGCCAGCAGATATCCACCGTGCGCTCCTTTAAAGGAGACAGCCAAGCCCGCATCCACCAGCTCGTGGAGAATTTTGAGCGTAAATCGCTGTGTCACATCCGCAGCCTCTGCAATGCTGCGGGCATCTACGCGCTGGCCGCCTGCCCGGCAGAGTTGTTCCATAATCCGCACGGCGTAATCCGCTTCTCGTGTAATTACCATGCCGGGTCCCTCAATCCAAAAAGTCTTTGAGTTTTTTGCTGCGGCTGGGATGGCGGAGCTTCCGCAGCGCCTTTGCCTCAATCTGACGAATGCGCTCGCGGGTGACATTGAATTCCTTGCCAACCTCTTCGAGTGTGCGGGAGCGTCCGTCCTCCAGGCCAAAGCGCAGGCGAAGAACCTTTTCTTCACGCGGGGTCAGGGTATCCAGCACCTCTTTGAGCTGCTCTTTGAGCAGCGTGTGCGAGGCCGCGTCCTGTGGCGCAGGCGCGTCGTCATCCGGAATGAAATCGCCCAGATGGCTGTCTTCTTCCTCACCGATCGGTGTCTCGAGGGAAACCGGCTCCTGCGCCACACGCAGGATCTCGCGGACCTTATCCACCGGCATATCAAGTTCCTTGCTGATCTCATCAGCCGATGGATCGTGGCCATTTGTATGGAGCAGCTGGCTCGAAACTTTTTTCACTTTATTGATCGTCTCGACCATATGCACCGGGATGCGGATGGTGCGGGCCTGATCCGCAATAGCGCGGGTGATGGCCTGGCGAATCCACCAAGTGGCATAAGTCGAAAACTTAAAGCCTTTGGTGTAGTCGAACTTTTCCACCGCCTTGATCAAGCCGAGGTTACCCTCCTGGATCAGGTCCAAAAACTGCATGCCGCGGCCCAGGTATCGCTTGGCAATGCTGACGACCAGGCGCAGATTGGCCTCTGCCAGGCGTTTTTTCGCGCGCTCGTCGCCTTCATTAATGCGCACTGCCAGGTCAATTTCTTCTTCTGGTGTCAAAAGCGGTACACGGCCGATCTCCTTCAAGTATACTTTGACTGGGTCGTCAATGGAAATCCCCTCGGTGCTCAGGGAAGCATCGAACTGATCGCCATCGCCATTTTTGGCATCCTCCACCGGGATATTGTCCAGCGCATCGTCGCCAAGATCCTCGATGATGTCGATACCAAGCGTCTCCAGCTGGTCATAAAATTTTTCAAGCTGCTCGGGGTCAAAATCCAGCTCCCCGATCGCATCCAGAATGTCTTTTGTCGTGAGCGACCCCTTGCTTTTGCCAAGTTCAATCAGATCGCGCATCACCGTTTTTTTATCTGGCGCCGCAGCGGGCGCAGCCGATGTCGTACCTGCCATGTTGTATCCCCCTATTACTTCTTCTGCGCGCGCAGCGACTCCATATAGCGCAGGACATCCTCCTCGCTGCCGCCTTGTGCGCATTGCTTATCATTTTCCGCCTGCAGGACACGCACATAGGAATCGATCTCCGCCCGGTCGGCCGGAAAGCCGCTGCGCCGCGCACAGTAACCGGCCACCACACTGAGTTCCTCCTGTGAGAGCATGCCATGCAGATCTGTAAGGCTCATTCCCTTGTCATCCTTCATTTTGCCCGCGATCAGCGAATATACACGGCGATTAAAGGCAGTAATCCACTTTTCTGGCGGTAATTGGTCAAAAATATAGGCGGCATTTTCCGGATAATCGAGTAAAATGCCCAAAAGGGCTTCCTCTGCGCGGGCAGCGCGGAGGTTTTGAGACTTGTCCGGATTAACCGGATCGCGGATTCCCGCCGTCTGCTGTCGGAAGGCGCGAAACGCTTTTTTGTTGGCCGTGCGCACCTGTTTGGCGCGGATTGCATTCACCTGTTGCAGCACCGCGGCGCGCTGAACGTCGCACTCCTCGGCAAGCTTGCCTGCATAAATCTCCCGCTCGATCTCACTGTCCAGGCTTGCCAGGATGCCAGACGCAGCTTCCAGATAGGCGACCTTTCCTTCTGGCGTCTGGATATTCTGCTGGCTGCGCGCCTTATCCA
>USIA01000022.1 GCA_900554535.1 uncultured Oscillospiraceae bacterium | reverse complement strand
TTCTGCGTGCGGGAGGCTCCGGGGGGTGGCGCCACAAAGCCCCCAGCCGCTCCGGGTGCGGGCAACAGTAGCACAAGATATGTGCCTTGCGCCCGGTTTTCGCATCACGGGTCGAAATTTCAATGCCAGGCACCACCCTTATGCCGTTTTGCCTGCCAGCTTGTACTGCGCGGGGAATGCCGGCAAAGGTGTCGTGGTCAGTCACCGCAACGGCGGAAAGCCCGCGGGCTTTCGCCATAAAAACCAGCTCCTCGGCTGTGACTGTTCCATCAGAACAGGTCGTATGGCAATGCAGATCTGCAGCCAATCAATCGTCTCCTTTCTCCAGGCCAGATAGTGGGGCGCATCAACTGCCTTCCCCGCCTATTCGCAGCGGACGATCAAACGTCACCGCAACAACCGCTCCGTCGTAAAATGGCGAGCTGTATTGCGCCACAAAAACAGATCCACAATCCAGATCACGCCCGCCAAAAGCAGATACCACCCCACGTTCAAGCGAAAAGCGCCGGAAAACTGCGCAATAAACAGCAAAATAAACGGCAGCGCTACATAACCGCAAATCTGCATGGACTCCCCCACGCTCGTGCCGTGTGCATTGAGCAGCACCATAAACAGCACCCCAAACACGATAAAGGCCGGCGCCACCAGCAGCACAATCACAATCCAGCTGGGATTCGCCAGGAAAAAAGTCACCCCCAGCATCACATCGCCAACGATCATGACCACCAGATAAATCACAAAGGAAGCTAACGTCGCCACAACGGAAAGGATCACACTGCCCACCGCTTTGGCTTTAAAAATTTCGCGTGTGGTCATGGGCGTCAGGAAGAGCGTCTCCAGGGTGCCATTCTGCCGCTCGCCAACAAAACTCGTCGCCGCGGTGACACAGGAAATCAGTAACGGCACCAGTAAAAACAGCATCGGCCCCAGACAGTCGGAAAAAATATAAAACATAGACTGTCGGTCATTCATATACTGCTGACCCTCGCCGAGCAGGCCGCGCATCTGCGTCATACTTTCCATGCTTTCCTCCGGCAAAATACTGGCCAGCACAATAAAGATGATTGGGATCACACCTGCCAACACCGTAGGCAGGAGAATCAGCAGTGCGCGCACCACGCCATTGCTCCAGATTTCTCGGAAATCCTTGCGGATCAGCCCCGTTTCACGCGGGTTGATCACCTTCGCGAAAATACGGGGCAAAGTCATGCGTCTGCCTCCTTTCCCAGCAAACGGACATAAGCGTCCTCTACGCTCGGCCGCAAAAGCCGCGCCTCATAAATGGCATGCCCTGCTTCCACCGCATCATGCAGCAGTCTTGGCATCTCCTCGACATCCCGCAGCGTCTTTTCCCAATAGCCCTTGCCTTTGTCCGTCCAACCGGGCAACGTATCCCCCACGGGCAGATGGAACCGCGCGCGCGGCGCACATCCGGCCATTTGGCACAGCGCGGGCAAATTCCCGTCCGCAAGCAGCTTTCCATCCCGCAGGATTCCAAAGCGCTTGCAGACGCGCTGGGCGACACGGGGCCGGTGCGTGCAGAGAAGCACCGTTATGCCTTCCTGCTTTGCCAAGCCCTGCAGCAGGGCGAGCACAGCATTCGTTCCTTCCGGATCCAGGCCGCTGTCTGGTTCATCCAGCAGCAGAACCTTCGGCCGGTGCAACAGAGCCCGCGCCAAAGAGAGTCGCTGCTGCATGCTCGTCGAATAGGTGCCCGCCAGCGCGTCGCGCGCCTCCCAGATGCCGAGGTCCTTCATCAATTCGATGCTTCTAGACAGCACATCGTCTCCGCTCATACCGGCGGCGCGGCCAAAGAAATGCAGGTTTTCCTGACCGGTCATACTCGCATACATTTTCGCCGATGGCAGCATAATACCGCACATCCGGTGCACGACTTCCGGTCGTTTCGAGGGCTCGACGCCCATGACCGAACATCTTCCCCTGCTCGGCCGAAAAAGCCCAGCCAGCAGCTTGACCACTGTGCGTTTGCCGCTGCCTTGTCTACCCAAAAGGCCATAGGTTTCTCCTTCGGCAATGTTGAACGCCAATCCCTCAAGGGCATTTGTTTTTCCATCATATGATTTTGTCAGATCCTGTGCTGTGATGGCGCTCACCTGTACACCTCATTTCTCTGCCCCGTTTTGCGATGAAGGCGCCGGCGGCCGTTGTTTCTCCTCGCGCTTTTTGTGCCTAAAACTTGCACGCGCTGCACAAGAATAGTCGGCCACTTTGCTCTTTCAATGCAGATACAGAGGCGGCGCTTTGACCGAAAACGAAAACATCTAGAAAGCATCTGAAAATATCTATTCATAGATTATACCATTCCTGTGGCCGGTGAGCAAGCCTTGCGGTTGCTGCACCATCATTAGCAAACTTTTTTAAAACGGTGGGCTGGCTGTATCGCTCCTGGCATGATTGCCCAATTTTCTCGGACAGCTGGAATGCCGGCTGCGTTTATCCCGGCAGTCCTTCCGCACGTCTGGTTGGCAAATAGGTATGCATTCAATCCAAAATATTACATTATGAATTTCCATCGTCTGTGTCGAAGCAGAACGTCAACGCCGCCTTGAGCGCCCGATCAAAATAATACCAGTCATGGTGTCCAGGCAGTTCCCGATACGTCAGTTCAAACGGCAAAGCCTGCATGGCTTTCTGAAAACGCCGGTGATTCTCCAAAAAGCTATCTTCTGTGCCACAGGCCAAAAAAAGCCGGGGCTTTTCCGGCGTCGTGGCAGCGCTGCGGGCCAGCGCCAGCAGGTCATTTTCCGGCGCCCAGTGAAATTCTGGCCCATAGGCTGCCGCCAGATCGTTCACCGCCTGCGTGCCCACCCTGGCCTGTACGATTTGCGGATGCTCTCGCACATTGCGCAGGGATTCATCCAAAAACAAGAAACAGGAAGAAAGTGCGCAGCAGGCAATGTATTGACCGGGCGCCGTGAGTGCACATTTCAGCGCGCCATAGCCGCCCATGGACCCGCCGATCACAAAGCTGTCCTCCCGCTGTGTGGAAATATGAAAATAGCGCGCACAAAGTTCCGGCAGCTCCTGCTGCACATACGTAAAGAATTTCTGGCCAAACTGCATGTCCGCATAGAAGCTGCGGCCGACTTCCGGCGTGATAAATAGCACGTCATACGCCTGCGCATAAAGTGGCAGGAGCGTATTTTCTGCCCAATCCCCATGGTTCCCACAAAGGCCGTGCAACAAATAGCAGACCCGGTAAGGCCGTCCTGCTGTCTCGTGGTCCGGTCCGACTACTGTCACGCCGGTTTGCATTTCCAGCGCTTTTGAAAACCAGCTTCCGCGCAAAATCATTGCGCTTTCCTCCCATCTGCCTAACTATAAAAGGCGTCTTTGGTGCTATTGTACTGCATTGCGCCGATTCTGTCCATGGAAAGGGACAAAAACAGCCTGCCTCCAGCGGTCAGGCCGGGGACAGGCTGTAATAAAGATTGGGTTTTATGCGGCAGGCTTGCTGCTGGAAGCAGAAGCTGCCTGGTCCTCTCGGCTGACGTAGTCGGGTTCTGCGCCGCCTGTGGTACCTCCCTGGTTTTCACTCAATACAGAAACACGCATCCTGCTGTTTGCGGCCAAAGTCGCCGTCTTGGGCTGCTGCGCCACGACCGGCTGGTAATCCACCTTGAAGGTCGGTGCGCCGCCATTCAAATGGTTCAGACCAGCATTGCGGATGATGGCCGGATAATTCACAAGCGCTGTATCCATGTCCACCTGGCCGTTGATGCCGGAGACTGTTCCGAAAGTGCTGTTCTGCCACAGCTTGGCGCCCGGGTAAGCGCGGCTTTCGTCCGTGCTCGGCATCGCATACCACACGTCATAGCCAGCGAGCTTTTGCATATCAAACATGTTTCTAGAATAGTCCTGGTTCATGTAATTCATTGCATAATAGCCATTTGCTTCGACGGTGCTGCAGAAAGCATCTGCCATTTCAGTGGCCAGATTCTTGTCAATCGTCACGCCCTTTGTTGCAGCATACCGAACTGTATCGTATTCCACATCGCAGGAAATCGGCATTTGCAGCTTATACGGCGCCACGGCATTCATGCAGTATTTTGCCTCTTCCGCAGCATCCTCCGGAGTCAGCGCATAGCTGAACCAATACACGCCAACCGGGATGCCCAGGCGGTTGCATTCGCTGATGTTGCGGGTGAACTGGGCGTCAATATTATTCTGTCCATAGCCTGCACGCAGCATCACGAAATCGACGCCCGCTGCCTTGACGGCATCCCAATCAATCACGCCTTGGTGATGAGAAACGTCAATACCATAGAAGCGGCTGCTGTTGGGCTTGGGGATCTGCCCAGGCGTTGGGCTGGGCTTAGAGCCCGTAATCGTGATCGTGCAGTGTTTGACCGGCTGCTGACCGGGCAGCGTTGTATAGATCGCGCTCGCCTCGCCAGGCTGGCCGATGGCGCGCACCTGGAAATAGTACACGTCGTTGCCGCGCTCGACAACCTTGCGGACGCTCTCTGTCTGCAAGACTTTCCCATTTCCAGCAACAATATTAGGCGCTAACCCACGCGGACCCATCACCTCAAAACGGAAAGCATAGGTCTTCCCCTGTTCCACGGTAAAATCCACCGTTGTATCAGACTTTATGTACGGCGCACCAACCTTGATTACACAGTGCCGGACCGGATTCTGTCCTGGCAGCGTGGTGTAAACGCCGGCTCCTTCGCCAACCTGACCAATGGCACGAACTTGGAAGTAATAGACATCGTGTCCATTTTCCACTTTTTTATTGACAGCTTCTGTCTGCAAAACCTTGCCGTTGCCTGTGGTAATGTTCGGCTGAAGCCCACGCGGGCCCACGATTTCAAAACGGAATTGATAAACCTGCGTCTGGGCCACTGTAAAATCGACGGTCGTATCAGATTTGACATATGGCTGACTGTCCGCGGCAAATGCCGGAATGGCACATATGCCAAACAGCATGGCCACTGTCAAAAGCAAACTAATACACTTTTTCTTCATGACACCCTTCCCCTTCTGATTTTTGACATCTGAAATTTTTGATTCCTTATTTGTTTGCTCGCTTATTTACATAATAGTTGACTGAATTTTGATTGTCAAGTCAACTTTCCCCAGTAAAATTAGATTTTAGCTTCCTTTATTGTATGATAGATACATCCGAGTAAAAGTCAACAAAAGCATCATTCCTATAACACACGTTCTCATTTCCGCTCTATCTGCACCGAAGAAAATGCATCGAACCAACTCCCGAAAAATGAATAATAGGCAACAGGATCGCCATGCGTTTTGAGCCTGCCACTTTCTTTAATTATAAACGATATAAGGATGCAGTTTGTTTCCGTTTCGTTTTCTGTTTGCTATTTTCGAAAATTTCAGGTATAGTATGAAAGACGCCAATCGACAAATGAAGGAGTATGGATATGGAAAAAGCACCTTTTTATAAACGCATACACGATTTTGTATTCCGCATTTCGCGGTACATAGAAGTTTTGCTGGCCATCATAATCATGATTGTCATCATCTGCCTGATCGGGGGGATTGTCGTTCGTCTCTTCCAGACGCCACTACTGGATATGAACTTTACGGATTTTCTCTCCAATGCATTAGGGCTTGTGATTGGCATTGAGTTTGTCAAGCTGCTGTGCAAACACACCCCGGAAACCCTGATTGAAGTGCTGATGTTTGCTGTTGCCCGTCAGATGGTGGTTGAACATATGCCGATCTGGGAACTGCTGGCTGGCGCCGGGGTAATTGCAGCCCTGTTTGCAATCCGAAAGTTCCTGTTCCTAAAGCAACAGAACAACGCGCAGCTATCGGATAAATTTTGACCACACATAAACCATCGCCCTTCCCGGTTCCCGTTTTGGGATCAGGCAGGGCGATTCAAATTTTGCGCGCCTTTTCGATCGCATAATCGATTCGGCCACAGCCCGCAGGATGCGGTTTTGCCGTATTCAAAGAAATTTTGTGTGAAGGCTTGCAAAGAAAGCGAATTTGTGGTAAAATAGTTCTCGTTTCGCAGGAGTAGTTCAGTGGTAGAACATTAGCTTCCCAAGCTAAGAATGCGGGTTCGATTCCCGTCTCCTGCTCCACAATATAGAATTGCGAAAAACCGCATGGAAAAGCCATTTTATAGGCTTTTCTGTGCGGTTTTTGCTTTTGAAAATCCGCCCCTTCTGTGCAAAAGCAGGTCAAATCACTTATAAGATCCGAAAGGGACTGGTTAAAGGCTGGCACATTGCAACTCAGCTCCCCGCGAGGAAAGAGGCGGTCAAAAAATTCGTGCCGCAAATAATCCCCCGCTCGTAGGAGCGGCCAAGATCAAGGCATTTTGCAGTGCATCGGCGCTCTTTTAGATGGTGTTGCGCGATCTTCCCTGCAAAACGGCGAATTGCTCCGGTCAATCTGCACGGCTGAAAAACTTGACGTCTTCGCAAAATTGGTAGTATACTATAGATGAATTTCAGATTTCTTCTCTTCTTTTTGCTCCTGGGCCGCAACCTGGGGGCTTTTTCATTGCCAAGACGAAAATTCCGGTTGGGAGAGGCTCTTAATAATATAATACAATAATACAGAAAGGAGAGGCCAAAAATGATTCTAATTGTCTGTGTCGACAATCATATGGGCATGCTTTTCAATCATCGCCGCCAAAGTCAAGACCGTGTGTTGCGCCAGCGGATTCTGGATAGAACGGCAGACAGCCGGTTATGGATGGACGCCTACTCGGCAAAACAGTTTGCAGATGCTGCGGCACCGCAAATTCAGGTGGCCGAAGACTTTTTACAAAAAGCACTGCCCGGTGAATTTTGCTTCGTCGAGGACCAAGCTGTGCGGCCTTTTGAAAGGCAAATCGAAAAAATTATTCTCTATAAGTGGAACCGGACATATCCGGCAGACCTGTATTTCGATGTGCCGCTTGCCAGCTGGAAACTAAAAAATGCGACGGATTTTCAAGGATCGTCGCATGACGCTATTACAGAGGAGGTTTATTGCCGATGAAAACTTCATCCCGTCGTTTCCGCATTGCCCTGTTTTCTCTCTTCACTGTCTTTGGATTGCTGGCTGGCTGCTCTGCGCCGGCTAGCAATCCCGCTGTTTCGTCCCCAACAAGCCGAGCGTCTGCTTCCAGCCTCGCGGCCTCTTCAGCCGCCAGCAGCAACGCCCCAGCCTCACAGGCGGACAGCAGCGCGGCACCGGCTTCCAAAGCATTTTCGCTTGCCGATGTGCCGTCCTATTCGGGAAAGCCCTATGTACCGGTCAACAACAATGCGCCGACATTCGCGGCCTCCGACTGTACGACAAAGTCCTTTGAGCGCTATAGCGACCTGGACAGTCTCGGGCGGTGCGGCGCCGCCTATGCCAACGTCGGCATCGACACCATGCCGACCGAGGATCGTGGCAGCATCGGCTCGATTAAGCCTTCCGGTTGGCACACCGTTAAATACGACAATGTGGATGGCAAATACCTTTATAACCGCTGCCATCTGATTGGCTACCAACTGACTGCGGAAAACGCAAATCCAAAAAATTTGATTACGGGAACGCGCTATCTGAACGTCGAAGGGATGCTTCCATTTGAAAATATGGTGGCCGACTACATTAAGGAAACAAAACACCATGTGCTCTATCGCGTAACGCCAATTTTTGAGGGAAACAATTTGGTGGCCACCGGCGTACATATGGAAGCATATTCCGTTGAGGACAAAGGAGAGGGCATTTCCTATAATGTCTTTGTGTATAATGTGCAGCCCGGTATCACAATCGATTACGCGACCGGCGACAGCAAGAGCGCCACGCATACCAGCAGCGGGGCGCCGGCTTCCCAGGCAGAGAGCGCGGGAGCCTTGTCGGCAGTCTCCAAATCCGAAGCATCCACCAACCAGGAGACTTCCGGAGAAACCTACATTCTCAATAAAAACACCAAAAAGTTTCACCGGCCTAGCTGCCCTGACGCCACAAAGATCAGCAAGAAGAACCAGGAAACCTACGCCGGAAGCCGCGATCAGTTGATCAGCCAGGGATATTCGCCCTGCAAAAAATGCAACCCGTAACGCGGCGGCCATACGGTTCCCGAGCGATCAAGCGGCGCCTCTTTGGCTGTGATATTGTTTTCGGCTCTAAAAGCGGGAGACGGTTTGGCTTTGTAGCGATTCAAAACCATGATGCCCGTTTCATCGCCGCGGGCATTCGTTTTCTCTGAAACGGTTGATAATTGGCTTTCACTGGATCTAAATATAAAGCAGAGGGCCAAGCATACTGCTGATAGTTGAAATGTGGCATTTGATCCATGAAATGTGCTATGTAACGATTCTTCGGTATCTCTTCAAATTCTATTATGCAACGTTTATGGATCCGCTTTCAAAAAGCAAGAATGGAAAACATCCAAAAAGCCCCTCAAGGGACCCAAACCAGATCGGTCAACATGTATTGCCGACTCATGGCAGGCCCCTTAAGGGGCTTTTCTGTATTATGCCCTTCTAGAAAGTTCCTAACTGTAAAAATCAGGCATTATTTTTCGCACTTTACCGAGAAGAGCTTGTAGGTGTTGTTGTTGAGACGGCAATATACGCCGACATCGCCGCCGGCCTTTGTCACTTTAATGCGGCAGTAATACCGTCCTTCTTTGTCAGGGTATGCCCCCTTTACGATGCTGGTCTGCAGCATGCTGCCGTTGGCAGTGTTGAAGGTAAAGCTTGCATTCGGGTCATCCGGCTTAACCCAGAAGACATATTCCTTGCCTTCCTTCATAGAGAAGCTGACCGTCGTGTCGCTTACCAGCGGCCGCCGTACTGTCTTCATGGCGAAAAGCTTCTGGCCGTTGACATACACGCCAGCCGTGTTATCCGGACCGTCCGGTGCACCGAGACCATAAAGCGTGTAGGTGCCCGTCTTGGTTGCCGGATCCCAAGCCTTGATCGTGCCTGTCGCAATAGCCTTGCCATTGCCGGTCGTGAGGTTAAAGGAATCCAGCGGCTTGTCGGACGTCATGGTGACGACAAACGTGCTCGACTGAGGAATCTCGATCAAATCGTCCGAATTAGGCGTGACTTCGCTGCCGTCCTGCAGGGTGACGACCGATTGCACGGACGGCTGTTCAGACGGTTGTTCTGGCGTGGAGTCATGGTCGGGCTTCGACGGCGAAGGGGGTGTCGGGTTACTGGTATCCTCAATGTCGCCCTTTGTATTCGCTGTGTCCGGATACACTTCGTCTCCGTCCTTGGTGCCGAGCATAACTTCGTCTAAAGATGCCTCAGTGTCTTTCTGATCTTTGAAGGTAATGGTGGCGAGGGTGTCCGGCTGCCTGTCATAGGAAATGGTCAGCTTCAGTTTGCCGTCAGCGGTGGTTTCCTGACGGAGCACTTCGCCGCCGTTCGCATCGATGGAACTGACGGTTGCGCCTTTGAGGTCGATGACTGCATCCACCACGCGGGTCTGTGCCTTCGGATTGCTCAGCTGGAGCTGCGCTTGGTTGCCATCGCGCACCATCGTTACCTTTTCAATATTGCGGTTCTTTTTGCTCAGTTCGTCCTGCGAAAGGAACGTGTTTTGATCAAAAACACCGCCCGTCATGCTGTCTGCTTTGTCAACGCGCAGCGCAGAGAGCGCGATGGGACCCACATCTGCGTTGGTGCCGCCCTCCAGGCGTGCGCCGGAGTTGACCGTCTCGCCGCCAATACCGATGAAGATGTCCATATTGGAGGGATCGGTGGAGCCGTGGTTCAAGTCGCTGCCGCCGTGGTCTGCATTTGTGATGATGAGCGTGTCATCGTCATGGCCGCTCTCTTTCAGTGCGTCCATGACAGCTTTGTAAAACGCGTTATACGTCTCGACTGTTTGACCGCCGCTCTGACGCTCATACAGGTGCTGCCAATAATTTGTGTTGTACCAGCCGCTGCTATGGCCAACACCGTCCATTTGATCGCTTTGCATATAGACGATCGCGGTGTCATTGAAGTCGTCGCTCTTGATGTAGTTGGCCACATCGTAGAAGCTTTGCCAGGAGGCGGGCTGCTTGCCGATCAGCTGGGCATCCGGCTCGATGATGCCGTTGACAATGTTATCCCATTCCGTGAAGCCAGCATTTTTGCGCGCCGGGAATTCCTTGGAAACGGCTTTGATGATGGATGGGTATGCGGCTGTCTCTTTGCCGAAGTCCGCCCAATAATACTGAGCAGAAAGCGAATTGTCTGTCTGATATGCCTTCGGCAGATTTCCCCATGGGAGGCCGTGCAGCATGGAGGTGTAATTCTGAGCAGAAATGGAGGGCTCTACGGAGTGTGCCGTGTAGCTGGTGGCGAACTGATTATTGATCAGATCCATCGCATAGGCATCTTTGTCCGCACGGTTTGCGATGATCTGTTTGACAGCCTCCGGATTATTGGAATCTCCCACCTTGTATTTCTTCGGAAGCTTTCCATCGTTTATCTTATCGTCATAATAGATTTCGTCCGGATTCCACACCTGGCCGCCGCCGTCCATGGTGAGGATGATCGCGTGCTTATAGGGGTAGATCGAAGCGCTGGCCGCGATGGCTTCCTTTTGGTCTGTGCTCTTGGCAAGCGCAACGTCGCCTGCGCCAACCACACCGTCGCCGTTGAGATCCAGATCGTTTTTCTCCAGGGTCAGCGTTTTTTCAGCAGCGGGCGGATTTTCAATTGTCACAGGCTGGTTATAGGCATCGTACGCCTTGAAGTTGGCGGTTTTGATGGTTGTCTTGGTGTTGGCTGGTGCGTCTTTCGTGCGCAGATCCAGTTTGACCAAACGTGTCGAGCCGAAATTGTTAAAATCAGCTGTGGAAAGGGCCGCTTTCGAGACAATGTGAAGCTTGCCCTGCTTGTCATCCGTCACGGTCACACCCGACATCACATGCTGGCTATCCTCGTAGGTGATGTACTTCGGGTCATACTCCAGATCATATTCGATCTTGGTGATACTGCCGGCCTTGTCGTTTCTCGCCTGTACGTTCAGGTTCCATTCGCCGCCTGCTGCGACTGCATCCGAACCAACCAAATCCAGGCTGATATTCTGGGGTTCCGGCTGTTTGATCGTCGCGCCTTTGAAGGCGTCCGTATGCAGCTGTTTAATCTGGTCCGCACTCAATGCCTGGCTGTACATACGGGCAAAGCTCATATCCACATTGGCGAAATACTCCGCACTGCCAGAGGCGCTACTGTCGGCGCCCAGCATCATATTTTTGGCGTTGCTGGAGGATGTCCAATCGATGCCTGCTTCTGGTGCGTCCACTTCTGCCATCAGCTGACCGTTGACATACAGCAATACCTTCGCACCATCCACAACGCCTACAATATGATACCACACACCGGGGGTCACAGTCGCAACCGGTTGCCGGTATGAACCGTCGACGTAGGCAAAGAAAGTCAGCTTCCCGCCAGAGATTCCCAAGCCGAGGCCACCGCTTTGCTGGTTTGAGAAAAAGTCGTGCTCGCCTGTAGCGGGAACCTCGTTAAACTTCACCATGGTTTCCATGGTGACGGTGTTTGTCACCTTGCTGTATGCCTTCTGGAACGAATACTGATAAGCGGACGATTTTCCATCAAAGTGTGCGATATTCTTATGCAGTTCCTCGCTTTCACTAATTGTCGGATTTCCAATCTTCTTACCGGTTCCAAACTGCATTTCCGACTTGTCTGTCGCGGTTCCATCCTGAAAATCGACACTGAAAACGTCTGGCTCAGGCACGCTGATCCGCGCCTGCACGGAACTGGCCGTCTGATTGCCCGCCGGTTGCGATCCGGCTGCATTTGCGTTGATCATACCGGATGACGTGATCATTGCCGCAATTAACAGAAAAACGATTAATTTGCGCCTCATAATTTCCTCCTGTTTGCTTTGTGTGACTTTTTCAACATTGTGTCTCACAAAATGGTAGATGCACCTGGGCCCAGGTTTTGTAATTGTTTACAGCAGCGTTGCAAAATTTACAGATACACGAGATGCACCACTTGCATTACCCGCTCTGCGATTCTATTTTCGCATAGAATCAGGGCTGGTACAATTCACTTCTACTTAAATCCTTGTAAAATGGCTTTTAAATACTGAACAAATTACAAGCTTTCATTGTATATTTTGTAGAGGAAAATACAATCATCCACCAAAAAATATCGAACAATCCTGTCTCTACCAAGAAATTGCAATCGAATCGACAAACACTCTTTGGCAATTTTAAGACATGAAAAACAGGACCGACGCTTGCAAATAGCGTCGATCCTGTCGTAGAAAGCAAAATAAGAGGATGCCCCCGCAATGCAGGAAACACAGAGAGCGCCAACGGTCCACCAGCTGTCGTACCAATCTGGTGCTCCATGCAGGTAGGGATTCTGCGTGGCTTGATCGCTCTAATAACTGAATCAGAAATTGTACATGCGCGGAGGCAGCGCGAGCGCCTTGGCTTATTGGATGGTCATCAGCAGCTGGCCGCCCTTGACGGTGTCGCCCTCGGCTACCAGCACTTCCGCGATCGTGCCTTCCATCCTGGCCGTGACAGCGGTTTCCAGTTTCATGGCTTCGATGATCATCAGGGTCTGGTCCTTTTCCACATGGTCGCCAACCTTCACGTTGATCTTGCTGACCGCGCCGGGAATGGAAGCGCCAACCTGACTCTTGTCCTCAGGGTCTGCCATAGGAACTTTTACGATATTCTTTTGCGCCGCCTCGTCAGGAACCTGCACGTCACGGCGAATGCCGTTGAGTTCAAAGTTGACGGTGCGCATGCCTTCGCTGTCCACTTCGCCGAGGCCAAGATATTTGATAACCAGCGTCTTGCCATCCGCAATATTCACCTTGTTGGTTTCACCAACTGCCAAGCCATGGAAGAATACATGGCTTCCCAAGCGCATGATGTAGCCATATTCCTTGCGGGTCTTCACGTAGTTTTCCACTACCTTTGGATAGAGGCAGTAGCTGAGGACTGCACGCCAGGAGGGATTCGGGTCAAAGGACTGCATCTCCCGCTTTTTTTCCTCAAAGTCTACGGGCGGCAGCAGCTCTCCCGGCCGGCAGGTGATAGGCTTCTTGCCCTTTAGCACCACGCGCTGCAGATCTTTCGGGAAACCGCCAGCGGGCTGCCCCATCATGCCGGAGAAGTAGCTGACCACGCTGTCCGGGAAGGCGAGGGCTTCGCCCTTTTCGACAATATTTTCCGGGGTTAGATTGTTTTGCGTCATAAAGATCGCCAGATCCCCCACCATCTTCGAGGAGGGCGTCACCTTGATAATATCGCCCAGCAGTTCATTGGCTTTCCGGTAATTTTCCCTGACTTCCTGGAACCGGCTTTCAAGGCCCAGAGCTCTTACCTGTGGCTTCAGGTTGGTGTACTGGCCGCCGGGAATTTCATAGCGGTAGATATCGGTGGAGGGGTACTTGACGCTGGACTCAAAGGAATCGTACCGTTTGCGGACATCCTCCCAATAGTCGGTCAGATATTGCAGCCGGTCAAGGTCCAACCCGGTATCGCGTTCTGTATGCTGCAAAGCCGCCACCACCGCATTCAAAGAGGGCTGACTGGTCAGGGAAGACATGGAGGAGATTGCGCAATCCACCACATCTACACCTGCCTGTGCCGCCATCAAATAAGTCGCCACCTGGTTGCCGGAGGTATTATGGGTATGCAGATGGACAGGAATGCCGATTTCCTGCTTCAGGGCCGAGACGAGTTTCTTGGCTGCATAGGGCTTGAGCACACCAGACATATCTTTGATACACAGCATGTGGGCACCGCGGTGTTCCAACTCCTTGGCCAGGTTCACATAGTATTGCAGCGTATACTTGTCCCGCTTTGGATCGAGAATATCGCCGGTGTAACAGATTGTGGCCTCACAGATCTTGTCCTGCTTCAGAACCTCGTCCATCGCCACCTCCATGCCGGGCAGCCAATTCAGAGAATCAAAAACGCGGAACACATCAATGCCGGAGCGGGCGGCTTCCTGGATGAACGCTCGAATGACGTTGTCCGGATAATTGGTGTAACCCACTGCGTTGGAACCGCGCAGAAGCATTTGCAGCAACAGGTTCGGGGCTTTTTGCCGAATAAGATCCAGCCGTTCCCAAGGAGATTCATGCAAAAAGCGGTAAGCCACGTCAAAAGTAGCGCCGCCCCAGCATTCCAGCGAGAAGGCATCCGCCAAAATCTCGCTGGTGCCCTCCATGCCCTTGACAATATCGCGGGTACGCACACGGGTTGCCAGCAGGGACTGGTGTGCATCGCGGCAAGTGGTGTCGCAGATCAGGAGCTTTTTCTGGCCGAGAACCCAGTCAGCCACTGCCTTGGGGCCCTTTGCATCCAAAAGCTGTTTAAGTCCATCCGGGCGATTTCCTGTCACAGGTGGGAAGCGAGGCGTATCATAAAGCTTATGCTCTCCGCGCTCCTTGACGACAATATTGCCTATGTATTTGAGCATCTTCGTAGCGCGGTCCTGACTTTCATTGAGTTGGAAGAGAGAAGGCGTCTCGTCGATGAATTTTGTGTGGCATTTACCGGCCCGGAAAGCTGGATTTTTCAGAATATTTGTGATAAAGGCGATATTGGTCTTGACGCCGCGCACATGGATTTCATTGATGGCCCGCGCCGCCTTGCGGCACACGCCGGGGAAGGTGTTGTCCCAAGCTGTAATTTTCACGAGCAGGGAATCATAATAGGGAGAAATCACAGCGCCCGTGTAGGCGTTGCCACCGTCGAGCCGGATGCCGAAACCGCCTGCGGAGCGATAGCCGGTAATCTTGCCTGTATCCGGAGCAAAATTGTTGGCCGGATCCTCTGTGGTAACGCGGCACTGGATCGCATAGCCGCTCAAATGGACGTCGCTTTGCTTTTGGATGCCGATCAGCGGGTCACTCAGCGGCTTGCCCTCTGCAATCAAAATCTGCGAGCGGACCAAGTCGACGCCCGTCACCATCTCTGTAACCGTGTGTTCGACCTGGATGCGAGGATTCATTTCAATGAAGTAATGATGCCCTTCTTTGTCCACCAAAAATTCAAGGGTTCCAGCATTGACATAGCCAACATGTTTGGCAATTTTCACCGCATCTTCATAAAGCGATTCGCGAATGCGTTGATCGACCGAAAACGCCGGGGCAAATTCCACCACCTTCTGATAGCGGCGCTGCAAAGAACAATCCCGTTCAAAAAGATGCACTACGTTTCCATATTCGTCGCCCAGTACCTGCACTTCGATATGCTTTGGGTCCACCAAAAACTTTTCCATGAAAATGTCGTCGTTGCCGAATGCTTTTTGGGCCTCGGCTTTCACCAGATCAAAGTTGGTGCCCACTTCTTCAACGGAATTGCACCGGCGCATACCGCGCCCGCCGCCACCAGCCGCAGCCTTCAAAATGACGGGAAAGCCGAACTCCACAGCCAATTTCTGTGCCTCTTCCCGACTGGCAAGCGGTTTTGCAGTTCCTGGTGTAGTGGGCACATCGCATTCCAACGCAATCTTTTTGGCAGAAAGCTTGTCTCCCATTAGATCCAGAACCTTGGAACTTGGCCCGATAAATTGGATACCAGCTTCTTCACAAGCCCGGGCGAAATCTCCGTTTTCCGACAGAAATCCATAGCCCGGATGGATGGCATCGGCGTGGTGTTTTTTTGCCAGATCAATGATGCGGGGAATGTCCAGATAAGCGCCCAGCGGGCTGAGGTTCTCCCCAATCAGATAAGATTCATCAGCAGCTGTACGAAATAGGCTGTAGGTGTCCTCGTTCGAATAAATCGCGATGGTTTGAAGGCCAAGGTCGTGGCAAGCGCGGAAAATACGCATTGCGATTTCGCCCCGGTTTGCAATCAGTACTTTTTTGAATTCCTTACGCATGTTTGGGATGCTCCTCTCTTTTCTTTTTTCCAGATCCAGGCCGATCTGAGCCTCTCAAGAAAATGCCGTTTCCAAAATTAGTATACCGCATCATCCGGAGTGTTTCAATGCTTTTTATACGCTTAACGCATTTTCTGAGATTTAAAACTGCATTTTTTAAGATTTTCAGAGAGAAGCCGCCGAATTTCTCCCCGGAATCGGGGAAAAATGCTGGTGATAGAAACGTGAATTGCAAATTTTTGTGGAATGATTGGCATATACGAAGCACCCTGTTGGCTTATGAACATTCCAATTGACCCGTTTTATAGATGCATATCGACCAGGGGATCAAAACAGGAACTTTATAATTGGACACCATATCCGTGACCATCCGGACAGTTTAATTTATGTTTGGAATCACGTTCTAAACACCGCTTCCGTTTTATGCCTTCCGCAGAATCATGGCAGTATGAAGAAAGACTGCACGCCATGGATTCGGAACGCATTTCTTTTTGATACAGTTTATCTTGCAAGATGCATTCGATCACATTGCAAAAGGGCGTACATAAATTGGAAGCGCTGGATGCTGCAAAGGCTTTTCCACGGCGCGGGCTTAATGGGCTGTGCAAAATCTTTCCACACTTTCCACAGCGTTTTCCACTGTCTTAAGGCGACACGCCCGGACATTTCATGAATGGTAGAAAAACAGGCAGGATGCTGGTGGAAAAGGGACCGCATGCTTTGTGAAAATCCGGTTGAAAATTGCTGAAAAGCAGATAAAACCCCCGCACGCTTCTCCTGCAAAACGCAGGGGAAGGTGTGGGGGTTTTCTAAATTGTTCAGCAGCGATCAGGCATCTTGCAGGCTCGCAAACTGACTGTTATAAAGAGTAGCATAAAAGCCGCCTTTTGCAAGCAGCTCGTCATGTGTGCCCTGCTCGACGATATCACCGTTATTCATGACCAGGATCATGTCCGCATCCCGGATCGTGGACAGACGGTGTGCAATGATAAAGGACGTGCGGCCCTTCATCAGGTTATCCATTGCCTTCTGAATCAGCAACTCCGTGCGGGTATCGACGCTGGAGGTCGCCTCGTCCAGGATCAGAATCTGCGGGTCCGCGAGAATCGCACGCGCGATGGTCAGCAGCTGTTTCTGGCCCTGGCTGACGTTGCTGGCTTCTTCATTGAGGATCATATTGTAGCCGCCCGGCAGGGTGCGGACAAAGTGATCCACCTGGGCACTTTTAGCTGCTGCCCGGATCTCTTCATCCGTTGCATCCAGCCTGCCATACCGGATATTGTCCGCGATGGAAGCGTTATAAAGCCAGGTGTCCTGCAGCACCATGCCAAACAGGCTGCGCAGGTCGTTGCGCTTAAAGTCGCGGATGTCATACCCGTCAACCAGGATGGCGCCGTCATTGACATCGTAGAAACGCATCAGCAACTTGACGATGGTTGTCTTGCCGGCGCCGGTTGGGCCGACAATGGCGACCTTTTGGCCAGGTTGGACCTGTGCGCAAAAGTCATTGATGATGATCTTATCGGGCGTGTAGCCGAAATGCACATGCGCAAACTGTACGCTGCCCTGAATGTGCACATTGAGCTCCGTATCCGGGGCGTCTGTTGTGTTGACGGTGATGGGGTGCGCGCTTTCGGGCTTCTCTTCCGGCTCCTCCAGGAAATTGAAGACGCGCTCTGCAGCGGCTGCAGTTGCCTGGATGATATTGGAAATGTTTGCCACTTGCTGAATGGGCATCGTAAACTGGCGGACATACTGCGTGAATGCCTGGATGTCGCCGACGCTAATGCGGCCCTGAATGGCCATCCAGCCGCCCAGAATGCACAGCACCACAAAGCCAAGGTTGCCGACAAAGACCATCACCGGCTGCATCAGACCGGCGCAAAACTGGCTCTTCCAGCCGGACTTATAAAGGCTGTCATTGTATTGATCGAACTGCTCGCCGCTCTTTTTCTCACCATTGAAGGCTTTGACCACGATATGGCTGCCATACATCTCTTCAATGTGGCCGTTGACATGGCCGAGATAATCCTGCTGTTGGCGGAAATATTTCTGGGAATGCCGCACAACCAGTACGATAATCAGGGCGGAGATCGGGATGATGCACAGGGCAACCAGCGCCATGATCCAGTTGATGGAAAGCATCATCACGAGGATACCGATCAACTGCGTGATGGATGTGATGATCTGGGTAATGGACTGGTTGAGCGTCTGGGTGATGCTGTCGACATCGTTGGTTAGACGGGAAAGGACTTCGCCATTCGTCGTTGTGTCGTAATAGCTGAAGGGCAGATGTTGAATCTTCTCACTGATTTCCTTGCGCATCCGGTAAGTGACCTTCATCGTCACGCCCGTCATAATCCATCCCTGTGCATAGCTGAAGCCCGCGCTGATTAGGTAGATAGCCAGCAAAAACAGCAGGATCTGCGCCACGCGGCCGAAGTCGATGCCCTCGCCCGTACCGGAAATCTGGCGCATCAGGCCATTGAAAATCTCTGTGGTCGCCTGGCCGAGAATCTTCGGTCCAACGATCATGAAGATCGTGGAGGCGACGGCAAAAATTAGAACAAAGAGGACGCTGATTTTATATTTGCCAATATACTGTAGCAGTCTTTTGATGGTGCCTTTGAAGTCAGAAGGCTTTTCACCCGGCACCGGCACGCCCCGGCCGGCCATGGGGCCGTGCCGCCGCGGCATTGGGTTCCGTTGTGCGCTCATGCCAACTCCTCCTTTGTCAGCTGACTGGATGCAATTTCATAATAGGTGGGGCACGTCTTGTGCAGCTGCTGATGCGTGCACGGGCTGCAGACGCC
>USIA01000021.1 GCA_900554535.1 uncultured Oscillospiraceae bacterium | reverse complement strand
TGTATCGCCCTGGACGATGGGGAGGAATGTGTCTGCGTCCAGTCCATTTCCTACTCCCTGTTGTGCCGGTGGTTCCGGGCGGCGGTGCTGCCGCTGGACAGAGAACTGGAAACGGCCCTGTTCCACCGCCTGGACGCCAAGCGGTGCGCCGTCTGCGGGGCGCTGTTCACCCCCGGCTCCAACCGGGCCAAATACTGCCCGGAATGTGCCGGACGCATGAAGCGTATCAAGGCCGCCCAGCGCAAGCGCAAACAGAGGGCTAAGTGTCACGCTTTAGGGGCCGAAAACCCCTTGTAAATCAAGGACTTTTTCGAGGGTGTCGGCGGGGGCCTGATAGATTTATCCTCTGACCCCCAAAACGGCCCTCTAAATGCGTACAGAAGCCCAAAACGAACCCCAAGGAGGAACCCATGTCAGACAATCGAAAATATTACTACCTGAAACTCAAAGAAAACTATTTTGACGATGACTCCATCGTGCTGCTGGAAAGTATGCAGGACGGTGTGCTGTACTCCAATATCCTGCTCAAGCTGTATCTGAAATCCCTGAAACACGGCGGGCGGCTCCAGCTTGACGAGAATATCCCCTACACGGCGCAGATGATTGCCACCATCACCCGCCAGCAGATCGGCACTGTGGAGAGGGCCTTGCAAATCTTCCTGAAGCTGGGCCTTGTGGAAGTGCTGGACAGCGGCACTTTTTACATGAGCAATATCGAGCTGCTGATCGGCCAGTCCTCCACCGAGGCCGAGCGAAAGCGGGCGGCGAGGCTCCAAAACAAGGCTCTTTCTGCGCCCCGGACAAACGGCGGACATTTGTCCGACATTCGTCCACCAGAGATAGAGATAGAGTTAGAGAAAGAGATAGAGATAAAGAGAGAGATAGAGAAGGGACACCCCGCCCGCACCTATGGCCGTTACCAGAATGTTTTCCTGACGGACGAGGAACTGGTAGACTTGCAGGCCAGCTTTCCCACGGTATGGGGCCAGTACATCGAAAAGCTGTCCGAGTACATGGCTTCTACCGGCAAGCGGTATCAGAGCCATGCCGCCACCATCCGGCGCTGGGCCGGTGAGGACGCCAGGAAAGCAGCCCCACCCTCCCGCAACCGGGATTACAGCGTAAAGGAGGATGAAACCGTATGATTGAGATTACCGCAGAAATCCGGGCGCTGATCGACAAGGCAGCCGCCGGTATGGAACTGGCCGGGGACGAGTACATAGACCCGGCAGACGGCCTCATTCACTGTAAGAAGTGCGGCGGCCAGAGGCAGACTGTTGTGCCATGCTTTGGGAAACCGGGCTACTTCATGCCCCGCTGTATCTGCCAGTGCCAGCGGGAGGCCGAGGAACAGCGCAAAGCCACCGAGGAACGGCAGCGCCGCATGGAGCGTATCAAGCGCCGGAAGGCCCAGGGCCTGCAAGACCGCTATCTGTACGACTACACCTTTGCCAACGACAACGGCCAAAATCCTCTGATGGACAAGGCCCGCGCCTATGTGGAGAACTGGAAGGAGGCTTACAAGAACAACACTGGCCTGCTGCTGTTTGGGGATGTGGGAACCGGCAAGTCCTTTTTCGCCGGTTGTATCGCCAACGCCCTGCTTGACCGGGATGTGCCGGTGCTGATGACGAACTTTCCCACCATCCTGAACCGCCTGACGGGGATGTTCTCCGAGGACAGGGCCGACTTTATCGCCAGCTTTGACGAGTACGACCTGCTCATCATTGACGATTTGGGTGTGGAGCGCAGTACCGAGTATGCGATGGAGCAGATGTTTTTCGTCATTGACAGCCGCTACCGCAGCCGCAGGCCCATGATAATCACCACCAACCTGAAACTGGCCGAACTCAAGAACCCGCCCGACCTGGCCCACGCCCGTATCTATGACCGTATCCTGGAACGGTGCGCCCCGATCCTCTTTGCCGGGAAAAACTTCCGAGAGGAAAACGCCGGGGCCACCAGGCAGGCGGCGAAAGACATTGTGAACCGTAAGAGCGACTGATTGTTTTGCCGGACGGCGCAGCCCCGCCCGGAGAAAGGAGCGCCATGAACGAAGAAACCCGTACCATGAAGACCGCAGACACCACTCCGGCCAGAGCGCCGGAGGACGCCCCCGCGCTGGTAAAGAAAATCGGCAAGACCACCTACAAGGTGCGCGTCCATTTCAGCGACACCAGCACCGAAACCATGAGCGACAAAATCAAGCGTATGCTTAAAAACGAGATACAGCAGATGTGACCGGCTGATAAAGCCAGCCGCCTTGTGTTAAACTGATGATGGTACACACCAAAACTTTTAGCCAAGGAGGACATGAAAATGCTGTACACAGAAAAAGAGAAAAATGAGATTGAGCGCGTCCGCAAAGTGTTTGAGAAACATATCCAGCAGATGACCGCTTATGATTTGGTTTGGTCGGACAAGGTCGGCTATGTGTGGCTGGCAATATCTATCGACCCGGTCTATATCGACACCGGCAACTGGATAGAGTCCGCTGCCGGTCTTTGTTATGAGTGCTTGAATGATATAGCACTGGATGTTTTCGGAATGACCGGAAACGACCATGACTTTGAGGACGCCGACCCGCTGGAACTGGCCGAGATTAAGCGGCGATGGAAACCCTATATCGACCAGTTGCCGGAATATGCGCACCTTTGCGATGAGCTATTAAGTGGCCGCAAGTGACCCGCCTGCCTGAGTGTCAGGAGCATGAAAGTGCTTCCTGGCACTTTTTTTGTGGCTTTTTTGTGAATTTGATTAAAAAGTCCTTGACAACTCGTTTCGGGCAAAACTCTAAAATCCATACTGATTAGCTGCGGCGCCCGCCTCTCTCCCTTTGACATCCAGGAGCTGCGGGACCTCATGGCGGAGGACGAGCTGGAGCTGGACACCCTGGGCGACCGCAAATCGGCGCTGTTCGTCATCCTCTCGGATACGGACAGCACCTTCAATTTTGTGGCGGCGCTCATGTACTCCCAGCTTTTCAACCTGCTGTGCGACAAGGCGGACGACTTCTACGGGGGACGCCTGCCGGTCCATGTGCGGTGCTTGCTGGACGAGTTTGCGAACATCGGTCAAATCCCGAACTTCGACAAGCTGATTGCCACCATCCGAAGCCGTGAAATATCGGCTTCTATTATTTTGCAGAGCCAAAGCCAGTTAAAGACCATCTACAAGGGTGCGAAACGTTTCGCTATAAGTTGTGCTTAACAGGCACAGCGAAAAGCGACAATCAGAAACACTTACAATTAAGAATGAACTGATTAGAACTAAAACCTCCAAATCAGGGGCGAAAATCCCCTGCCGTGCAGAACCAATATCGACAGCAAAACTAAATTTGCATACGACATGTTAAAGTCGGAGATAGCACGCGAGATAATACTCCACTATGCGTTTGGCGTCTGTTTGCGCCAATGGTATAAAGCGTGGTAAAGTCGTAGCCTGACGGCCTAAGTGCGGAAAAGCGCATAGGGCCTACATGGAGCGGTCTTCCGAAGCCTATGGCTATACGAAGGGAAAGTTATGCAGCGTCGTAAATGGCCCCATTGAAAAATGGTGAAATTGGGTGGGTGTGTACTGTTCTTTGTTCGGTATACATGCCCGGACATGAAATAGTCCGAGGCAATATGCAACAACTGTGGTTCAACGCATATTCAGCACCCACGGCGTATGGTAACGGCCTAAGGGCTTCACAAAAGGATAGAGGTTTTGGAACGTTTGAGAATCTGCATACGGAGCGAAACAGCGCAATGAAATATGCAGATGTCAGCGGTCCCATAGTAGTCTGCGACCGGGAGAGCCGGTTACACGGGGTTGAAATACCCCATGGCGAAGGGGACCAGCCGGTTCGATTTGTAGATTTCGCAAACGAAAGATAACAACTCTCTGAAATACGAGTGACGAACCATAGGGGGAATGCCTTATGCACTTAAACGTCAATCTTTCAAGCGAAACCAGCCTAAAAGAATTACAGGATTTTCTTTACGAAAAATCACAGGAAAACAAAGCATTTACAGGATTGCTTGAAGCGGCGGCAAGCGAAATAACCATTGTGACCGCCATTCATAACATCAAGTCTAACAAAGGCAGTAAAACCGCTGGTGTAGATAAGGTGAAAATGGACAAGTACCTGCAAATGCCCAAAGATGAAGTAGTCACGCTTGTTCAAAATAACCTGCAAAGGTATCTTCCAAAGCCTGCACGCCGCGTGTACATCGACAAAGGTAACGGCAAAAAGCGGCCCCTTGGAATCCCCACGATTTTAGACCGTATCATCCAAGAGTGTATCCGTATCATCATTGAGCCTATCTGTGAAGCAAGGTTTTATCCACACAGCTATGGGTTCAGGCCGTACCGGACGCAAAAACACGCAATAGCAGACATCGTTCATACCATAAACCTGCCTGCGAAGCCGCAAAACAAGGCGGTCTTTGCGTTGGAAGGTGACATTCGCGGTTGTTTTGACAACATCAATCATCGAATCCTGCTACAGAAACTTTGGAAAATCGGAATCCACGACAAGAGGATCATTACACTCATCAGGCAAACGCTGAAAGCCGGATATGTCGAATATGACATCCTGTGCCACAGTAATGTCGGAACACCCCAAGGCGGAATTATCTCGCCGCTGTTATCAAACGTATATCTAAACGATTTCGATTGGTATGTGGGCCGACAATATTGTGAACCGCACAGGGTATGCAAGCAGAAAAACAACGACATCGCCCGGTTGCGCAATCAAGGCAAAAATCAGAAATACAATTTCAGATATGCCGATGACTGGATCATCCTCACTTCCAAACGTTATGAAGCGGAGCGTATGAAAAGGGAACTCACGAAGTATTTCAGGTACAGGTTGAAACTCGAATTATCGGAGGAGAAAACAAAGATCACCGATATGCGGGAAAATGGTGCAGAATTTCTTGGCTTTGTCATACGGGCTGAAAAGCCGCGGCTGGCGGACAAGAATTCCGAAAAACTCGTTGGAAAGCCATTCCCCAATATGGTGAAGTTGTCTGCAAAAGTCACGAAAGTATGCGATGAAATACATGCGATGAAACGTATGAAGCATACCAGCGACCGCGTGGCCCAAATTCAGTACATCAATTCCATGATTATGGGAATCGCGGAGTATTTCAAAATCGGGATTTGTTCCAAGGCATTTAACGCGCTCGACAATAGGATATACATAAGTTGTTACTATACTTGGAAACGTTTGTACCCCGATGCTGTTATGCGAATGAAACTTCCGCTATGCAGACTAAACAACCTTCCCCACAGGCATGAAGGTTACCAGGCAAAGACATACGCGATTGAGTACCAAAATATGTGGATTGGGATTACAAGAGCTTGTCTCACCCATTCACAGCACGAAAAATATCCGCTGAATCAGAAGATAACACCCTATACGGCGGAGGGGCGCAGTCTTTACCTCAGGCAATGCAAGCGCAACAAACGTTTGCCGCTTGACAGGCCTTCTGTCAATACCGATACCGACTTGAGAATGTCGGCGTATTCGAATTCGATTTACAACTTTGAATACTTTATGAACCGTGAATATGCTTTCAATCGTGACAAATGGAAATGCAGGTGCTGTGGCACAGATTTGAGCTATCGACAGGATAGGCACTGCCACCATGTGAACAGGCGGCTGCCGCTGGAGAAAATCAATCAAGTGTCAAACCTTGCATGGGTATGTCGGGATTGCCATCTCAAGATACACAGCAATCGTGTTCCTGTGAATGTAGACGCAAAAATCAAACAGAAAATCCTTAAATTCCGAGACAAACTCGACAAAGCGAAATCTACAAGCGAATAACGCCCGCAAGGACGTTGTGCGTCGAAATCCGATGGAGGAAAGTAGGCGAATCGGTGGCGCGCTGGGTGCGGCGAAAGCCGCATGCCCAGCGGTAGGTGGGGGAAAACTCGGAGATGACTTCAAAAAGTTACCTATCACAACAAAGTACCTACCCTGCGCACGCCTTCGGCGGCGCAGGGGTGGTACACATACGCGGCGGATACCATCGTGGGTAACTGCGACAGCACCTTGTTTTTGGGAGGCAAGGAGAAATCCACCCTGAAAGAAATTTCGGAGCTGCTGGGGAAAGAAACGATCGACAGTTTCAATCAATCGGAGAACCGCGGCAGCCAGGTTTCCCACGGCCTCACCTATCAAAAATTGGGAAAGGAGCTGATGACACAAGACGAATTGGCAGTGATGGACGGAGGCAAGTGTATCTTCATGCTACGGGGTGTGCGCCCGTTCCTCTCGGACAAGTACGACCTGACAAAGCATCCGAATTACAAATACACCGCCGACGCCGACAAGAAGTACCTCTTTGATATGGAACGGTACATGAAACGCAAACCGGCCATCGTAAAGCCGGATGAGCCTTTCGAGATGTACGAATTGACAGCAACGGACCTTCAATAACAATTCTACAACGAAGAAAGGAAATATGATTTATGGATTTTTTCACTAACGCTATCGACGTATTGCAGACTCTGGTGATTGCGCTGGGCGGCGGCCTGTGCGTGTGGGGCGGCATCAACCTCCTGGAAGGTTACGGGCAGGACAACCCTGCCTCCAATGCTCATGTACGGTAAAGTAGCACTATAATATTACAGACAACCGCCCTACTATTTCGTATAACGCAGAGATAGAAACAAGATTACATAAGCAATTTGTGAAATAGTACATTGACACACATAGTAATATCGGATATAATGTGCATGGAGGTGAAGCAAATGCCGGAGCAGAACATCAACAGCGATTTAATCCGTGGGCATATAGATACCATAATTCTTAAAATATTAAGAGATGGCGACAATTACGGCTACGAGATTATGAAAGCTGTATCCATGAACAGCAATAATGAATATGAATTGAAAGAGCCGTCTTTATATACAAGCCTAAAGCGTCTTGAGAAACAAGGCCATATTGTTAGCTATTGGGGCGACCAATCGCAAGGCGGGCGACGAAAGTATTATCATATTACGGACAGCGGTAACGCTGCCTATGAAAAAGCACTTTCGGAATGGCTACACGCAAAAAAAATTATTACTATGCTTCTGCAAGGAGGTAAGGACGAATGATAGATTTACAAAAATATGTTGACGGATTATTCCGACATCAGCGTTTAACACCGGAGGTAAAAGACCTAAAGGAAGAAATATTGAGCAATATGATTGCAAAGCGGGACGATTTAATTGCACAGGGATTGAGTGCAGAAAAGGCAACCGAGAAAGCAAAGGAAAGTTTGTCAGCGATTGATTATCTGATAGACGGAAATCAGCTTACCGATGTTGGCAAATATCATTTGGAATGTATGCAAACGCTATTGCTCAACTGTATTGTTTTTTGGATTTTTTCCTTGCCGCTTCTCTTTACCCATTATGCGCTAACCAGCTATATCGGGCTTTTATGTGTTATCATTTCCGGCTGCGCTTACATTCTGAGCAAAGATAAAAAAGAAAATGTCATTGCTTTTCTATCGCTTTCAGCGAGTGAACACAGAAAAAAAGTCGCATGGACTATTTGGAGTGCATTTTTTCTCGTAGCTGTTGGAACGATGGCAGCGTTGACATTTGGAAGTGATATTTGGTTTGGCAGACCTCTGAATATTACAGGCCCATATCAAATGGCAAATATTGCAGTGCGGTTTTATCTGCCGCTATTGACCATTATCATTCCTATTACAATCAGCAGTTTTTCAAGAATACTGCTGAAATGCAGAAAGGGGCATGAAGATGAATAAGAAAAGTAAAATTATTATCGGACTTCTCGCTGTTGCAGTTGTTCTGTTCTGCTTAATCCAGTTTTGGATTATTCCCGCCAATCAAGCAAAACAAGAAGCTTACGCCCAAAATCAGACGGACGCTTTAACACATGATATTTCTGCGATTGAAGATTATAAAACTGCATATTTGGGGGACGCGAACAATGTTAGAGACTTATTTGGAAATTTACCATTAAACAATATTCCAAGACAGTTTGAAATCAATTCTGATGACTGTACTTTAACAGTGAACTATCTCGATACTGTTTGGAACATCGGAGAGGATAAGGTACAAAGAGATTTAATCTATAATACCGTCGCAGCTATGGCGGCGATTGATAATTTATCGGGGATAACCTATAACTTTTCTGGTGATAGCTATTCCTTTGAACGAACGCAAATTGAAGATATATTCGGTGCTCCCTTGTCAAATCTGCTTGAACAGGAGAAGTGGAGCAACGATGTACAAGACAAACTAAAGGATACGGATTTTGTTGAACAATTTTATAAATAGCAAAGCCAGCCGAGCCAGTCAACGGTCAAGATGAACGGCGCATACGCGCCGCTGTTGACAGCCCCGCCCGCCTTTGCAGACAGGCAATCAAAGGGGCGACAGCAAGGAGTGCTGCCGCCCCGCACTATTATCAGAGAGGGGGAATTTCCATGACCGAAGATGAAGCCTACAAGGTGCATATCCAGTATACCTTTAACGCCTTTTGCAAGGTTGTCATTCGTCACGCCGCCATAGATATAATTTTGAAGCTGCGCCGGAGGTGGGAACGGGAAGTTTCCCTTGACTATCTGATGAATGAGAAGTTTGTCCAGCTTGCCGAGCCGGAGCAGCTTGAAGAATATCTTTTTACCGCCTGCGGGCAGACCGCCGTTCTGTATCATGCGGAGCTTGCCGCCGCCCTTGCACTCTTGCCGGAGCAGGCACAGGAAGAAATTTTCCGCTATTACTTCCTGCGCCAGCCGCAGCGCGTGATCGGCGTACATATCGGCCGGACGCGCAGCACAGCGGGGCGGCATATCCAGCTTGCCTTGAAGCGGCTCCGGCGGCTCATGGAGGGAAAACGCTATGAGTAAACTTCTCCCTTATGAAACAATCGTCAAAGCCCATGAGGGCGACCCGGACGCAATCGACACCGTTCTTTCCCACTATGCCGGATATATCCGCTACTGCTCCAAAGTACAAGGGAAAGTCAACGCCGAGGTTGAGGAATATGTGAAGCAACAGCTAATTGCCGCGTTGTTCAAGTTTCGATTTGACCGTTGAACATAGACTTCACATCGTAAATATGGTAAAATCGTGACAATAGCAATCATCAATTATTGTCGGGAGGTGTTGTAATGAAAATAGAAATTGGGAAAGATTTTCCGCAGTATTTTAAGCCCGCATATCCAGAAGAATTTGAATTGTTTTCGCATTTTGAAGTAACCGCAGGAATACCAACGGTTTTGTTCGCAATTACCACATGGAAAGAAAACGGGAAACCAAATGTTTGTTTCCATTCGTGGAGCTGCTTTCATGGGGATAAAACTGCTTTCTTCGCCGTGATGGGCAACCTATATCAGCACACACATACCTACGCCAATATTCAAAGAGAAAAGTGCTTTTGTATTAACTTTCTCCCGATAAGTTATTATGATAAACTGGTAGATACGATTAACCACAATAACATAGAAACTGATGAATTTGCAGTAGGAAGTTTTACGCTTTCCAATGCGAAAACTATCCATGCGCCAGCTATTCAAGAGGCTTTTATCAATATGGAATGTACTTTGAAAGAAGTACAGGATTTAAGCGGCGCAGGGATTACAGCCATGATTGTCGGACAAGTGCAGCATATTTCTGTTGAAAAGGAATATGCACAGGGCTATGAGCAGAGATACGGAAAAAAGGGCTTTATGATGTTGATACCAGCACCGCAAGACCTTGTTACTGGGGAACCTAATCAATCTGCGATTGCCACTATCAAGATAGAAAAATATGATTGAGAAAGCCTAAGTTACAGGACTGATAACCTACTAAAAAACTGAATACCAGCCGCCACCGGCGGTCAGCGAAAGCAGTAAGTCTGAAAAAGATTTGCTGCTTTTTTGTTGCCCATTTGGCAAAATCGCGAAGTCACCCGTAGTAGGTAGGTGAAGCCAGAAAAAAGCTGCCTGCCCCGTTTGGCAAATTTCAAAATGCAGTGGTGTAGGGAGTGAAAGGGAAAATTCTCTGTCTCGCCGGTTGCCAAAACTCCCTTTTCCGTATTACAGAAGCAAAAGAAATTTTGAAAAATCCCCGTCCAGCGGGTAGCTGGCGGCCTTTGAAATGTATCTTTAGCGGAAAGAAAAAAAGACCGCCCACAGCGGGCCGCAAGCCCCGCCCTGTCCGTTCTATGTACGGAAAAACCAGACAGGGGCAGTCTGCGGCAGTCTTAGAGCAAGTTTCTACCACGGTGCCAAAATCCGCAATTCTGCGGTTTTGCCCCTCGCGGGAAACTTGTTGGGGAGTGCCTTCCCCAAACCCTGCTATGGCGGCTTGCGCCGCAAAAATATTTCCGTCCGGCAGGCCATTTTTTTGCGAGAACTGCCCCGGAAATACCTAACAGACCAGCCTATTTTTTGTGATAAGTGAAAGGAGGTTTACAGCCCATGCCGAAGCGATACAACACACCCCACCGCAGCCGCGTTGTGAAAACCCGGCTGTCCGAAGATGAATACGCCGACTTCACAGCGCGGCTTGCGCCCTATGGTATCAGCCAGTCAGAATTTCTCCGGCAGGCGATACGGCGCACCACCATACGCCCCGTTATCCATGTGTCGGCGGTTAATGATGAACTGCTCTCCGCTGTCGGGAAGTTGGCCGCCGAGTACGGCAGGATCGGCGGCAACCTCAATCAGATTGCCCGGTATCTGAACGAGTACGGCGCACCCTACAACGCACTGTTCGGCGAGGTACGCGCCGCCATAGCCGACCTTGCCGCCCTCAAGTATGAAGTCCTCAAGAAAGTAGGTGACGCGGTTGGCAACACTCAAGCATATCAACTCTAAAAGCGCCGACTACGGAGCCGCCGAACAATACCTGCTTTTTGAGCACGACGAGTTTACCATGAAGCCTGTCCTTGATGAAACCGGCAGGCTTATCCCCCGCGAGGACTACCGGCTGTCCACACTGAACTGCGGCGGCGAGGATTTTGCCGTTGCGTGTATGCGGGCAAATCTCCGATACGGGAAGAACCAGCAGCGGGAAGATGTGAAAAGCCACCACTATATCATCAGCTTTGACCCACGGGACGGGCCGGACAATGGCTTGACCGTAGACCGGGCGCAGGCATTGGGCGAGAAGTTTTGCGCCGAGCATTTTCCCGGCCACCAAGCCCTTGTATGCACCCACCCGGACGGGCATAACCACAGCGGCAACATCCATGTGCATATCGTCATTAACAGCCTGCGGATAGAGGAAGTGCCGTTCCTGCCCTACATGGACAGGCCAGCCGACACGAAAGCCGGTTGCAAGCACCGCTGTACCGACGCGGCCTTGCGCTACTTCAAGTCCGAAGTCATGGAGATGTGCCACCGGGAGGGGCTTTACCAAATCGACCTCTTGAACGGCAGCAAGAACCGCGTCACAGACCGGGAGTATTGGGCGCAGAAAAAGGGACAGGCCGCGCTGGACAGGCAGAACGCCCCCATGATTGCAGGCGGTATCACGCCCCGGCAGACCAAGTTTGAAACGAACAAGGAAAAGCTGCGGCAGACCATACGCGCCGCGCTGTCGGCGGCGGCCTCATTCGAGGACTTTTCCTCTCTGCTGCTGCGGGAGGGCGTGACCGTCAAGGAGAGCCGGGGGCGGCTGTCTTATCTCACGCCGGACAGGACAAAGCCCATTACCGCCCGAAAACTGGGCGACGACTTTGACCGCGCCGCTGTCCTTGCCGTTTTGGAGCAGAACGCCGCCAGAGCCACAGAAAAGGCCGCGGCCATACCCGACGAATACCCCCGGCGTGGGAAAGCTGGCATACAGCCCACAAAAACCCCTCAAACCGCCCCGAAACAGGACGGTGTGCAGCGGCTTGTGGACATTGAGCAGAAGAAAGCCGAGGGCAAAGGCCGGGGCTATGAACGCTGGGCGACCATGCACAACCTCAAACAAATGGCCGCGACGCTGAATGTGTATCAGGAATACGGCTTCACTTCCCCGGAGCAGTTAGAAGCCGCCGTTGATACCGCCTATCAGGAAATGCGCCAGACCAGCGGCAAGCTGAAAACGCTGGAAACGAAGCTACAAGGGAAAAAGGAGTTGCAGCAACAGGTACTTGCCTATGCCAAGACCAAGCCCGCCCGCGATGGGCTGAAAGTGCAGAAATCCGAGAAACCCCGCCCCGCCTATCGGCAGGCAAACGAGAGCGATTTTATCATAGCCGAAGCCGCCGCCCGGTATTTCAAGGCGCATGGCATTACCAAGCTGCCCGCCCGGAAAGCGTTGCAGGCCGAGATCGAGCAGCTTATCTCCGAGAAAGACGGCCTGTATAACACCTATCACGAACAGAAACAGCGGTTCAAGGAATTGCAGACCGTCAAGCGGAACATCGACCAGATTTTGCGCCGGGAGGAACCCCACCGCAGAAAGGAGCAGAGCCATGAGCGATAACCTGCCCCGCATGGACTCCCGCCAGCACCGGCGGGCGCGGCGGCTGGTACATGAGTGCTGTAACTACGACGAGGGGAACTGCCTGCTGTTAGACGACGGGGAGCCTTGCGTGTGCGTCCAGAGCATTTCCCTTTCCCTCATGTGCCGCTGGTTCCGTGTGGCTGTCCTGCCCCTTGACGGGGAGCTGGCCGCAGCCCTTTTGTACAAGGGGAGCCGGAAACGCTGCGCCGTCTGCGGGGCGGCCTTTGTCCCCAAATCCAACCGGGGAAAATACTGCCCCGACTGCGCCGCCAGAGTACGCCGCCGCAAAGAAGCCGAGCGACAGCGCAAACGCTACCACCTTTCTACGCATTTAGGGGCTGTCAAACCCTTGTAAATCAAGGCTTTTTTGCCCGCCCTCAACGGGGGCTTGATACATTTATCCTTTTCCCCCGGAAACGGCGTTCTAAATGCGTACAAACGCACCAAATCCACCCAAAGGAGGAACCATGTCAGACAACCGAAAATACTACTACCTCAAGCTGAAAGAGAATTACTTTGACGAGGACGCTATCGTGCTGCTGGAAAGTATGCAGGACGGTATCCTCTATTCCAACATTCTCTTGAAACTGTACCTGAAATCGCTGAAAAACGGCGGGAAGTTGCAGCTTGATGAAAATATTCCCTACACCGCGCAGATGATTGCCACCATTACCCGCCAGCAAGTCGGCACCGTAGAGCGAGCCTTGCAGATTTTTATGAAGCTGGGGCTTGTGGAGCCGTTACAGAACGGCGCGTTGTATATGAGCAACATTGAACTGCTTATCGGCCAATCCTCTACCGAGGGGGAGCGGAAACGGCGGGCAAGGCTGGCTTTGCAGGAGCAGAAAGCCTTGCCAAAGGCCGGGGCGGACAAATGTCCACCATATCAAGCGGACATTTGTCCACCAGAGATAGAGATAGAGAAAGAGATAGAGATAGAAAAAGAGAGAGAGCGAGAGTTAGATACGGGACAGCCCGCCCGCGCCGCCTATGGCCGATATGAAAATGTCTTTCTTTCGCAATCAGAACTGGACGGGCTGAAAGCAGACCTGCCCGACAAATGGAACTATTACATTGACCGGCTATCCTGCCATATCGCGTCCAGCGGCAAGCGATACCGCAGCCATGCCGCGACAATCTACAAATGGGCGCAGGAGGACGCAGCCAGGAAAGCCCCGAAAAAGGGCATACCAGACTACTCATGCAAGGAGGGCGAGAGTTTATGAAGAACGAAATCAACGCTGTTTTGGAGAATATGACCGCCACCACCCCGGAGCCGGAGGACTACACCGGCGAGGACGGTTTACTGTACTGCGGCAAGTGCCGCAAGCCGAAAGAAGCCTATTTTGCGCCGGATAAGGCCGCTATCTTTGGCCGTGACCGCCACCCGGCAGAGTGCGACTGCCAGAGAGCCGCCCGCGAGGAACGGGAGGCCGCCGAGAAGCGGCGCAGGCACCTTGACACCGTGGAGGAACTGAAACGCTGGGGCTTTACCGACCCCACCATGCGGGACTGGACTTTTGAGAACGACAACGGCAGGAAGGCCGGGATTGCCCGCCGGTATGTGGAGCATTGGGAGGATATGCGAGCCGACAATATCGGCTGCCTGTTCTGGGGCGGCGTGGGAACCGGGAAAAGCTACCTTGCGGGCTGTATCGCAAACGCCCTCATGGAGAAAGAAATCCCCGTCCACATGACGAACTTTGCCCTTATCCTCAATGACCTTGCCGCCAGCTTTGAGGGGCGCAACGAGTACATTTCCCGCCTTTGCCGCTATCCGCTGCTTATCCTTGACGACTTCGGCATGGAGCGCGGAACGGAATACGGGCTGGAGCAGGTTTTCAATGTGATTGACAGCCGTTACCGCAGCGGCAAGCCGCTGATCGTCACGACCAACCTCACGCTGGACGATTTGCGGAACCCGGAGGACACCGCCCATTCCCGGATTTATGACCGGCTGCTTTCCATGTGCGTCCCGGTACGCTTTACCGGCGATAACTTCCGGCAGGAAGCCGCGCAGCGGAAAATGGAGAGCATGAAGAAACTGATTACCGACTGAAAGGAGTATTGCCTATGGCAGATAACAAGCAGCACGACACCCGCACCGCCCGCCGCCCCGACTGCGTGACGGAAATCCGCATGGGCAATTCCGTCCTTGTCGTGTCCGGCTATTTCAAGAAAGACACTACCACCACCGCCGCCGACAAAAGGGCGGGGGTACTGGAAGCGGAAGCCGCTGCTACACAAAAACCGGCGATTTGACAAGCTGTAAAGAAGCAGATTTGACACTTTTGCCGCTATACAACCAGCCCTGTTCCGTGGTACAATGAAACCACGGAATAGTGGGGCTGGCTGTCGGAAACGGAGGATTTTATGTTAAGACAAGCCACCCAAAACCTCATTACCGCCCTTTATCCGAGATTGTCCCATGAGGACGAATTGCAAGGCGAGAGCAATTCCATATCGAACCAAAAACGGATACTCGAAGCCTTTGCAAAACAGAATGGCTTTACCAACCTGCGCTGGTACACCGACGACGGCTATTCCGGCGCGAACTTTCAAAGGCCCGGTTTTCAAGCCATGCTTGCAGACATTGAAGCCGGGAAAGTAGGTACGGTCATTGTCAAGGACATGAGCCGGTTAGGGCGAAACTACTTGCAGGTGGGATTTTACACGGAAATGCTGTTCCCCCAAAAGGGCGTGCGGTTTATCGCTGTCAACGACAATGTGGACAGTGCAAACGGCGGCATGGACAACGATTTTACCCCTCTGCGAAATCTGTTCAACGAATGGCTGGTGAGAGATACGAGCAAGAAAATCAAGGCAGTTAAGAGAGCAAAAGGCATGAGCGGCAAGCCCGTTACCAGCAAGCCGGTGTATGGCTACCTCATGGACGAGGACGAGAACTATATCGTTGACGAGGAAACCGCGCCGGTAGTCCGGCAGATATACCAGCTTTGCCTTGCCGGGAACGGCCCGACCAAGATTGCCCGTATGCTTACGGAGCAGCAAATCCCCACGCCGGGGACGCTGGAATACCGCAGGACGGGCAGCACCCGCCGCTACCACCCCGGCTATGAGTGTAAATGGGCTACAAACACGGTTGTCCACCTGTTGGAAAACCGGGAGTACACCGGCTGTCTGGTAAACTTCAAGACGGAGAAGCCCTCTTACAAGACCAAGCATAGCGTAGAGAACCCCATTGAGAAGCAGGCCATTTTCCCGAACCACCATGAGCCGATTATCGACACGGAAACATGGGAGCGCGTGCAGGAGTTACGCAAGCAGCGCAAACGCCCGAACCGCTATGACGAGGTGGGGCTGTTCTCCGGTATGCTGTTCTGCGCCGACTGCGGCCATGTGATGTACCAGCAGCGGTATCAGAACAAGAACCGCAAGCAGGACTGTTACATCTGCGGCAGCTACAAGAAGCGCACCCGCGACTGTACGGCGCACTTTATCCGCACCGACCTGTTGACCGCCGGTGTCCTCTCCAATCTCCGGCAAGTGACCGAATACGCCGCCAAGCATGAGAGCCGCTTTGTGAAGCTGCTTATCCAGCAGAACGAGATCGGCGGCAAGAGAAAGACCGCCGCAGCCACCAAGCAGCTTGAACAGGCGCAGGAGCGCATTTCCGAAGTGAGCCGCATTATCAAGCGGCTGTATGAGGACAATGTGAACGGCAAAATCAGCGACGAGCGTTTCATGGAACTGTCGGCAGACTATGAGCAGGAGCAGCGGGAACTGAAAGACCGCGCCGCCGCTTTGCAGGAGGAACTGGACAAGTCGCAGGCCGCCACCATCAACGCGGAAAAGTTTATGGGTATCGTCCGAAAGCACCTTGCCTTTGAGGAATTGACCCCCACCCTCTTGCGGGAGATGATTGAGAAAATCGTCGTGCATGAGTGCAGCTATGACGAGAACGGCACCCGCAGGCAGGACATTGAGATTTATTACAGCTTTGTCGGCAAGATTGACTTGCCAGAATAACCGCCCGACCTATCCGACACAATGCGCAAGTGCCGGATAGGAACGGCAAAATTTTTTACACTTCTATTACTTCTTTATCGCACATAAGCAAAATCCCAGGGCATCAAGCAGCTCATGGCCGGCGGCGGTGTCGCCCTCATCGGCCTGACCCTGATCCCCCTGCTGTCCGGCCTGCTCTCCGCCTGATGTCTGCCAGCAGACCCCACGGGAGGCCCCGGCACACGGGGACTCCCGGAAAGGAGGTGATCCCCGTTGATCTTTGACGCGATACAGGAGTGGTTCCAGGAACTGCTCATCGACGGTATCATTTCAAACCTGACCGGGATGTTTGATACCCTGAATACCAAGGTGGGCGAGATCGCCGGGGAGGTGGGCATGACGCCCTCCGCGTGGAACAGCGGCATTTTCAACATGGTCCGCAATCTCTCGGAGACCGTGATCGTCCCCATCGCCGGCATCGTCCTCACCTTTGTCATGTGCTATGAGCTGATCCAGCTCATCGTAGAAAAGAACAACCTCCACGACTTCGACACCTGGATCTTCTTCAAGTGGATCTTCAAGACCTTCTGCGCGGTGCTCATCGTCACCAACACCTGGAACATCGTCATGGCGGTGTTCGATGTGGCGCAGAACGTGGTCAGCCAGAGCGCCGGCGTCATCATCTCGGACGCGGGCATCGACATATCCGGCGTGACCGCCGACCTGGAGACCCAGCTTGCGGATTGGAGTATCGGTGCCCTGCTGGGGCTGTGGTTCCAGAGCATCTTTGTGGGCCTGTGTACGCAGATACTTTCCATCTGCATCTTCCTGGTCATCTACGGCCGGATGATTGAGGTGTATTTGGTGACCTCGATAGGACCCATCCCATTTGCCACGATGGCGAACCGGGAGTGGGGCAACACGGGGCAGAACTACCTCCGCTCCCTGCTGGCCCTGGGCTTCCAGGCATTCTTGATTATGATCTGCGTGGGCATCTACGCGGTGCTGGTGGAGGGCATCTCCCTGAGCGGCGACAATATTTCCGGCGCCATCTGGGGGTGCATGGGGTACACGGTGCTCCTGTGCTTCACCCTCTTTAAGACCGGCAGCCTCGCCAAGTCACTGTTCGGAGCGCACTAAAAGGGGGTGGCTGAATGAAAATAGGATTGATAGACGTGGACTCCCACAACTTTCCCAACCTCTGCCTGATGAAGCTCTCCGAGTACCATACCAGGCGGGGCGACCGGGTGGAGTGGTGGAGCCCCAAGGGGCGCTATGACCTGGTTTACAAGAGCCGGGTGTTCACGGACACCTACTCCAAGGACACCATCGTGGTAAACAACGCGGAGAAGGTCATCCAGGGCGGCACCGGCTACGGGCCGGGCGGAAAAGACCTCCCCTATGAGATCGAGCACATCCGGCCGGACTACTTTTTGTATCCGCGGTTTTTGGGAACGGCCTACGGCTTTTTGAGCCGGGGCTGTCCGAGGAACTGCGGATTTTGCATCGTCAGCGGCAAGGAGGGGCGCAGGAGCGTCAAAGTCGCTGACCTTTCTGAATTTTGGCGCGGTGAGGATGAGATCAAACTGCTGGACCCCAACCTGCTGGCCTGCCCGGACCATGAGGCGCTTCTGGAACAGCTTGCCGCCAGCCGGGCGCTGGTGGACTTCACCCAGGGGCTGGACATCCGGCTGACGAACCCGGACAACATCGCCCTGCTGAACAGGGTGCGGACCAAGGCGGTGCATTTCGCCTGGGACAACCCGGAGGAGGACCTGACGGAGCACTTCAAACGCTTTGTGGCGCATACCGCCATCCGAAGCGACCGCAACCGGCGGGTCTATGTGCTGACCAACTACGGCAGCACCCATGAGCAGGACCTCTACCGGGTGAACACCCTGCGGGCCCTGGGGTATGACCCTTATGTGATGATCTATGAGCGCCCCACCGCTCCAAAGACCACCCGCCATCTTCAGCGGTGGGTGAACAACAAACGGATTTTCCACACGGTAAAAGATTTCAAGGACTATGCTCCCATGAAAAAGGAGGTGCATTGATTGGCCTATGTAACGATCCCAAAGGACCTGAGCAAGGTACAGAGCAAGGTCCTGTTCGGGCTGACCAAACGGCAGGTGATATGTTTCGGAGCGGCAGCAATTATCGGCGTACCGCTTTTCTTTTTGACCAAGGGGGCGCTGGGCACCACCACGGCGGCGCTGTGCATGATCCTGGTGATGCTCCCCTTCTTCCTGTTCGCCATGTACGAGAAGAACGGGCAGCCCCTGGAGGTGTTCCTGGGACACCTCATTGAGAATAAATTTATCCGACCAAAGACGCGGATCTACCAGACCAACAACCTGTACTCCGCCCTGGTGCGGCAGTACGAATTGGAACAGGAGGTGAGAGCGATTGCAGGCAAAAACGGCAAGACCCGCAAAATCGGCAGGGGCAAGGCGCAAGCTGACCCGCGCCGAGCGTAAACAGATCGAGGCGGTGGTCCGGCAGGCCAAGGGGGACGGGAAAACCCACACGGTGCAGGACAGCATCCCCTTCCGCAATATGTTCCCGGACGGCCTGTGCCGGCTGGAGGGCGGGGCCTTCTCCAAGACCATCGCCTTCGAGGACGTCAACTACCGTCTGGCTTCGCCGGAGGATCAGCGGGATATTTTTGAACACCTCTGCGATTTCTACAATGGCTACGACCCCACCATTGGGGTGCAGGTGTCGCTCAGCAGCCGGTATGTGGAGCATGGGCCGGAGGAGGACCTGTTCGGCATCCGTCCCCAGGGGGACGACCTGGACCCTGTCCGGGAGGACGCGGCCGGGATACTCCGCTTCCAGTATGAGCGGGGCAGCAACGGCTATGTGAAAACCAAGTATGTGACCCTGACCATCGAGGCGGAAAACCTGGCGGCGGCGCGGGCGCGCTTCGCCCGCATCGAGACCGACACCCTCAACCGCTTCAAGGTCATGGGGGCCGCCGCCCATGTGCTGGACGGGAAGGAGCGGCTGGGGCCGCGTCACCGCACCCCCCCCCCCGGATGTGCA
>USIA01000020.1 GCA_900554535.1 uncultured Oscillospiraceae bacterium | reverse complement strand
CCATGCAGCGGTATCTCAAAGAACACCAGCGGGATTTTATGCCGGAGGACACCAAAGCCGGAATGATACAGGCGTATCTTGATAAGTACACCGGGAGCATGGTCTGTTCCAAGCAGCTTTACAAGGAAGCCTTGAACTACACCTTTGACGAGCCGAAGCAATGGGAAATCCGGGAAATCAACGAGATTATGAACCAGTGCATTACCGGCTGGCGGTACTTCCCGAACCCAAGAATGTTTTCCGAATATGGCAGACAAAAGGGCTGGGAGCGTGAAAACCCGGCAACGGACTCCGGCAACCCGTCTGAAAAAACGATGGATGGTTTTGTGGAGGTCACAGAACAGATGGAGCTTCCATTCTGAAAATGACCGCCCGTTGCACCCCCTGTTGCTATCCCGTTGCCGAGCCGGTTGCCGGGGAAAACCCCTTATTTCCGGGCTTTTCTCCCTTATAACAACCAAAACAACAGAAAAATAAAAGAAAAGTATAAATAGTAACCATCGCCAGATTGAGATTGTTTGCAAGGTCTTTTGAAGCCCGTTGCCGGACTTCGTTGCCGACACCCTCTGTCTGGCTATTTTCATGTATGGAGGATAACTGCCTATGGCAAAAAACAAAACAGAGATTCATGTGACCACTGTATTTGACGGGGAACTGGACGCCACTGATGTGTTCGTCAGCCTGATTTCCCAGAAATACGGTAAAATAAATACAAAAGAATATCTTGCTAAAAAGAAAGATATAGGCTATAATGAAGATGAGGTTCAAAAGAGCCAGATACCGTCTGGATTGTGTGGGTAAATGGCTATGATGAACGAAATGGAATACAGAACAATCGGTTCGGCACTTGCCGGGGGCTATCGTGCGGCGGTCTATTGCAGGCTGTCAAAGGACGATGACCTGCAAGGCGAAAGTGCCAGTATCGCCAACCAGCGGGATATGCTGGAAAAATACTGCGAAAAGCAGGGATGGGAGGTTGTGGCAGTCTATCAGGACGATGGCTTCACAGGTCTTAATATGGAGCGTCCTGATTTACAGAGGATGTTGAGAGCTATTGAGCGCAGGCAAATCAACCTTGTCATCACGAAAGACCTCAGCCGACTGGGGCGGAACTATCTGCAAACCGGGCATTTGATTGAGGACTTTTTCCCAAGAAACGGTGTCCGCTATATTGCCATGAATGACGGTATCGACACCCTGCGGGATAACAACGACATCGCCCCGTTCAAGAATATCCTGAATGAGATGTACAGCAAGGATATTTCCAAGAAAGTCCATTCCTCTTATCTTCTGAAAGCGCAGAAAGGACAGTTTACCGGGTGTCTTGCCCCGTTTGGGTATCGGAAAGACCCGGAGGACAAAAACCATCTGCTCATTGACGAGGAAACCGCCCCGATTGTGCGGCTGATTTTCGGATATGCCCTGAACGGTCATGGTCCGAACTATATCCGCAGACGGCTGGAGGAAGAAAAAATCCCCTGCCCCACATGGTGGAACCGGGAACGGGGGCTTCGCAATACCCGCACCAAATGGGAAAAGAAAGACCCGGAAAACGGGCGGTATATGTGGGACTTCTCCGTTATCAAAGACCTTTTGATGAATCCCGTCTACACCGGTGCGATTGCTTCCCAGAAAAAAGACTACCGTTTCAAAATCGGCACAATTGGGGAAAAGAAGCCGGAGGACTGGATTGTGGTGGAGGGACAGCATGAACCGCTGATTGACCGCATGAGCTTTGACATTGTGCAGAACAAGCTGAAATCCCGCCAGCGTCCGGGGCAGACCGATGAAATCAGCCTGTTTGCCGGATTGTTAAAATGCGGCGAGTGTGGGAAGTCGCTGACGGTACGCTACACAAACGCAAAACATCCCCAGCGGATTTATTCCTGCAAGACCTACAACGCCTTTGGAAAGAACCACTGCACCCAGCACCGGATTGACTATGACACCCTTTACAGCCATGTGCTGCGGAAAATCCGGGAATGTGCCAGAGCTGCCCTGATGGACGGGGAAGCGGTTGCCGACCGCCTGACCAATACCTGTGAAGCAGAGCAGCGGGAACAGCGGGAAGCAATGGAACGCTCCCTTACAAGGGACGAGGAACGGATTGAGGTTCTGGACAAAATGGTCATGCGGCTTTATGAGGATATGATTGCAGGGCGTATCAGTGAGCAGAATTTCAACACCATGCTGGAAAAGACACAGACCGAGCAGACGGAGCTTAAAACAAAAGTGTCCGAGGGCAGAAAACGGCTGTCCGATGAAGTCCAGCTTGCCAATGACGCAAAACAATGGGTGGAAGCCATTCAGGAATATGCCAACATCACAGAGCTGGACGCAGCCACCCTCAACCGCTTAATCAAAGAAATCGTCGTGCATGAGCGCATTGACGAAGATAAAACAAGACACATTTCTATCGAAATTCATTTTAATCTCAAACCCATCCCGGAGGTGGAACAGGTCACTGCCTGACCTGTCCCGCCGGGACGTTTCTCTTACAAACACCATATAGATTTTTGTACGCCGCCGCCAGCCATCGAGCAGAGTTTTACACCTAATTGGGGATAAAACAGCTCATGGCCGGCGCTGGTGTAGCCGTAGTCGGCATGGTCCTTGTACCTCTGCTCTCCGGGCTGTTCTCTGTCTAAGCGTTCCTGCATGAAATCCTTGCCGCTCCCGCAGTTCTGCGGGGGCGGCGGAAAGGAGGTTGACACCGTATGGATTTCTTACTTGAAGCCCTGACAAATTGGCTGAAAGAAATGCTGGTGGGCGGTATTATGAGCAACCTTTCGGGGATGTTTGACAGCGTAAACCAACAGGTCGCGGATATATCCGTACAGGTAGGACAGACCCCACAGGGATGGAATGGCAGTATTTTCAATATGATTGAGAATCTGTCAAACTCCATCATGGTGCCGATTGCAGGTGTGATCCTGGCTATCGTTATGACCGTAGACCTGATCCAGATGATTGCAGACAAGAACAACCTGCATGATGTGGATACCTGGATGATTTTCAAGTGGGTGTTCAAATCAGCTGCCGCCATCCTCATTGTCACAAACACATGGAATATCGTGATGGGCGTCTTTGATATGGCGCAGAGCGTGGTGGCGCAGGCGGCAGGGATTATCAATTCGGATGCGTCCATTGACATTTCCTCAGTTATGACCGATCTGGAACCGAGGCTGATGGAAATGGATTTGGGACCGCTGTTCGGACTGTGGTTCCAATCCCTCTTTATTGGCATTACCATGTGGGCGTTGTATATCTGTATCTTTATCGTTATTTATGGCCGTATGATCGAGATCTACCTTGTAACTTCGGTGGCTCCCGTTCCAATGGCTGCAATGATGGGCAAAGAATGGGGCGGTATGGGACAGAATTACCTCCGATCCCTGCTGGCACTGGGCTTTCAGGCGTTTCTCATTATCGTCTGCGTGGCAATTTATGCTGTGCTGGTGCAGAACATCGCTATGGAAGATGACATCATCATGGCAATCTGGAGCTGCGTGGGCTACACTGTACTGCTATGTTTTACGCTGTTCAAAACCGGCAGTCTCGCCAAATCAGTCTTTCAGGCGCACTAAAACGGAAGGAGGTTTCCACATTGGCTTATGTACCCGTACCCAAGGACTTAACAAAAGTCAAAACAAAGGTCATGTTCAATCTGACCAAGCGGCAGCTTATCTGCTTCACGGGCGGAGCGCTTATTGGCGTACCGCTTTTCTTTTTGCTCAGAAAACCTACCGGAAACAGTGTAGCGGCTATGTGTATGATGCTGGTTATGCTGCCCTTCTTTATGCTGGCTATGTACGAAAAGCATGGACAGCCCCTGGAAAAGATCGTGGGCAACATTCTCAAAGTAGCTGTGATCCGTCCAAAGCAGCGACCTTACCAGACCAACAACTTTTATGCCGTATTAAAGCGGCAGGAAATGCTCGATAAGGAGGTGTATGACATTGTTCACCGCAATAAAAAAATGGCTGCATCGGATGTTCGGAAAAACCGAGGAAAAAACTGTGCAGCCGGTAAAGACAAAGAAAAAGCTGTCCCGCGCCGATAAGAAGCAGATCGAAGCGGCCATTGCCCGCGCTAACCGCACGGACAAAAAAGGAAAATCTGCGCAGGACAGTATCTCTTATGAACGGATGTGGCCGGACGGAATCTGCCGCGTATCGGACAGCCACTACACAAAGACCATCCAGTTTCAGGACATCAACTATCAGCTCTCCCAAAACGAAGATAAGACGGCAATCTTTGAGGGGTGGTGTGATTTCCTCAATTATTTTGACAGCTCGATTCATTTCCAGCTGTCTTTTTTGAACCTTGCGGCATCGGAGGAGACCTTTGCTAACTCCATTTCCATCCCGCCCCAGAGGGACGCCTTTGACAGTATCCGCGAGGAATACACCACAATGCTGCAAAATCAGCTGGCCAGAGGTAACAACGGTCTCATCAAGACCAAATACCTGACCTTTGGTATCGACGCGGACAGCATCAAAGCCGCCAAGCCCCGTCTGGAGCGTATTGAGACCGATATACTTAATAACTTTAAGCGTCTTGGTGTAGCTGCCAGAACGCTGGACGGTAAAGAAAGGCTTTTTCAGCTTCATGCGGTATTCCACATGGATGAACAACTCCCGTTTCAGTTTGAATGGGACTGGCTGGCTCCTTCCGGTCTGTCCACAAAAGATTTTATTGCACCAAGCTCCTTTGAGTTCCGCACCGGCAAGCAGTTCCGTATGGGTAAGAAATACGGGACTGTTTCTTTTTTGCAGATTCTCGCACCGGAACTGAATGACCGTTTGCTGGCTGATTTTCTGGATATGGAAAGCTCGCTCATTGTGAGTATGCACATTCAGTCGGTGGATCAGGTGAAAGCCATCAAAACGGTAAAGCGAAAGATTACCGACCTGGACCGCAGCAAGATCGAGGAACAGAAAAAAGCAGTCCGTGCCGGATACGACATGGACATCATTCCATCTGACCTTGCTACCTACGGCAGTGAAGCGAAAAAACTCTTGCAGGATTTGCAGAGCCGCAACGAGAGAATGTTCCTTTTGACCTTTCTGGTGCTGAACACAGCGGACAATCCCCGTCAGCTTGGCAACAACATCTTTCAGGCAGGCTCTATTGCCCAGAAGTATAACTGTCAGCTGACCAGGCTGGACTTCCAGCAGGAAGAAGGGCTGATGAGCTGTCTGCCTCTGGGTCTCAATCAGATTGAGATTCAGCGAGGACTGACCACCAGTTCCACAGCTATCTTTGTGCCCTTTACTACGCAGGAACTGTTCCAGAACGGGAAAGAAGCTCTGTACTACGGCATCAATGCTCTGTCCAACAACCTCATCATGGTGGACAGAAAGCTGCTGAAAAACCCCAACGGCCTGATTCTGGGTACGCCGGGTTCCGGTAAGTCCTTCAGCGCAAAACGAGAAATTGCCAACTGCTTTTTGCTTACCAGTGATGATGTTATTATCTGTGACCCGGAAGCGGAGTACGCACCTCTTGTTGAGCGTCTGCATGGGCAGGTCATCAAGATCTCACCTACTTCAACCAACTATATCAATCCGATGGATCTGAATCTGGACTATTCGGATGATGAAAGCCCGCTGTCACTCAAGTCTGACTTTATCCTCAGCTTGTGTGAGCTGGTCGTGGGCGGTAAGGAGGGCTTGCAGCCGGTGCAGAAAACCATTATTGACCGTTGTGTACGGCTGGTTTACAACGAATATCTCAATGACCCAAAGCCGGAGAATATGCCGATTTTGGAGGACCTTTATAACTTGCTGCGGGAGCAGGAAGAAAAAGAAGCTCAGTACATTGCAACGGCATTGGAAATCTATGTAACGGGTTCTTTGAATGTGTTCAATCATCAGAGCAATGTGGACATTGATAACCGGATTGTCTGCTATGACATCAAGGAACTGGGCAAGCAGCTCAAGAAAATCGGTATGCTGGTGGTACAGGATCAGGTGTGGAACCGCGTTACCATCAACCGTGCCGTTCACAAGTCTACCCGCTACTACATCGACGAGATGCACCTGCTTTTGAAGGAGGAGCAGACCGCCGCCTATACGGTGGAAATCTGGAAGCGATTCAGAAAATGGGGCGGTATTCCGACAGGTATCACCCAGAATGTCAAAGACCTTTTGAGCAGCCGCGAGGTGGAAAATATCTTTGAAAATTCCGACTTCGTGTATATGCTCAACCAGGCAGGCGGAGACCGTCAGATCCTCGCCAAGCAGCTGGGTATTTCCACACACCAATTATCTTATGTGACCCACTCCGGTGAGGGCGAGGGCCTGCTGTTTTATGGCTCTACAATCCTGCCTTTCGTGGATCACTTCCCGAAGAATACCGAGCTTTACCGCATTATGACCACCAAACCCCAGGAACTGAAAAAGAAGGAGGATGAATGATGATGAACTCCAACATTTTGAATAAAAATCCGCTGATGTTTTTTGACAGGGCGGTAAATGCCCAGCGCAGCCAGCTGCTTACAGTCATGGCCGATGCGGTAAGTGAGTGCCGCACGGCGGCAGATCAGGCAGCCGAACTGAATGAGACCGGTCAGGTGGGGCTTCTCCGTCTGGCAGAGGTCTGGAGCGCCATTCGTGCTAAAGAAGGAATGGGCGGCCTGATTCTGGAAGGAACAGAGGCGAAGATCCTGTCCGATGTGGTGGCACAGTTTTATGCCTACCTGTCCGGCTGTATGTTCAACGATCCTGTGGGAATGGCCATTTATGCAGAGCTGCACTACATGATGTCCTCCCTCATGCTGGGAGAATGGTTTGAATAAAGAGCCGCGCCTGCGCTTTACTGATGAGGAACGGTCTGATCCTGCACTGGAAAAGCCGATCCGTAAAGCGGAGAAAGCTGCGGCCAGAGCAGATAAGGCGCAGGCCAATATCCCAAAGAAAAAGGTCAGGCAGACGGTCATTGACCCGGATACCGGAAAAAAGACCTCGAAGCTGACCTTTGAGGACAAGAAAAAGCCACCTTCCAAAGTTTCTCAAGGAGTCAGGGAAGCTCCCGTCCATCTGGTCGCAGGCAAGCTCCACAAAGAGATCCGGGAAACAGAGCAGGACAATGTGGGCGTGGAAAGCGCCCACAAGTCCGAGGAAGCGGTGGAGACCGGCGCTTATCTGGTGCGGGAGGGCTATCGCAGCCACAAGCTGAAGCCGTACCGCAAAGCAGCCCAGGCAGAGCGTCAACTGGAAAAGGCAAATGTAAATGTTCTGTACCAGAAATCTTTGCAGGAAAATCCCCAGTTTGCCAGCAACCCTCTTTCCCGCTGGCAGCAAAAGCAGGTCATCAAAAAGCAGTATGCCGCCGCCAAACATGCCGGTCAGACTGCTGGAAATACCGCCCAGGCTGCATCCAAAACAGGAAAAGCCGCAAGGACGGTAAAAGAAAAGGTACAGCAGGCAGGGGCATTCGTCATGCGCCACAAGAAGGGTTTCCTGATGGCAGGGGTTTTGTTCCTCATTACCTGTATGCTGATGAATACCATGTCCTCCTGCTCCATGATGGCGCAGAGCATCGGTTCCGTTCTCTCCGGCACCACCTATCCGTCGGATGACTCGGAAATGCTGGCGGTGGAGGCAGATTATGCAGCCAGAGAAGCCCAGTTGCAGGAGGAAATCGACAACATTGAAAGCAGTCACCCAGGGTATGACGAGTATCGCTATGACCTTGGTATGATCGGCCATGACCCTCATGAGCTGGCGGCATTTCTCTCTGCCGTCTTGCAAGGCTACACCCGGCAGAGCGCTCAGGCAGAGCTGGCGCGTGTGTTTGCAGCACAGTATCAGCTGACGCTTACTGAGGAAGTGGAGATTCGCTACCGCACGGAGACCTCCACCGACCCGGAGACCGGCGAGACCACCTCAGAAGAAGTTCCCTATGAGTATTACATTTTGAATGTGAAACTCGCCAGCAAGCCCATTTCCGCTGTGGTGTCGGAACTTCTGACCCCGGAGCAGATGGAAATGTATCAGGTCTACCGACAGACCATGGGCAATAAGCCGTTGTTGTTTGGCGGCGGTTCCCCTGATACCAGCGGCTCGGAAGATCTGTCCGGTGTGCAGTTCATTAACGGTACCCGCCCCGGCAATCCGCAGTTGGTGGAGCTGGCCAAGCGTCAGGTCGGCAATGTGGGCGGCTATCCTTATTGGAGCTGGTATGGCTTTGACAGCCGCGTGGAGTGGTGCGCCTGCTTTGTATCCTGGTGTTATAACCAGGCTGGAAAAAGTGAGCCGCGCTTTGCAGGCTGTGAGTGGCAGGGCGTTCCGTGGTTCCAGTCTCATGGACAATGGGGTGCAAGAGGCTATAACAATCTGGCTCCCGGAGATGCAATTTTCTTTGATTGGGATTTGGATGGGACAGCAGACCATGTGGGTATCGTGATCGGTACGGATGGCAGCCGTGTTTATACGGTGGAGGGAAATTCCGGCGATGCCTGCAAGATCAAAAGTTATGACCTGAATTATCAAAGTATTAAGGGCTACGGCTTGATGAACTGGTAACAGACTTTGTGGAAAGGAGTGAACGGTTATGGCAAAAAACAAAATTGAACGTATCGACCAGGAAATTGAGAAAATCCGTGAGAAGATTGCGGAATATCAGGAAAAGCTCAAGACCCTGGAAGCACAGAAAACGGAGGCAGAGAATCTGGAAATCGTTCAGATGGTTCGTGCGTTACGCATGACTCCAGCACAGCTGAACGCTATGCTTTCCGGTGGAATGAACCATGGCAGAGATACGGCACTGCCGGAATCAAATAATCAGGAGGCTACCGCTTATGAAGAATAAAAGAATTTGCAAAACACTTTCCGCCCTTTGCCTGACAATGGTTGTGGCATTTGGCTTTACGATCCCTGCTTTCGCACAGGGGTCAGAACAGGCTCCGGCGGCACCGGCAGAGGATTCTACCAATGACAGCAATGTGATTGTGGAAGAAACAGAACCGGCACCGGCACTTACACCAGATGGCAATGCCGCTCTGGTGGATGATTTTGGTGGCAATAAGCAGCTCATTACCGTTACCACCAAGGCTGGCAACTATTTTTACATTTTGATCGACAGGGCTAATGAGGATAAAAAGACTGCTGTTCACTTTCTGAACCAGGTGGATGAAGCGGATTTGATGGCACTGATGGAAGATGGAAATGCTAAAGAGGAGTCGTCTGCTGTGTGTAGCTGCACGACAAAATGTGAAGCAGGGGCAGTCAATACGGCTTGTCCGGTCTGTGCAACTGATAAGAGTAAATGTACGGGCAAAGTACCGGAACCTCCGGCAGAAACATCGGAGCTGGAAAAGGAGAAGCCTGCCGGATTGAACCCGGCTGCGCTGGTCCTTTTACTGGCTCTGCTTGGTGGCGGTGGCGTATTTGCCTATTTGAAGCTCGTTAAGAACAAGCCTAAGACCAAGGGCAATGACAGTCTGGACGATTATGATTATGGCGAGGAAGATTCCGAGGAATGGGAAACCGAAAATGAGGAGTCGGATGAGCCTGACGCTGACGGGGGCAGCACAGAAGAAGATGACGAGGACAGCGTGAAATGACCCGTTTCACAGACAGTCCCTATGAACGCATGATGACACGCAGGCCGGAGGGCGGGAGGGAAACTTCCCGTCCTCCTTCTTTACCCCACAACCACCCCTGCTATGGTTGCGGGAGTTATGGAAGCCCCTGCGTAGGTATCTGCCATCGTGAGATGGAACGCTGGCTCAAAGAAAGGAAACGAAAAAAATGAGTGTTCTGATTATATTTATCAAGCTGATTGCTGTTTTTGACCTGCTTGTGATCGCCGTGTATTTTGGCGGCGACATTCTTTCTACCATGTTAAACAAACTTCGGAGAAAGCCAAAGCAAGATGACCCCTTTGATTTCTCCTTAGATACCGTGACAGTTTCATTGTCCATAGATTCTATCCGTCAGCTTTGTTCCGACGATGCGGCAGATTTTGTGGAAGAAAAGATCCTGCCAAATGCGGAGAAAACAATGGCCGTTTTGACGGAACAAGAACAGACGGCGGCTCGTCTGCTCTTATCCGCTTTGATCGGTTTTCTTGCAGCAGAAGCTCCTATGGATGAACAGAGCTTTCCTTTGATGATGGAACTTCTGAACTGCATGGAAGGGGAAAAAGAAGATGGTTGTCAGGATGCAGTAGATAGTTTACTTGAAGATGCCGCCTGCAATACCCGCCGTCACGAAGAATATTACAGCAATTATCAACGCTACCAGCTGATGCAGGTGGATAAAACCCGTGTCATTTTGGCTTGCCGTATCATCATCAATGACCTGCTGGGGAAACTGTACCGCTATGACTACCGGTTTGGTTATAACCTGCTACTGGATGAGGAAAACAGCATAGAGAAAAAACTGCACACGCCTGTGCGGGAAAAATGGGAGGCTGAAGATTATGAATTTAGTGATTGCTGAAAAACCATCGGTTGCACAAAGTCTGGCCACGGTAATCGGTGCAACTGCTCGTAAGGATGGGTATCTGGAGGGTAACGGCTGGCGTGTCAGCTGGTGCGTGGGCCACCTGGCCGGTCTTGCGGATGCAGACAGCTATGACTCCAAGTATGCCAAGTGGCGATATGATGACCTGCCTATTCTGCCGGAGCATTGGCAGATGGTAGTGGGAAAAGATAAGAAAAAGCAGTTTGATATTCTCAAAAAGCTGATGAACGCCCCGGATGTGACGGAGGTAGTAAATGCCTGTGATGCCGGACGCGAGGGCGAGCTAATCTTCCGCAGCGTCTATGAGCTGGCAGGCTGCCAAAAGCCGATGAAAAGGCTCTGGATTTCTTCGATGGAGGACTCCGCCATAAGGGAGGGCTTTGCAAACCTGCGCCCAGGTGTAGATTATGACGGACTTCGGGATGCTGCTCTCTGCCGTGCCAAGGCCGACTGGTTGGTAGGGATCAATGCCACAAGGCTTTTTTCCGTGCTGTACCACCGCACCCTCAACATCGGGCGTGTGATGTCCCCAACGCTGGCACTGATTGTCCAGCGAGAAGCTGAGATCGACACCTTTAAGCCGGTTCCCTTTTATACCGTGGCGCTGGAGCTGCCCGGTCTTACCGTATCCGGGGAGCGCATGGCGGATAAAGCTGCTGCCGAACAGCTGAAAGAAGCCTGTCAGGGTGCAAATGTCACAATCAAAAAGGTGGAGCGCAAGGAAAAGTCCGAAAAGCCGCCTGCCCTCTATGACCTGACTACCCTGCAAAGAGATGCCAACCGTCTGCTTGGATTTACGGCCCAGCAGACCCTGGACTATCTGCAAAGCCTGTATGAAAAGAAGCTCTGCACCTATCCCCGTACTGACAGTCGCTATCTGACCGGTGATATGGCAGACAGCCTGCCGGTGCTGGTGAATCTGGTTGCCAATGCTATGCCGTTTCGCAAAGGAATCTCCATTTCCTGTGACTCCCAGACGGTCATCAACGATAAGAAAGTAACCGACCACCACGCAGTAATCCCTACCAGAAATCTCAAGGATGCAGACCTTTCTGTCCTTCCTGCGGGAGAAAAGGCGGTGCTGGAGCTGGTGGCCCTGCGTCTGCTGTGCGCCGTAGCCCAGCCCCATATCTATTCGGAAACCGTTGTGATTGCAGCGTGTGCCGGTGGGGAATTTACCGCCAAAGGAAAAACGGTGAAGCACCCCGGATGGAAAGCACTGGAGGACGCTTACCGTGCCAAAATGAAGGATGCAGAGCCGAAAAAAGATGGCGCAGAGAAAGCCCTGCCGGAGCTGACCGAAGGACAGACCCTTTCGGTTTCTGCGGCAATCGTCAAAGAAGGCAAAAGCAGTCCGCCCCAGCACTTTACGGAGGACACCCTGTTGTCCGCGATGGAGACTGCCGGAAAAGAGGATATGCCGGAGGATGCCGAGCGAAAAGGTCTGGGGACACCGGCCACCCGTGCCGGTATTTTGGAAAAGCTGGTATCTGCCGGTTTTCTGGAACGAAAAAAGAGCAGGAAAACGGTGCAGCTTCTCCCTTCCCACGATGCAGTTTCCCTGATCACCGTTCTGCCGGAACAACTGCAATCGCCGCTTCTGACTGCCGAGTGGGAGTACCGACTGGGCGAGATCGAGCGCGGGCAGCTTGCCCCGGAGGAGTTTTTGGACGGGATCAGCATCACGCTGAAAGACCTGGTGGGAACTTATCAGGTCATCAAGGGAACTGAGTACCTGTTCACTCCGCCCCGTGAGGTGGTGGGCAAATGCCCTCGCTGCGGCGGGGAAGTTGCAGAACTGCAAAAAGGTTTCTTCTGTCAGAATGATTCTTGCAAATTTGCAATCTGGAAAAATAACAAATGGTGGGCTGCCAAGAAAAAACAGCCGACCAAGGCTGTGGTGTCTGCACTGCTTAACGATGGCCGTGTCCGTGTGACGGGCCTATATTCGGAGAAAACCGGAAAGACCTACGATGCCGCTGTGGTTTTGGAGGATGATGGACAGTACGCCAACTTCAAGCTGGAATTTGACCAGCGGAAAGGAGGTAGCTGATGAATCTCTCTTTAGTGGAACGGGAAACCATTCTCCTCTATAACCAGGCAGAACCAATGGCTGAGATCTATACTCATGATCCCCGTCTGATGGAGAAGCTGGAACTGCTGGCAAAAAAGCACCCCGACCAGATCACCCGAAAGGACGCCCATAACTTTACCGTTCCTAAGCGGTGTGTATCAGTCCGAGAGCCATACAGCGCAGAACGCCGCAAAGCTGCCAGTGAGCGTGCGAAAGCTGCCGGATACCAGCCCCCTGTGAGAAAGTCCAGCAGTTAAAGGCACATGGCAGAGAATGTATTTGAAGCAGTCAAGCTGTCAGTCAGCACCAGAGAAGCGGCAGAGCTTTATGGGATAAAAGTCAGGCGAAATGGCATGGCCTGCTGTCCTTTTCACGATGATAAGAACCCCAGCATGAAGCTGAACGAAGAATATTTCTACTGTTTCGGCTGCGGAGCTACTGGCGATGTGATCGACTTTACCGCAAAGCTCTTTGACCTCTCCCCAAAAGAAGCGGCAGAGAAATTGGCACAGGACTTTGGCCTGATCTATGACAGTCAGGCCCCTCCCCGTAGGAGATATGTCCGGCAGAAAACAGGGGCACAAAAGTTTCGGGAGGACCGGCAGCGGTGCTATCGTGTACTGTCCGATTACTACCATCTGCTGAAAAAATGGGAAGCCGACCGTTCTCCCAGGACACCGGAGGAAGAACCGCACCCCCGCTTTGTGGAAGCAATCCAGAAGAAAACCTATGTAGAGTACCTGCTGGACCTTTTTCTTTATGAAAGTGAAGAAGAACAAAAGGCATGGATTGCAGAACACACAGCAGAAATCACACACTTGGAAAGGAGATTGAAAATCATGGCTGAGAATAAACCCACCAACCGAGAACGGCTAAGGGAAATCACGGATGGCATCGAGCAGGGCATCAAAGAACTGTTTGAAAGCGAAAAGTATATGCGTTATCTGTCCGCCATGTCCCGATTTCACCGCTATTCGGTAAACAACACCATGCTCATCTATATGCAGAAGCCGGACGCCACTTTGGTAGCCGGATACAATAAGTGGAAAGACCAGTTTGAGCGTCATGTAAAAAAGGGCGAGCATGGCATTACCATCATTGCCCCGACACCGTATAAGAAGAAAATCGAGGAGCAGAAGCTGGACCCGGATACCAAGGCTCCGATTTTGGATAAAGACGGAAAGATCGTTACAGAGGAAAAAGAAATCGAGATCCCCATGTTTCGCCCGGTCAAGGTTTTTGATGTGAGTCAGACCGACGGGAAACCTTTGCCGGAGCTTGCTTCCTCCCTTTCCGGCAATGTGCCAAATTATGAGGCATTCATGGAGGCCCTGCGCCGCAGCGCACCGGTGTCGATCACTTTTGAAGCAATGGCCGCCGATACGGACGGCTATTTTTCTGCCGATCATCAGAAAATTGCCATTCGTCAGGGCATGAGCGAGGTGCAGACGGTTTCGGCCACGGTTCACGAGATTGCCCACAGCAAGCTTCATGACCCCAAAAAATATGAAATGCTACCGTCATGGAAGGTTGTGCAGGAGAGTGAAGGTGGAACCAAGCATGATTTCAAGCTGGATTTTGCCACAGAAAAAGAAGCCGAACAGTTTGCTTCTGATATGGATTGGTGTTATGTGGACGAAAATCAGTTTGAATGGCGTCTTGCAGTTGAGGAAGATCCAACCGCAGAAAAACAGGCAATCAAAAATCGTCACACGGAGGAAGTAGAGGCTGAAAGCATCTCCTATGCAGTCTGCAAATATTTTGGAATTGAGACAGGAGAAAACAGCTTTGGCTATATTGCCAGTTGGAGTCAAGGCAAGGAGCTGAAAGAACTGAGAGCCAGTTTGGAGACCATCAACAAAACCTCCGGCACTTTGATCTCCGATATTGAGCGCCACTATAAGGAAATCTGCAAAGAGCGCGGAATCGACCCTCATGCAAAGGTAGAGCCGGAACCCGCCCCGATAGAGCAGCCAGAAGATGCCGCTAAGGTATCTGATAGACAGCAGACCGGCGATCTGACCTACTATGTAGCAGAGTGCATGGAATTTCCAAACCTCGGAGAATACCACGATAACCTGTCTTTGGAGGAAGCAATCCGCATTTATCAGGAGATTCCGGCAGAACGAATGAACGGGATCAAGGGCATTGGTTTTGAGCTGAAAGACGGAAGCGACTATGAAGGACCTTTCCCGATTTTGACCGGCCAGACCATTGACCTGGACACCATCCAGGCAATCGACTATTACCGTGATAATCCTCTGGTGCAAAAAGCGGTAAAGGAACTGGCTGCGGCAATGCCAGAAATGGAAGTGCTGGGGGCAGACGCCAATCAGCAGGAGGCTTTGTTTCTGATCGACAATGCCACCTATCTTCATATCCAGCCCTGTGACAGCGGATGGGACTATACCCTTTACGATGCCGCATCCATGAAAGAGCTGGATGGAGGTCAGCTGGATATGCCAGAGCTTTCCCGCATGAAGGCAGTTCTCCAGATTTGTGATGACAACGATTTGGGCAGAGACTCGGTAAAACACGCACCGTTGTCCATGATTGAAACCTTGCAGGACGCTGCCTACCAGCAGATGCAGGCAGAGGCCAGTCAGATGGCTGCTTCTTCCCAGCTGCCGGAAGCACAGGAGCAGGCACTGGATGAATACCCCATGCCGGATGAGCAGGTCTCCACACCGGATATGCAGGAATACGGCTACTCCTATGATGGGATGCTCCCTGTTACCAGAGAACGGGCGCTGGAACTGGATGCCGCCGGTTTGACCGTCTATGTGCTGCATGAGGACAATACGGAGAGCATGGTGTTTGACCCGCAGGAAATCATGGATCATGGCGGTCTTTTTGGCGTGGACCGTGAGGAATGGGAGAAAAGCCCTCAGTTCCACGAAAAGGTCATGGAGCGTCAGGAACATCAGCAGGAACGCGAACAGGCATTTCTATCCCAGAACAGAGATTGCTTTGCCATCTATCAGGTGAGCCGTGACGATCCGCAGAATGTGCGCTTTATGAATCTGGACTGGTTAAAGTCCCATGCCATTTCCATAGACCGCAGCAATTATGACCTCATTTACACAGCTCCTCTGAGGGAGTCTGGCACGGTACCGGAGCAGCTGGAAAAACTATATGAGCAGTTTAATCTGCAAAAGCCGGCGGATTTTCACAGTCCTTCTATGAGTGTTAGTGACATCGTTGCGATCAAGCAGGACGGTAAGGTATCCTGTCATTACTGTGACAGTGTTGGTTTTACCCAGATCCCCGGATTCCTGCCGGAAAATCCGCTGAAAAATGCAGAGATGGCCGTGGAGGACGATTACGGCATGATCGACGGTATCATCAACAATGGCGCAAAAGAGCCTACGGTGGCAGAGCTGGAACAGCAGGCTCGAAGCGGTCAGCCTATCTCCCTCATGGACTTGGCTGATGCCGTTCATCGGGAGGAACGGGATAAGAAAAAATCCGTTGTGGATCAGCTGAAAAGCCAGCCCAAAGCGGAACACAAAAAGACAGCACCCAAAAAGAGTGCGGAAAGGGAGATTTGATATGGGAAACTTTACTTTTGAGGAAATGAACCTGATGTGCATTTACAATACCGGCAGCCGCACCGGACTGATCGACAGCCTGCGTGAGATGCGCGGCGAGCTTTCGCCGGAGGAAACAGAACTGAGAGAGCTAACCGACAGCGCCCTTACGAAGCTCTGTGCGATGACCGATGAGGACTTTGCCGAGTTGGAGCTGTACCCCGATTTTGACCAGTAAACCTAAAGCTGTTCTTTGTGGGGACAGAAAGCTATTTATTCTACTATTTTTTCAAGTAGAGTTTTACAAAAAAAGGATGTAACTCCTTGACAAGATGATGTATAATGTACTTTATGTAAATTAGAAAGCACTAGGGAGTTTTAGAAATATGAAAAAGCTAATAGAAGTATCATTAAAATCTATCATTTTCTTTGTTGGATGGGCAATTTGCGCATCAGTTATACCAATTCCTGAGATTGACAATGCAGCGCTGTGGAGATTTTTTGCAGAACTAATACCGTTTTTGGCGATTGTTGTTATGACCGTTATTTTTTGGTTTGTAGATCGTAAAAAAACCAAGTTACATCTCGCACAACGCCCCGTCTATAACAGTTTATTAGGAGGGGTAGTGGGACTAAGCTGGTTAGGTATATCTGTCGGTATTTTGCTTTTTGCCGGGTCTGCACGGATAGAAGATACTAATCATATTTCTATGCTCTGGCTCTGGATACTATCAGCCTTTATCAACACAATTATGCAGGAAATGTTAGTTCGTGGTTATCTATATCAGATGATAAAGAGAAACTACAATGTAGTTGCGGCAACTGTTGTGTCTACCATGCTATTTACTTTGGCACATGGAGGTGCTTTTGAAGCAGGAATTCTCCCTGTTTTGAATGTTTTGACAATGAGTTTGTTTATGACAGCAGTTTTGGAATATACAAATTCTTTGATTGCACCTATAATCATTCATTTTCTCTGGAATAGTGTAGGAGCAATTATTTTGGGAGGAGTATCACTTGCAGAGGACTATCCGCATTTGTTTAATATGACATTCGGTGGCGATCAACTGCTATCTGGTGGAATTTATAAAATTGAAGGCAGTGTTGTAGTATTTGTTTTGAATGTGCTTATGATAATTGGATTTATTGTGGCAAAGAAAAAGAAGAATATTGCATGAGAAGCCACAAAGTAGCAAGCAGGAAATCGTTCAGGTTTCCTGCTTTTCTTTTACCCAAAACCGAAAGGAGGACAGAATACCATGCCAACCAAAGCTGAACTATATGCACAGATGGCGGACAAAGTGGCAACACAGCTCACGGGGAGCTGGCAGGAATGGGCAGGGTTTCTCACTACTGCTTCCCGCCTTTACAAGTACCCGTTCCATGAGCAGCTGATGATCTATGCCCAGCGACCGGACGCCACCGCCTGTGCGGAGTACGATTTGTGGAATGAAAAGATGGGCCGTTATGTAAGGCGCGGTTCCAAGGGAATCGCTCTGGTGGATGATTCCGGGGACAGACCTCGCCTGCGTTATGTCTTTGACATTTCCGACACCGGAACCCGTGAACATTCCCGCACTCCCTGGCTGTGGCAGTTGGAGGAGCGCTATCTGGATTCCGTGCAGGCCATGCTGGAGCGCACCTATGATGTTTCCGGTGAGGATCTTGCCGGACAGCTCACGGAGGTAGCCGGAAAACTGGCCGAGGAATACTGGACGGAGCATCAGCAGGACTTCTTCTATATCGTTGACGGTTCCTTTTTGGAGGAATATGATGAGTATAACATCGGAGTGCAGTTCAAGGCAGCCGCCACCGTCAGCATCACTTACGCTTTGATGTCCCGCTGTGGACTGGAGCCGGAACGCTACTTCGACCACGAAGATTTCATGGCGATCTTTGATTTCAACACCCCGTCCACCATCGGGGCGCTGGGAACAGCGGTCAGCCAGATCAACCAGCAGGTGCTGCGGCAGATCGGCGTTACCGTCCGAAATGCAGAGCGCGAAGCCAACCAAGAAAGGAGCAAGCAAGATGAACAATCCCATGACCTACATCCAGAACGGAGACTATCAGATTCCCGACCTGAAGCTGAGCCAGCAGCCGGAGAAACCCCTGGGCAAGTACGGCAGGATGAGGAAAACCTACCTGAAGGAACACCGTCCCATCCTCTACAACCAGATGTTGCTGAGCGAGAAGCTGTACCCGCACCTCATCGAGATCGACGAGACCGCCCAGAGCAGACTGGAACAGATGATGCTCCAGCTGGCGAAGGAAGCGGGAGCCACCGAGGAACTGAAAGCCAGCGATCCCATGAAGTGGGTGGGCCTGATGAACACCTGCAAAGCCCAGGCAGAGGAGATCCTGATGGCGGAGCTTATCAACAGCTGACCCTAAACCTGTTCCTCTCCGAAGCGGAGCAGATCCAATCCATAGATGAAGCAGAGAATGTAGCGCATACATCCTCTGCTTTTTCTTTTGCCCAAAATGATATTGACCATGTGCTGCGTTTGGGAGGCAATACAGATCGTCAGAGGGAGCGTGTGGTTGCAGCATTTGAAAAGCAGAAAACCACCGCTGAGATTGCCGAGATACTGAAAACGCTGTACCACGGCGGCAACGGCCTTGGCAGCGTGAGCGTATGGTATGCCGAGGATGGCATCCATCTTTCCCACGGGAAGTCTGTCCGTTATGACAGGTCTGCCCAGGTCATTTCCTGGGAGAGTGCCGCAGAGCGCATCGGGGAACTTTTGGAAAGTGGCCAGTTTGCCTCCAATGTGGAGCTTGCAGAAGCGGCAGGCTATGAACGCTCCCTCCTTGCAGAAAAACTTTGGCATCTGTACCACGATTTCAGCGATAAAGCCAGAGATTCCGGGTATCTGTCCTGTCTGTCCGGTATTCAGAGAACCGGGTTCCCGGAAGAAACTGCATGGCTTGCCGAGCAGCTGAGTGACCCGGCTTTCCGCCAGACCCTCAAGGAAGAATACGCCGCCTTCTGGACTGCCTATCAGCAGGACCGTGACCTGTTGCGCTTTCATTACCATAGGCCAAGGGAAATTTGGGAGAACCTGAAGGATCTTGACCTGCCACGCAGAACTTTTTCTTCGGACCTTTCCCAAGTGCCAACCGTCCAGCATTTCATTACCGAGGATGAGATCGACGCCGCCATGACCGGCGGCAGCAGTTTTGCCGGAGGAAAGGGCCGTATCTATGCGTTTTTCATGGCAAACCATACGGATAAGGAAAAAGTGAGATTCCTTAAAGACGAGTATGGCATTGGCGGACGCTCTCATGCCTTGTCCGGTGCAACACACAGCGGCGAAGATCACGATGGGAAAGGACTGCACTATAAAAAGCAGGACTGCCCGGATGTTCACTTGAACTGGGAAAAGGTTGCCAAGCGCATTACCTCACTTGTCCAGAAAGACCGCTATCTTACCGAACAGGAACAGGCGCAGTATGACAAAATCCAGTCTGAAAAGGAACTGGCCGAAGAAGATGCCATTCAAACACAGCAGCCGGAGGTGGAGAAAGAAACGCCAAAGCCTATCCTTCGGGAGCAGTTTGAGCAGTATAAGCCTGTGGTGACTGCCTCCATTTCCGAGGATGCCGCATACCGCAATGCCTGCGGGCATTCTGACCGTGAAAATGCTGTCATCGAGGGCAATGCCGCTGTGCGCCGTGCGGTTCTTGGTTCTAAGGATATGGAGCTGATCCGACTCTATTCGGATGTGCCGGAGTTCCGTCAGCGTTTACATCGGGAAGTGATCGACGAGACCTATCCAAAGCTCCATGAGCTTCTGCGCCCTCTTTCTCAGGAAGATATTGATACTGCCCTTTGTGCATGGAATGGCAATATCGAGAGTAAACACGCTGTTGTCCGCTATATGAAAGACCATGCAAGAGAAAAAGATACCGCCGCATGGCTGGCTCAGGAATACGGCGGCAGTAACAGCAACAGCCTGTTCGTTGTCCGTGCCGGCAGCCCGGAGGAGACGCAGCTGCCCTGGCC